>JAAYEV010000002.1 GCA_012728565.1 Clostridiales bacterium
GTATCTATCATAAGGGTCCTGAGCAATTCTTCCACCGTTGTATCCTTCACCATATTGTCCAAGTATACAAGGGCTGCGGGTATTTGCCGGTTTATACTAAACCGGCGTATTTTCACATCCTGGCTGTATCCGCACACCTGCTGCAGCGTTTGAAGGTTTTGCTCAAGGCCGGATTCCAGTTTCATTTTCTGGACCTCTTGAAAGCGCTCGCTTATGTCCATATTGTCGGTCAGGGGGTTGTAGGTATTATCGGTTTTCCGCCTTCTTATTCTCATATAGCGCACCTTTCCTGTAAATATCCTGCAACCTTTAGTTTTTACCTTAAAGGGCAGAAATAATTCATTATGGTAATAATAGCGTTCGGAACCCTTTGACGCCGTTTTGGGACCAATAAAAAAAAGGCGGGGTTCTCCGCCTCGTGTTACGGGGTTACTGCCTGGTAAATTGCCAATTTGGCCAGCGCGGGTATGGCGAAGCCTTCGTCGGCCGAAAGGCCGAACCGGTCCAACAAAGTCCCGGGGTCTTCGTTTACGTCCGCTATTTTCTTTATGGTATCATTATCCTTCCATTCACCCTTGTCAAGAAGTTCAAGTATTTCATCGCGGCAGTCCGCCAGGGACGTGGACGCCTCGGAGGCTGCCCTTATGTCATCCATGCACTGCATAACCCATTCCCGGGTAGTATTATTCAAAATATTGCTTGCAAGACAGAGTTTTAGTGCCAGTACGGTTCTTAGCAGCGTTTCGGAATTCCTGGACTGCTCCAGGGAAATGCCGCCGTTTGTTATACGCTCTGCCAGGTACCTGGCAGATTTCTGCAATTGTTCCCGGTACATCCTTATGTTTTCGTTTCCCGCCATGAAGGCCGTAAGAACAAGGGCGGTTGTATCCACCTTTGTCAGCGGATCGTCCCCGTTGTCCGGCGAAAAGGCTCCGCCGGCCTGCTGGTTTCTTGCCAGTATCCTCAGAATGTCGCTGCGGGTCAGCGTCCCGTCCCCGGTCGTGGCGACGTATCCGCCGCCTGAGAGGTCCGGGGGTGTATACTGGACTGCCCCGGCACCGGGCACTGCCACCTGCACCATGCGAGTTGTGACGGGCACCGGCACCGGGGTCGAGCGGGTATGAACAGTGACAAGGGCGGTGAGCGATGACGGTACACCGCAATTCTTGGAAAGCCCTATTATCTCTTTACGCACCTCTTCATACCTGTCAGGAGGGGTATAGGGAAGGATGCCCTCAAGGTACTTGATTTTTTGTAGAGTCAATGCCTTAAGAAGGAAGTCCATACCATCAACCCTTTTTATATCCGAAGCGTCGATAGAGAGATGGAATAGACTCCTGTCGGTATTTCCCCTAAGGACTACCTTTCCATCCAGCGGCCCGGAAACTTGCGCCAGTACCGTTACCGGTTCCAGGTCAAAGACGCCGGATATGCCGGTGGGAAAAACGCTGTCCACTTCCAGGCCGTCCCAGTCCATCCGGACATTACCGGCCATGGTGGAAGTTATCCCGGCAAACAGGCGGACCGCCCTGTCGTCAATTCTATCTCCCGGGCAGACGCATTGGTACCTGCCCCTGCCTGCTTCCGCCATTCTTCTCAGCATGCAGCTGTTTGCGTAAGTATCGGTCCCCAGTATAAAAAGCCTGCTCTTGCCTATATTGTGGTAAATATAGTTAACCGGTTCATCGGTGGTGTCCATCTGTCCGGCGGTAAGAATCAGCACCGTGCTTTTCCCGCCGCCCCCGGGGGGAAGAGCGTACCGGACTGCCTTAAACATATCCGCTTCTTCCGCCGTTGGGTCTAAGGTCCCTATCCATTCCGCCGCCCGGTCAAGGCTGGCCTGGGCAAAGGGAAGGCTGCTGCCGCCGGAAAATAGGTTAAGGTCCTTTCCAAAGGCCGCGATTTTGAAGGTGTCAATCTCGGAAAGGCTGCGCAGTATTGTATTCAGCGCGTGCTTGGCCTGGACCAGTTTTTCTCCTGCCATGGTCTCCGAAATGTCCAGTAGGAATGTGTAGTCCCGGGCTCTCCTTTCCTCTGGACAGGACAGTTCGGGTACAAATTCCAGGTAAACCACTCCGCCGGAATTCCCGCAGCTGCAGAATACTCCGCCGGCGCTTTCCTCTTCCCGGCAGGTGCACTGGAGTATAAAATCGCTGTCCAAGTGGCCCGAAAGGCTGATGACGTATCGGGATTCCGAAAGCCTGTCCACATGTATCGGATGGGAAGGAGAATAAAAGTTTAGTACCTTCCTAAACAAGTCCGCCGATATTTTCAGTGATGCCCTAGGCCGGGGCTCCCCCTGCCCGGCGGAATCCTCCGGCCTTTCGTTCCGGGCCGTCATGGCCGGTATTATAACCGTCAGCTGGTTGTGGTGATATACAAGCTGCTGTATGTATGAAATGTGAACCTTTGCTTTTTCACCCGGGGGCAGCAGGCCGACGGCAAATTCCAGTATATAGGGGCCTTCCTGCTGCAGGGGCAGGGCGGTATCCCTAAACTCCTTGGGGTTTCCGCAGGCAGCCATTGCCTCGTCCTTTCCCAGTATAAAGCCGTCCACCTTTTCGCGGGACATAACGGCGCTAAAACCGGTAACAAAGGCTTGAGGCGGCAGTGTCAGCCTGTAAACCGTGTCCGCTTCCTTGGCGCCGCTGTTGAGGAATTCCTGGGTTATTTCAACTTGAAATATACATCCGCATATTCTGCCGTTTATTTCCACCGCTGTAATGGAAATGTCCCCGGAGGGGCCGTTCCTGTTTATCAACCCGGTAACCATGGTTCACCTCCACCAAAACCGTTTTACAACTCAGCCGGTATTTACTATAATTACAGTATACATACCTGGTTTTAGCTGTTTTTATATCTAAATTATAACAGACTGAGGACATATTTCAAAAAGGAATCGGGTTGATGCTTATGGGACTTAGAATTGTATACGGCAGGGCAGGCAGCGGAAAAAGCCGTCTCTGCCTGCAGGAGATAAAAGCGGCGCTTATGGACGGGGCCAAGGGGCGGCTTATACTGGTTGTGCCGGAGCAGTATACCCTCCAGGCGGAAAAAAACCTGGTGCAGGAAATAGGGTCTACCGGTATAATCGGCGCGGAGGTAATGAGTTTTCGGCGAATGGCTTACCGTGTATTCAACGAGGTGGGGGGTATAACGCGAAAGGCGATAAATTCTGCGGGCAAGACGGTAATCTTATGCAGCATAATTGAAGACATGAAGGAGCAGCTTAATATATTCTCAAAGGCGGCGGGGCAGCAGGGCTTTGTCGGGTTGGTGGCCGATGCCATTTCCGAGTTTAAAAGATACGGGGTTACGCCCGACCAACTGAAAGAAGCGGCCGACAGCCCGGAAAGCAGCGGTGTGTTAAAGCAAAAGCTGCGGGAGCTGGCGGCGATTTACAGGGCCTTTGAAGCGGCGCTGGAGGGAAGGTATGTTGATTCCGACGATCAGCTCACTCTGCTTGCCGATAAACTGGGTCAGAGCACCTTTTTTGACGGGGCGAGGGTTTGGCTGGACGGTTTTTCAGGGTTTACGCCGCAGGAGTACCGCATTATAGGCGAGCTGATGGTAAAAGCCGACAGCGTGAGCGTATGCCTGTGCACCGACTGCATCGACGGGGATGCCGGTGACGGCATCGGGGTGTTTTCGCCGGTGGCAAGAACCGTTACAAAGCTTATGGCGGTGGCAAAGGAAAGGGGTATTGACATGGAGCCGCCGGTGCCGCTGACCGGCGAGCCGCCGCACCGGTTCAGCCAAAGCAGGGACCTTGCGCACCTGGAAAGGGAATATTTCCGTTTCCCCTGCAGGGCTTACCAAGAAGAGACAAGGGATATAAGCATCTTTGCGGCCGCCAATATATACTCGGAGGTGGAGCATACCGCGGCGGATATCCTTAGACTGTGCAGGGACGAGGGATTGAGATACAGGGACATTGCGGTGGTGCTTAGGGACTCCGCGAGCTACGACAAGCTTATTGGGTCGGTGTTTAGCGAATACGGGATACCCTGTTTCGTGGACGGCAAGAAGGACATCCTTGGCAATCCGCTGGTGCAGTACATACTTTCAGCGCTGGATATATTCATACACAACTGGTCCTACCAGGCGGTGTTCAGAAACCTGAAAACAGGGCTTGCAGGGATTTCGCCGGAGGACATCGACGTCCTGGAAAACTATGTTTTGGCCTGCGGTATCAGGGGCAGCGCCTGGACCCGTCAAGGGGAATGGACCATGGGAATGGGGATATCCTTTGACGACGGCCCCCTGTCGGATTATGAGAGGGAAACGCTGGAGAGGGTAAACCGGGTAAGGGAGAGGGTAACCGCACCCCTTAAGGGCCTGCGTTCAAACATGAGGGGCAGAAAAAGGGTGCGGGACCTTTGCGCGGCCTTGTACGGTTTCCTGTGTGACGTGGGGGTGCCCGAAAGGCTTCAAGAGAGAATTCACCGGCTGGAAAGTACCGGCGAGCTGAACCTCGCCAATGAATACCGGCAGATATGGGGCATAGTCATGGAGGCGTTGGACCAACTGGTGGAAGCGGTGGGGGACAGGCTGACGGACATTGAGGGCTTTAGGAGGCTGCTGGAGGCAGGACTTTCAGAGTACAGGATGGGCTTGATTCCCCCGGCCCTTGACCAGGTACTGGTGGCCAACGCGGAGCGGTCCAGGAGCCATGATATAAAGGCCCTTTACATACTTGGGGTGAACGACGGCGTGTTTCCGATCCTATGCAGCGACGAGGGAATGCTGTGCGACCGGGACAGGGAAGACCTGCGCGCCATGGGCATTGACCTGGCCCAGGATACCAGGACGAAGGCCCTTGAGGAGCAGTACCTAATATACAGCCTTTTGACCGCCCCCTCGAGATACCTGAGGATTAGCTACCCGATAGCCGACCATAGGGGACGGTCCATGAGGCCGTCGGTAATAATATCGCGTATTAAGAAAATCTTTCCACAGGTTAAGGAATACAGCAATGTCTTGGACAGCACAGCCGACAGCCTGGAACTGGTGTCGGCTCCGCTGCCTACCTTCAATCGGCTTGTTTCCAATGTAAGGAGAGGCTTGGAAGGGACGGGAATAAACGAAGTATGGCAGCAGGTGCACCGCTGGTACATGGACAACCCCGAATGGGCGGAACGGTGCAGGACCATGCTTTCGGGACTTCATTATACCAACCAGGCCGGCAGCATAGGCGGGGAAAAGGCCAAGAAACTGTACGGCAGCCCGCTGTACACCAGCATTTCAAGGCTGGAGCGGTTTGCGGCCTGCCCCTTTGCCTATTTCGTGCAGTACGGCCTTAGGGCAAGGGAGAGAAAGCAGTTCGGCCTCAGTGCGCCGGATATGGGAACATTTATGCACAATGTGATAGATCGGTTCTCCAAAGAACTGGCAGAAAAGGGAATGACCTGGAGGGACATTGACAGGGAATGGTGCCGCCGGGAAGTTGACGCCATTGTGGATCGTATGCTTGATTCGAAGGCGGCGGCTGTTTTGGACAGCTCGCCGAGGTACAAATACCTTGTCCTAAGACTTAAACGAGTTCTGACAAGGGCGGTATGGATGATTGCTCAACATATAAGGATGGGCGGTTTTGAACCGCTGGGGTACGAACTGGCCTTCGGGGAAGAAGGCGGCCTTCCGCCGATTGTGCTGGACCTTCCCTCCGGCGAAAGGGTAAGTCTAACCGGCAGGATTGACAGGGTGGATGTTCTTCAGACGGAGGACGGCACCTATATAAGGGTTATTGACTACAAGTCCGGAGTAAAGAAATTCAATCTGTCCGACCTGTACTACGGCCTGCAGGTACAGCTTATTACCTACCTTGCGGCACTTTTGGAGAATGTCCCGGACCTGTTGAAGGGACCGGCGCTGCCGGCGGGGGTCCTGTATTTCAGGATAGACGACCCGATTATTACAAACGGCAGGGGAATGACCGACGAAGAGGTAGAAAGGGCCATAATGAAAAAGCTCAGGATGGACGGTCTCTTACTGAAGGATGTAAAGGTGATAAGGAATATGGACAAGGACCTGGAAGGAAACTCCCTTATAATACCCGCCAGGATAAACAAGGGAGGTGACCTGGGCAAGTCATCGGCGGCCAGCGCCGAGCAGTTTGAACTATTAAAAAGATATGTAAGGGGCCTTCTGGCAAAGACTGCGGAACAGATGCTTGGGGGGAACGTATCCATAGCCCCTTATAAAAAGAACGGGGTTACTCCCTGCAGCTACTGCGAATATTCCCCGGTTTGCCAGTTTGATACGGTCTTTCCGGACAACCGGTACAGGGTTTTTATGGATATAAAGGAACAGCAGTTCTGGGAGCTTATTGGCTACAGAGAAAAGCTTAAAAAGGGTGAGGTCGAGTGAATAAAATGGAATGGACAAGGGAGCAGCTTGAAGCCATAACCGAAAACGGGCGGAATCTCCTGGTGGCGGCGGCGGCGGGGGCGGGCAAAACTGCTGTTCTCGTTGAAAGAATAATTCGACGTATTACCGACAGGGACGACCCGGTGGACATCGATTCCCTTATGGTGGTCACTTTCACCAATGCCGCAGCCACCGAAATGCGGGAAAGAATTGGGGATGCACTGGAGAAAGCCCTTGACCGGAACCCGGGCTCTGCCAGGCTGCAGAGGCAGCTGTCGCTTTTAAGCAAGGCTACCATAACCACGATGCATTCCTTCTGCCTGGATGTGATACGAAACAATTTCCACCGCATCGATATTGACCCGGGGTTCAGGGTGGCGGACGAGACCGAGACCGTTCTGATGAAAATGGAAGCCCTGGAGGAATTGTTCGAGAGCCTTTACGAGGACCCGAGCGAAGGTTTTTTGAACCTGGTGGAGTGCTGCGGCGGCAGGAAGGACGACCGTGCGCTTCAGCAGATGGTGCTTTGGCTGTACGAGTTTGTCCAGAGCTATCCGTGGCCGGAGGATTGGCTGAGGGAAAAGTCGGAAAGCTTTAACCTGCCTCAAGGGGCGGACTTTGGAAACACCGAATGGGCAAAGGTCCTGGCCGGAAGCATCAGGATAGAACTTGACGGTATGCTGGATAAGATGAAGGAAGCGGCCGGGATAATACGCATATCCCGGGGCTTGGAACCATACCTGGGCAGGTACCTTGAGGATATAAAAAATATTGAATCGCTTATAGGGCTGACCGAAGGGGAGTGGGACAGGCTGCGGGAGGCTTTTTTGGCCATGGAGTTCGGCAGCCTTGCGCGGTGCGGTAAGCAGGCCGATGAAACCGCAAAAGGACGGGTTACCGCCCTAAGGAACGGTGTAAAGGCCGGGATTAAAAAGATGAAAGAGGAGCTGTTCGCGCTGACACCGGCGGAGGTGGCGGACGACATAAGGAGTATGTACCCGTTTATAAAATGCCTGTCCGGCCTTGTGACAGCCTTCGGGCGGAAGTACTCGGCCAAAAAGAGGGAAAAATCGGTGCTGGACTTTAATGACCTGGAGCACTACTGCCTGGAGGTGCTTACCGAAAGGGACGCCGAAGGCGGCATTGTCCCTTCCGAGGCGGCCATGATGTATCGTGAAAGGTTTAAGGAGATACTGGTGGATGAATACCAGGACAGCAACCTTGTCCAGGAAGTGATAGTGAACACCATATCGGGGAAGGAAAAGGATGGGCCCAGGGTATTTGTGGTGGGGGACGTGAAGCAGAGCATATACCGGTTCAGGCAGGCAAGGCCGGAGCTGTTTTTATCAAAATATAAAAACTATTCCACCGAAACCGGCTGCAGGGACAGGAAGATAATGCTTTACCGGAATTTCAGGAGCAGGGAGGACATAATAAACGCGGTCAACCTGGTGTTCGGCAGGATAATGTCGAATACCGTGGGAGAGCTTGACTACACGGCGGAGGAAGCCCTGAATCCCGGGGCGGAGTATCCGGCCCCCGCAGAAGGGGACCAGGAAGTTGGCGGACCGGCGGAGCTTCATATCATAGACAGGGCGGATGACGCAGCGAAGGAAGTCCTGCCGCCGGAGGAGGAAGAATATGACGGTGAGGAAGCCTTATTGGGGGAAGATGAGCCGGACGCGGTGCAGTCGGAAGCCATCCTTATAGCGAGGAGGATTAAGGAATTGGTGGAACCCCCGTCGGGCACACCCCCTTTGAGGGTCTATGACCGGCGGCTGGGAGGCTACAGGGATGCGCAGTACAGGGATATTGTGGTGCTTTTGAGAGCTACCAGGAACTGGGCGGAGGTTTTTATGGAGGAGTTTTCCCTTGCGGGGGTTCCGGCTTATGCCGATATCTCCACCGGGTATTTCCAGGCCGCCGAGATACAGGTAATGATATCCCTTTTGCAGATAATTGACAATCCAATGCAGGACATACCGCTGCTGGCAGTCCTCAAGTCGCCGGTGGGGGCCTTTACACCGGAAGAGCTGATGGATATAAGGCTGCATGACCGGGAGGCGCCCTTTTACGTGGCGATGAAAGGGCTGGCGGAGACCGGCGGCGGAGGCACCGCCGCGAAAGCCGCCGCCTTTTTGGACAGGCTGGACGGTTGGCGGGAGAGGGCACGTAATATGTCCACCGACGAGCTTATTTGGTACCTGTTTGCCGATACCAATTACTACAGCTTTGCCGGGGCGATGCCGGGGGGACTGCAGAGGCAGGCAAACCTGCGCATGCTTTACGAGAAGGCAAGGCAGTACGAGGAGACCAGCTACCGGGGGCTTTTCAACTTCATAAACTTTATAAACAGCCTGAAGTCGGGCAGCGGTGACATGGGCAGCGCCCGGGTGCTGGGAGAGAATGAAAACGTTGTAAGGGTTATGAGCATACACAAGAGCAAGGGGCTTGAATTTCCCGTGGTTATAGTGGCAGGGTGCGGTAAAAGCTTTAATTTCCAGGATATGAACCGGAGGCTGCTGGTGCACCATGACCTGGGCTTCGGGCCGGATTACGTGGACCCCGAAAGAAGGATTGCTTATCCCACGCTGGCCAAGCGGGCCCTTAGATACAAGTTGAAGCTGGAGACGCTTTCGGAGGAGATGAGGATACTGTATGTAGCCTTTACCCGGGCCAGGGAAAAACTGATAGTTACCGGCTCGGTGAGGAACTTGGAGAAAGCGGCGGAGGGGTGGCGGCTCGGCCCGGGGGAAGAAAAAGGCAGGCTTGGGGTGTACCGGACGGTAAACGCGAGGAATTACCTGGACTGGCTGTGTCCCTGCCTTTGGGAGCAAGGGGACGGGGCCCCCGGTTCGGCGAAGAGTGAGCCGGCGCCGATAAACCATGGGGACGGCCCTTGCAGCTCATCGGGGTGCCGGCCGGTATCCGCCGTTGCAAGCGGGTGCAGTGAAATGGACCCGGGACCAGGGCAGGAACAAGGCCTGCATCAGCAGGGCTGCTGGGATATCAAGATATGGAACAAGAATGAACTTTCCAGGGATACCGCCGGGTCTAAGGGGAATGAGGCTGCCGGGGTCAAAGGGGATGAAACCCTTAGGGCCACTGGGACTGTCCGAGCCGACGAGGCCACGGAGGCTGTCGGCACCGGTGGAGAGCAAAGTGCCGGGCGGTACGGCGATGAAATAATAAAAAGGCTTGAATGGGAGTACCGTTACAGGGAGGCCGCCCGGCTGCCGGTGAAACTGTCGGTAACAGAGCTTAAAAGGCGTGTCGGTGCCGAGTTTGCCGAGGAATACCTTCCCATGCAAACATTTGGCCCCAAGCTGGCGGAAAAGCCCTCCTTCCTTGACCAAAGCAGGGGGTTCAGCGCCGCCGAAAAGGGCAGTATACTGCATTTCGTGATGCAGCACCTGGACCTTGCAGGACCCCTTGACCGGGAGGGGATAAAAGAGCAAGTGGCAGGTATGGTGTCCCGGGAACTGCTTACGCCGCAGGAGGCACAAGTGGTGGACACCGCCAAGCTGGAAGAGTTTTTCCGCTCAAAGTTGGGGCAAAGACTTCTCAAGGCGGACCGAATTTTTAGGGAGGTGCCCTTCAACCTTGACATAAGGGCCGCCGATGTGTACCGGGAACTGGACGGAGAAGTGTACGGGGAAGAAACCATCCTGCTGCAGGGGGTCATTGACTGCTGCTTTGAAGAGGATGGAAAAATGATACTGGTGGACTACAAGACCGACCGGGTGAAGCAAGGGGACGATTCCTTTGCTTCGGAACAGGTAGACGGACCTTCCGCCCGGTCCGGCGAAGATGTCGACAGGATAAAAGAAAAATACAGGTCACAGATAGAGTATTATGCATTGGCCCTTGAGCGCATCACCGGCAAACCGGTGACGGAGAAGTACCTGTACCTTTTTGACACGGGCCAGGTGGCGGAGTATTAACTACAGGCCATAAATAACAAAGGGGGTGGGTGAATGCGTATACTGCATACATCCGACTGGCATCTCGGGCGGTCGCTGGAGAATATAAGCCGTATAGAGGAGCAGCGGGAGTTTATCGACCAACTCTGCGATATAGCCGACGAGGAAAGGATAGACCTGGTGCTGGTGGCGGGGGATGTTTACGACAGCTATAACCCCTCTGCGGCGGCGGAGGAACTGTTTTACTATGCTCTGGACAGGCTGAACGACGGCGGCGGCAGGGCGGTGGTGGTAATAGCCGGAAACCATGACAATCCTGAAAGGCTGTGCGCTTCAAATCCGCTGGCGTCAAAAAACGGCATAATACTGCTGGGCTATCCCGGCAGCCGGGCCGGTGTTAATAAATACGGCAGCGCCAAGACCGGGGTTGTGGACTCCGGTGCCGGTTGGCTGGAAGTGGGGGTTTCCCGGTGCGACCATACGGCGGTAATTATTGCCCTTCCCTATCCCTCAGATGCAAGGCTTGAGCAGCTACTAACAAGGGAGACCGATGAAAAAAGGCTTCAGAGGGCGTATTCGGACAGGGTGGGCAGTATAATTTCAACCCTGAGCCGCAAATATAGGGCCGACACGGTGAACCTTGCCCTAAGCCATTTATTTATGAGCGGCGGCAAACAGTCGGAATCCGAGAGGGTGCTGCAGGTGGGCGGTGCGCTGACGGTGGAGCCGGAGGTCCTTCCCGCCCGGGCCCATTTCACGGCCCTTGGACACCTGCATCGGCCGCAGCAGGTCAAGTCCGCACCCTGTCCCGCCTATTATTCCGGTTCCCCCCTTGCCTACAGCTTTTCGGAATCCGACTATGCAAAGGCCCTTTACATAGTAGATGCAGTGCCGGGTAAGCCGGCGGACATCCGGGAGCTGTACTTAAGCTGCGGCAGGCCGCTCAAAAGGTGGGTCGCGGTGAACGGTATCGAAGAGGCCCTAAGGTGGGCCGCCGAGGGAAGGGACAAAAACGCATGGATTGACCTGGAGGTCCATACCGACAGCGTTATAACCATAGAACAGCAAAAAAACCTAAGGGAGCTGAATCCGGGGGTTCTAAACATAAGGCCGGTTATAAGGCAGCAGGACTGCCCGCTTCCTGCCTGGGAAAGCCGGGAGACCAAAAGCGCGGACCAGCTTTTCCGGGAGTATTACCTTTACAAGACCAAAACCGAAATATCCGAGGAGCTAATGAGTACTTTTTTGGATATTCTTAACGACAGCGACGGTTTGGAGGACGAAAGCGCCGGAGGTGACGGGTATGAGGCCCAGGTACCTTGAGGTAAAGGGGCTCCAAAGCTTTAAGGAGGTCCAGAGGATAGACTTTGACGCCCTGGGAGAAACCGGCCTGTTCGGCATATTTGGCCCTACCGGCAGCGGTAAGTCCACGGTGCTGGACGCAATTACGCTGGCATTGTACGGCAGTGTGCAGAGGGCGGGCAAGGGCAGCAGGGGAACCCAGGGCATAATAAATACCGATATGGACGAGGTAAAGGTGTCCTTTACCTTTGACCTGTTTAAGGAGGGGGCCAGGAAGACCTACAGGGTTGACCGGGTCTACAGGCGAAGAAAGGGCTCGGACGTATCGGCGGAGAACAGGCTGTCAAGGCTTTACGAGATGGCCAAGGAAGGGGATATAGTCATTGCCGACAAGCTGGGGGATGTCAACAGCAAGGTCCAGGACCTGATAGGGCTTAACTCGGAAGACTTTACCCGGTCGGTGGTGCTTCCCCAGAATAAGTTCCAGGAGTTCCTGATGCTGGATGGGGCGGATAGAAGGAAAATGCTGGAGAGGATTTTTTACCTGGAAGAATACGGGCAGCGGCTTACTGAAAAGCTGTCAACACGACTTAACTTTGTTGAAAAACAACTGAAAAACGTTGAAGGGGCCATTTCCTCCCTTGGGGATGCTTCAGCGGAGGCCCTCCAAGCCGCCGAGAGGCGCCTTAAAGAGGCAGCGGCATTTAAGGATAAAGCGGATAGGGAATTGCAGCTTATCGAAAAGGAACTGGGTGCTGCCAGGGAAGTATGGGAACTGCAGGCTGAGCTGCAGGCTATAGCACGGGAAGAGAAGACCCTATTGTCCCGGGGGCCGGAGATGGAAGAAAAACGCAGGCTGCACCGGATGGCGGTAAAGGCCGGGGAACTGGAAGGGGCAATAGGAAAGTATAATGAACTTAAGGGCAGCCTTACCGATACTATTGTCCAACTGGAGGATATAAACAATAAGCTGCTGCTGTTGGAAGAGGACCGGCGCAGAGTAACCGAGCTGTACACGTTGAAGAAACAGGAGGCGGAAAAGGAGATACCGGTTCTTTACGAGCAAAAGTCCAGGTTAAAGGACGCCCTGGCCTTGGAGAATGAAATTGGCGATATTGACAAGCGGCTGAAGGACCTTCGAAGCAAGTACAGTGAACTGGAAAGGCTGTCAAAGGAGAAGGAGCAGCAGATAAATACCGCAAAAGAACAGCTTGCCCGAACGGAAGAAACCCTTATTGAAATAAAGTCCCAAAGCGAGGCCCTGATGGTGGCGCCGGAATACAGAAGGGAAATGGGTATGGGGGTGCGGCTGGAAGAGGAACTGGGAAGGCTGGAGGAGGAACTGCGCCGGCAGGCAGAAAAACACGAAAAGGCCAAGGCGGACATTGCCGACCTGGAGAGGGAACTGGAGAAAACAGCCGAGTCAAGGCAGCAAGCCAAAGAAAGGCTGGAGACCGAAAAGGCCCGCCTGGAGGAATTGGAAGGCAGCCGGCCTTACCGGAGGGAGGACCTTAAGAAGGATATTGACGAGCTCCACAGGCTGCAGCTTGGATTCCAAGCCCTGGAGGCCGCGGTGGAGGAGGTCGGCACCCTTGAACAAAAACTCGGCGACCTGGACCTTAGGGCGGAAGAAAAGCAGGAGGAACTGGCAGAGGCCAAAGCGCAGAGCGAGGCCCTGCGGCGGGACGTTGATACAAAAAGGCGGGAACTGGAATCCCTAAGGCTTATGTATGAAAGGAGAGCAGCTTTTATCCTTGCAAAGGGCCTTAAGGAAAATGAAGCCTGTCCCGTTTGCGGTTCAACCCATCACCCGGCACCGGCACTGCAGCCGGAGGGGGAAGAGGTGCGGGACATAGAGCGCTGGCTTGAAGAATGCCAGGAAAGGCTTGAAGCCGCCCAACGGCGGTATCGGGACGCCGAAGGCGTCTGCCTGGTGCTGGAGGAACAGCTTAAGGGTATCCTTGCCCAGCGGGGGCAGGTTTCGGAAGAACTGGACGCGGCCAGGGAAAAGCATCGGGCTCTTATTGCCGGACTGCCGGCGGTCATGCAGTCCCTTGATATAAAAGGCCTTGAGCGGCAACTGGCCGTTCTGGCCGCACAAAACGACAGCAGGCTGAAAGCCATTGAAGGATGGGAAAATGCCTGTGCAAAGGCCAGGGACAGCGTGCTGGCCCTGTCGCAGGACTATTCGGATGTTACGGTAAAGCATAACAGCAAAAAGGCGGAACTGGAGGTAAACAGGCAGGGCTTGGAAGGTATGACCCAGGCGCTTCATAAGCTTTCTACAGCGCTGGAGGAAAAAAGAAAAGAACACGCAGCGTTCCTGCGGCGGTTTGGAATACAAAGCGCTCGCAGCGAAATGGAGGCCATCGAGGACAAGGACCGGCGCGCCCAAGGCCTGCAGCAGGAACAGGAAAAGCTGCAGCATAAGGCCGGGGAACTGAGGGATATCCTTGAAAAGCTTACAGCGGAGAGACACAGCGTCAATAGCCGGCTGTCGGTTATTGAAGCCGAGGGCAGGGGTCTTAAGGAACGCAGGGACAAGGAGAGCAGCCGGCTGGCCGTTCTTACCGGGGGCAAGGATGTAAAAACCGCCCTGCAAGCGGTGGACTACCGGCTTAAGGAATTGGAGCGGCAGGAAAAGGACCTTCAGGACAGCGTCAAGGCATTGGACAAAAAACACAACGAGGCTTGTCAGCACAAAAGCTCCCTTGAAAACCAACAGCGCATATACAAGCAAAGCCTGGATGCCGAAGAGCAGCAGCTCGGGCAAAGCCTTAGGGAAAGGGGTTTTGAAAGCATAGAACAGGCCGTGGGTTTCCTTCTTCCAGAGGAGGACCTTCAAGCCCTGGCCGACGAGATACAGGGGTATGATGAACAGCTTAAAGAGGTAAAGGCCCAGAAAAAAGTGTGCCAAAGAAAGCTCAAGGGGCGGTCCCTTTCGGAGGAGGACTGGAGCAGGATCAATGAAGAGTACAGTACAAGGAAACATCAGAAGGAAGAGGGTATTTCACTGTACCAGGAGGCAAGGGTGAATTTCAGCCGGATGAAGGATAACCATGCCAGGTGGAAGGACCTTTCCAACAAGTATCGGGAACTGGAAAGGAAGCGGGACATGCTGACACAGATTCAAAGGCTTCTAAGGGGCAACAGCTTTGTGGAATATATTTCGGAGGAAAGGCTGCGGTATATTGCCCGGGAGGCCTCCCAGACCCTGGCTATGCTTACAAGGTACAGGTATTCACTGGAACTGGATACCGGCCAGGGTTTCGTGGTCAGGGACAATGCCAACGGGGGAGTATGCAGGGCGGTGTCCACGCTGTCGGGGGGAGAGACATTCCTTACTTCCCTTTCGCTGGCCCTTGCGCTGTCCAAGCAGATACAGCTCAAAGGGCAGAGCCCGCTGGAGTTCTTTTTCCTTGACGAGGGCTTTGGTACGCTGGACAGCGGCCTGCTGGACATAGTTGTGGATGCCCTTGAAAGGCTCAGCTGCAAGGAACGCATTATTGGTGTGATAAGCCATGTGCCGGAACTCAAAAACCGCATAGCACGCCGGCTTATTGTGGAACCCCCGTCGGTGGACGGAAGGGGCAGCAGGGTGTTCATGGAAAGGGCGTGAGAGTGTCATTAATACTACCGGCCCTGTTCAAATGGTGCGATAGCCGGACATTGCCGTGCGGGGACGATTCATATTGTATTGTCGCTGAGGTTTGGTGTATAATCTGATTATATGCTCTCGACACAGTATTAAATAATAATGAATATTATGTAGCATGCTCGGAAGGAAGAGGAGGATAATAATGAGATTAAGGAAGTACCTGAACCTGAGCGATTTAAGCCTTGCGGCGGCGGCCGTGGTGGGGTCATACGTGCTGGCAAACGTATATATCATAAAAAGAACCCTGCCTGCCAACGCCTGCCCGGTACAGAGCTACGACAAATGGCTATATCTGGCTATAGTCCTTGCAATAGTATCGTTCCTAGCCGACATGTTTGATAAAAGGAGCAGAGTATAAGCGAAAGGGAGTGCAGGGGGGATGCGTTTTTTGTCGGATAGGGAAGAAATTAAGGTGGTTGCGGCCTACATCGTGGTGTGCATAGTCTGGGGGTCAACCTATCTCGGCATACGGATAGGGGTCAGCGATTTCCCGCCGGAGCTGTTCTCCGGCATCCGAAACCTTGTGGCGGGTTCAATTATACTTATGTATGCGCGGGTGAAGGGACTTGAGTTTCCCAAAAGCAGTATCGATATAAGAAGGCTGGCAACGGTAGGGTTTTTGTTATTATGCGGGAGCATGGGACTGATAAGCTGGGCCGAGCAGTGGGTACACTCGGGAGTTGCCTCGCTGATGGTGGCTTCCAGCCCCCTCATGATGGCACTTATTGAAACCATTGTGTTTAAGGAAAACACTCTCGGTATAAAGGGCTGGGCGGGCCTGTTGATTGGGTTCGGCGGGGTTGGCTTCCTGGTCATGTCCGCCTCGGGTACCGGTTCAATAGACATATTCGGTAGTATCCTGGTCATCTTGGCAGCCTTTTTCTGGTCATCCGGGTCGGTGTATTCAAAAAGGTTTAAGGCGGCGGGGTCGGTAGTAACCCATATAGGCATACAAATGCTGGCCGGAGGCGTAGGATTGACCACCGCAGGGCTGCTGTTGGGCGAGGCGTCCAGGGTAAGGTTTACGGTAAAAAGCATGGCGGCAATGGCCTATTTGATAATATTCGGCTCAATACTGGCTTACAGCTGCTATATATACGTGCTTGGGAAATGGCCGTCGTCAAGGGCGGGGACCTATGCCTATGTCAATCCACTGGTGGCGGTTACCCTTGGGTTCCTGGTGCTGGGCGAGCCCATCACATACCATACGATAATTTCAATGGTGGTTATACTGGGGGGAGTATTAATGGTGCAGGTTTCCCAGGCGTCCCGGCAGCGAAAGGAACAAAATGCCCCTTCGTAATTTAAGGCCCGCTGGATAAGCGGGCCTTGGCATGCCTACATGTTCCTGAAGATTCCGCCGGTGCCGCCCATGTTTCCTGTATTGCCCTGGGTTAGCTCCGACCTAAGCTGTTGGATCTGGTGGTCGCTTGCCTTCTGCGCCGGCTTGTAATAGTTCTTTTGCTCCGCGACCTTAAACATCTGGTAGTGATAATGCTCGCACTGGTTTCTTATCTGCTGGATTGTCTGTCTCAGTTCCTGGTCTTCGCATTCACCGATAACCCTGCCGTAATTGGTAAGGCTTGATTTGAGCGAACTAAGAACGTCGCTTACCATGTCTTTTTCCTGCATATCCGTGCCTCCTTATCTTAAGAATGAAATTAATTTTTGGGTGGTGCTGTCGGCGGAATTGGCTCCCTGTTCGAACATTTGCTTAATCTGTGGGTCGTTGCACTGCTGCGCGTAGGTTCTAAGCTTGGCACTTTCGGTCTGGTGCGCAGAAATCAGTTCCCTTAAGTTTTGAAGTTCCAGCTCGTTAAGCTTAGCCATAACTACTCCCCTTTCGTCTGTTGTTGTAAACGCCGATATTATTTTTTCTCGTTAAATTGGTAATTATTCAATACCATCAATTCCTTCCAGGACAATGCCGTGCTCGCCGATGAATTCCATGTAATTACTGCCGCAGTGCTTGCAGCGGCTTTTAAAATAAACCACTTCAAAAAGACTGTCGCAGTACCTGCACCTTGCCAGCGGTTTTTTCCTGTCCACCAGCAGTCGGGCGTCGCCAAGAAGGCCGTCACCTTTGAGCCGGTCAAAGGCGGCGGTCAAGTCTTTTTCGTTCATATTTTCCCAGCATCCCAGCCTTAGACGGACTTCTGTTACCTTTGACAGGTTGGCGGATTCCGCCCGCTGTTTTATTTGTTCCATCAAACTTTGTACCGCCTGTTCAGCGTTCACAAGAATCACCTCAAGACATTGAATAACCCCGATAAGTATTTATATGTTCATAGCTGGAACGGTATGCCTTGGACGGCGGAGGGAGGTTTCCGGATGCGCCACAGCTTTTTAAGGCTCCTGTTACAGGAATTATATGTTTGCCATAGAAAATAATATACCAAGGCATAGGAAACGGGGTGAGGGAATGATAATAGGTATTGGCATAGACATTATTGAAATGGATAGGGTTAAAAGGGCTGTGGAAAGGCACAGGGGCTTTGTGGACCGGCTGTTTAGCCGGGAGGAGACGGATTATTTTACCCGGAAGGGCATGGCCGTCTCCTCCATTGCAGGGAGCTTTGCCGCAAAGGAGGCGGTGGTTAAGGCGATGGGCACCGGTTTTACAGCCTTTGGATGGAAGGATGTAATCATTCTAAGGGACTCCCTGGGAAAACCGGAAGTTGAGCTGCGGGGCGGCGCAAGGCGCCTGTGCGAGGATAAGGGCATAGAAAGAATACTTGTTTCGATATCCCACGGCAGGGACTACGCCGTTGCCCAGGCGGTAGCAATAGGAGGTGAGAGGCATGAGAGTCGTAACACCCAAGCAGATGAAGGAAATTGACAGGAAGGCGATGGAGGAGTACGGCATACCGGGAATTGTGCTTATGGAGAACGCGGGAATAAGGCTTGCCGATGAAGTTTTGAAGCTGCCGGGGGACGGGAAAAACCGCGTGGTGCTGATCGCCGGCAAGGGAAATAATGGCGGTGACGTATTGGTGGCGGCTCGGCACCTGTTCAACAAAGGCGTACCCATTCGGGTGTTCCTGGTGGGGGCATCAAGCGGGATGGCGGGCGATGCCGGAGTAAACGCCGGCATCCTGGATAGAATGGGCATACCGGTGGTTGAGGTATCCGGGGTTGCCGGACTGGAAGCAGTAAAGGAAGCCCTTGGCTGGGGCCATGTGGTGGTGGACGGCATATTTGGTACCGGGCTTAAGGGGGAGCTAAGGGGTGTACCGCTGGAATTAATAAGGGCGGTTAATGGCAGCGGGTGTACCGTTGTATCGGCGGATATACCCTCCGGGATTGACGGGGAAACCGGCCGTATTTGCGGTGAATGCGTGCACGCCTCTGTTACCGTCACCTTCGGGTATCCCAAAGCGGGGCTTCTGCAGTACCCGGGGGCGGAATACGTAGGGCGACTTGTTGTAGCCGATATTTCGATACCCGGTGCCATAACCGCGGGAATGGGCCCGGGAATGGTTATGCTGACCGAGGAATACATAGCCGGACTGTTTCCGGGAAGAAAGCCGGACGCCCACAAGGGCAGCTGCGGGCGGGCGGCGGTTATAGGCGGAAGCGAGGGCATGACCGGCGCTGTTGTGCTGGCACTGCTCGGCTGCCTCAAATCGGGAGCCGGTCTTGTAAAGGCGGCACTGCCGGGGGCGTTGAACTATGTAATAGAAAACAATGTGACCGAGGCCATGTCGGTGTCGCTGGGCGAAGGGACAGTACTGCAGCTTGATGATAATACCAGGGAAAGACTTGCGTCGCTCCTTGACTGGGCGTCCGCGGTGGTCCTGGGACCGGGTATGGGTGTTGACGACGGCAGGGTGGACTTTCTTGAGTTTGTGCTCTCCAATGCACGATGTCCGCTGGTACTGGACGCCGATGCACTGAACTGCCTCACCGGCCAAAGGGAACTGCTCAAAAAGGTGTCGGTTCCGGTGGTGGTGACTCCCCACCCCGGCGAGATGGCAAGGCTGGCCGGTCAAAGTATCGATGAAATTCAGGCCGACAGGATTAAAGCTGCTGCCGCCTTTTCAAAGGAATGGGGCACCGTAACCGTCTTAAAAGGCGCAAACAGTGTAATAGCTGAAGCCAACGGGAATATATATATAAACACAACCGGGAATCCCGGGATGGCCTCGGGGGGAATGGGGGATGTACTGGCGGGAATGACTGCGTCCTTCATAGCCCAGGGTTTTGAGCCGGCGAAGGCTGCCTGCGTCGCGGTGTACATCCACGGCAGGGCTGCGGACCTGCTGGCCGGGGAAAGGGGCATGTACGGGCTGACCGCCTCGGAACTGGCGGAGTACATACCGCCGGCTGTTAAATTGACCACCGAGGGATAGTATCGTTGGGACCGGCGCTTCCCGGAAGCTTAAGGGGTTAAACCTTTGGAGGTAGGTTGTTTTATGAATTGGAGGGTGGGGGCAGTATTATTGGTGCTGGTGCTGCTTGGCCAGGGCTGCAGCCGTTACTCCGAGGAAAGGGTGTACAAAGCCGTCCATGAGAAGTTGGTGGGGCTTGAGTCCTACAGCTGTACGGCGGACATATACGTAAAGGGCAACAAGCAGCCGGGGCAATTCAAAATCAAACAGTGGTTCCGCGTACCCGGTATGTATCGGCTGGAGGTGCTGGAGCCCGCGGTAATGCAGGGCAAAACCACGGTATTTGACGGCAGCAGGATTTGGGTTTACTACCCATACATAGACCAGGTAGTGCTGCTGGAAAACGCGGATTCCGAGACGGACGAAAACCTGTTCTTGGGGTTCTTTCTAAGGGACATGCTGGAGACCGAAGATATTAGATGCAGCTTCGGACAGCTGGATAAAGCGGAGGTGCTGGTGATTGAACTGCCAGTCCCGGGAAACAGCAAGTACCGGTCGGTTCAAAGACTGTTTGTAAACAGGAAGGACCTCCGTCCCCTAAGGCTGGAAATGTACGATATAAAGGGGGAAGTCACCGCCAGGGTGGACTTTTCCGACTTCCAGTTCAACCCAAAGCTGGACGATGATTTTTTTGACAAGGATAAGATAGGCATCAGCATGTTTTACGAAGACTGGGACCCTTCCGGCATGTTTTTCGGCTCCATTGAGGAGGCCGGGGAGTACCTTGACTTCTCGCCGCTGTGGATGTATTACTTGCCTGAGGGGTTTACCAACGAAGTTATACAGGTGGTGGAAAACGGCGGCAAAAAGGCTTTGATTGCTGCATACAGCAGCGACGATAAAAACCTCGTCCTTTTACAAAAAATGATGGGCAGAGGGGAAGGAGATTTATTTCAAAGCGGTGAATTAATATACCTGGACGATAAACCGGCATTCTATTCCGAGAGGCAGGATGTAAGGAAGATTTCGTGGACCGAGGGCAATATAAGGGTTCAGCTTGTGGGCAATCTAACCAGGAGGACCCTTGCCGATATAGCAAGGAATATTAAATAGTCAAGGAGGAAAGTAAAATGATAAACGGGATAAGGCCTGTTTGGATGGAAGTAAACCTTGACAACCTTGCATATAACATAAGACAAATAAAGAATAATATTAAAGCCCCAGCGTCTATAATGGGTATTGTGAAGGCGGACGGGTATGGACACGGAGCCGTGGAAATATCCCGGGTTCTTTTGGAGGAAGGGGTGCAGCGGCTGGGGGTTGCAGTGCTGGATGAAGGGATAGCCCTTAGACAGGAGGGTATTGACGTACCCATACTGGTATTGGGATACACTCCGCCCCAGTTGTTTGACAAGGTGCTGGAGCACCGGATAACTCCAACCCTGTATAATTACCAGGATGCGTTAAGGCTTTCGGAACTGGCCTCCAAAAATGGGTCCAGCGTTAAGGTGCACCTTAAATTGGATACCGGTATGGGACGAATTGGCATGATTCCTGGGCAGGATTCGCTGGATATGGTATCGAATATATATGCACTGCCGGGGATAAAAATTGAAGGGATATTTACCCATTTTTCGGTTGCGGATGAAAAGGACAAAACCTATACAAGGGAACAGTTTAAAAAGTTTACCGGGTTTGTCAACGCCCTTAAGGAGAGGGGCATTGACATTCCGCTTCGCCATGCGGGCAACAGCGCCGCCAGCATTGACCTGCCCGAAACGCACTTGGACATGGTGAGGCCGGGGGTCATCCTGTATGGCCTATACCCGTCCGACGAAGTGGAAAAAGGAAAGCTTTCGCTTAAACCGCTGGCAGCCTTAAAAACGGTCATATCCCATGTAAAAACGGTTCCATCCGGTACCAGTGTGGGATATGGAAGGAAATACATTTCCGCCGGGGAAAGGGTTATAGCCACCCTTCCCATTGGATATGCCGACGGGTATACCCGCCTTTTGAGCGGCAAGGCAAGCGTATTGGTGCACGGGACCAGGGCGCCGCTGGCGGGGAATATATGCATGGACCAGTGCATGATAGATGTGACCGGTATTGAGGGCGTGAAGGTAGGGGATGAGGTGGTGCTGATGGGTCGTCAGGGAGAGGAAACAATCACGGCGGAAGAATTGGCGAGCCTCCTTGGAACCATCAACTATGAAATAGTTTGCATGATTGGCAAACGGGTGCCCAGGGTGTATATAAAAGACGGAAAGGTACAAAAAATAAAAGTTGGCGTAGGCAGGTAAATGCATAAAAAAGTGGTTATATTGACACACTTATATTGAATAGTATATAATGGTGTATATATTTTGCTTATATTACTGACCTGCACGGCCCTCGGGCCATCGTGACGGCCTGCGGACGCCGATATTCTAGGAGGTGCTAGTGTGTCGGAATCGAAGAGGATAATTGTCAGCCTTCCCGACAGCCTTTTGAAAGAGGTGGATTCCATAGTAAGCCTAGAGAAGAAAAACAGGAGCGAGTTCATCAGGGAAGCAATGAAACTGTACATCAGGGAAAGACAAAAAATGGAGATCAGGGAGCAGTTGAAAAAAGGCTATATGGAGATGGCGGCTCTTAACCTTGCACTGGCCGAACAGAATTTAATGGAAGACGGCATTTCCTTTGGCAGCTTTGAAAGCAGGCATGCGGAGGGTGAATAATGTGCAGATAAAGAGGGGAGATATTTATTATGCTGACCTCAGCCCCGTAGTCGGTTCCGAACAGGGCGGTATTCGACCGGTGTTGGTGATACAGAACGATGTCGGTAACAAGTACAGCCCCACCACTATAGTATCTGCCATTACATCCCAGATAAACAAGGCAAAGCTCCCTACCCACGTGGAGATAAACGCTGCCGATTACGGCCTTAACAAGGACTCGGTGGTGCTGCTGGAGCAGGTGAGGACCATAGACAAGAAACGTTTAAGGGAAAAAATTGGACACTTTGACGACGATATGATGGAGAAGGTAAACGAGGCCATAAAAATAAGTTTCGGACTGATAGATTTTTAAAACACGGAGCTGCGGGTTTTTGACCTGGGCTTTTGTTTTTTTGCTTGACGGGTGGTACAGCACCGAAAAAACAGTAAAGGAGGCAGGCCGGCGGTATAATAGTACCGGGGGCGGAAATAATGGAGAAGAGTCTGGTTCGTGATGAGGTGCTTAACCGGTTAAAGACCATTAAAGGGCACATTACCGGTATCGAAAGGATGATAGAGGAAGGAAAGACCTGCGAAGAGGTTCTGCTCCAGATTGCGGCGGTTAAATCATCCATCGAAAAGACAGGATTGTTGATACTTGAAGAGCACTCGGTGGACTGCCTGTTCCGGGAAATAAAGGATGACAAGGCAAGGGAGAAGATAGAAGGGGTTATATCGACAATAATAAAATACATGAAGTGAGATTGTATATAAATAGATATGTCTCTTATTACATATTTCGATACCATCGTCTTTTGATGCAGGTTACAATTCCTATGGGCTGCTATTCTATAAATGCCTTCCATGATATTCCGTGTTTTTTTATTTTATTGTGCAGCGTTTGGCGGGGAACCTGCAGCAGCCGAGCGGCCTTTGCATAATTGCCGTTGGCCTTGACCACCGCCCTTTTTATTAATTCCTTCTCATAACTGTCAACGGCCCTTTGCAGCGGCGGAATATCCTGGTCCGGCTTTTCTTGCAGCGCTGCCTTGGCATGGGAAATATGCGACGGCAGCGCCGCGGCGTCTATTGTATCCCCCTCAATAAAATTCATAATGCCTTCTATGGTATATTTGAGCTCCCTGACATTGCCCGGCCAGTCATACTGCTTAAGCAGCTTGGCCGCCCCGGGGGACACGCTGGTTACGCTTTTGCCCAGTTCCCTGTTATAAGCCCGGATAAAATGATCGGTAAGCAGCGGGATATCTTCTTTTCTTTCCCTTAATGGGGGTACATAAAGGCTTATTACGTTAAGCCTGTAGTACAGGTCCTTTCTTAGGGCGTTTTCCCGTACCGCTTCCAGGGGGTCCCTTCCGCAGGACGCCATAACCCTGACATTCACCCTTAACGTTTTTGAACCGCCCAGCCTTCTTATCATGCCGTCCTGCAGCACCCGCAGCAGTTTTGCCTGCAGTTCCAGGTCCATGGAGTCAATTTCGTCAAGGAACAGCGTGCCGCCGTCCGCCAGCTCAAAAAGGCCCGGCTTATCCTTGGCCCCGGTAAAACTGCCCGCCGAGGTACCGAAAAGAATCCCCTCCAGCAGTGTATGCGGTATGGCCGCACAGTTTTGAGCAATAAAGGGCATTTTCTTCCTCGCGGGGTTTGCATTGTGAATGGCCTGCACCACCAATTCCTTGCCGGTACCGGTTTCGCCGTAAACCAGTACCGGTGACTTGCTTTGGGCCACCTTTTGTGCCCTGGCCTTCAGGTCCCTCATCACCGGACTTTGACCTATAATATCGTCGAAGGTATATATGGTTCCGTTTCCCTGATAATTCGTAAGCCGGCCGGATTTTTTGTACAACTCTTTTTGCAGATTGTATATTTTATCTGCCATCTCTTTTACCACCGTCAAGTCCCTGTATATTTCAAGGGCTCCCACCAGTTCGCCGTCCTTTACAAGCGGAAGGGTGGAGGTAACGGTGGAGACAATTCTGCCGCGGTGGTTCATATAGGTTTGAACATGGTCAATAACCGGCTTTCTAGTCTTAAGAACCCGGTAAAAGGTGCTGGTCTCGGGTGTAAGGTCGGGGAATATTTCCAGTATGTTTTTGCCTATGGCCTTGTCGGGAGTAATGCCTGATATATCGGTGGCGGGTTCGTTGAAAAAGGTTACGTTGGCGTTGGTATCCACCACCAGGATACCCTCGTCCAGGTTTTCCAGTATAGCTTCCAGAAGGAACTTGTACTCCATAATGTACACATCCTCCCCAAGCCTGTGCGGCTGCGGTGTTACTCCCATAGTAACAACATTGTATACAGGTGTCAAGAATGTGAGAATTCTGGAAAGTATTTCAACGGCAAATATTTTACATACAAAGACAGGATTTCCTACAGCCTTATAGAATTTACTAAAGGGTTCATCAATCGGGGGCATTACGTGGAACTGCGTGTCCCCATACCACTAAGGGAGGGATATTAAATGCTTCAGCGGATAAAGCAAAGCAAACTTTACCTATACGCGATTGTACTGGTTTTGGTGATGCTGGCGGCGGGAAGAATAGTAATGGCGGGGGATTTCGCACCGGGCTCGCAGCAGGACCCGCTGGTTACCCAAAGCTATGTTGAACAGCGTAATGAACAATTGAAGTACTATTTCGAACAGAGAATAGGGGAGTTAAGTTCCCTCCTCCAGCAGATGGGCGATAGGATTACCGCGATGGAAAGCAGTCCCGGGGGCGCCCAGCCTGGGGGTACAGCGTCGGTCTTTGAAGTGGTCAACGTGCCCGCCGGGAAGACGCTGACCGGTTATGCCGGGACCGAGGTAATACTGAGGGGCGGAAAGGCTACCGCGATACAAAGCCAGTTGGGCGGGCTGGCCGACCTGACCGGCGGCAGGGACATAGGCCAGGGTCAGGTAATACCCGACAATCACCTGCTTCTTGTACCGAGGACCGACGGAAGGGGCGTAAAGGCGGGAACTGATTGTATATTTTTGGTAAAAGGACGGTATGATATACAATAAAGACATATTGCAAATAAAACAACGTACATAGGAGTGTTTTGATGAAACCGGATAGACTGTTACTGGCGGTGCTTGTTCTGTCACTGGCGGCGGCGGCGTTTACGCTGTACCAGAGGTTCGAGGTTGAAAAGCCCTACTATAGGGTGGAACTGGTGGCCGATTACGAAGAATTCAAGGAACTTGCAGACAGCATGGGTATGCCCATGAGAGATGTGCTGGCTGAACTTAAGGCTTCGGGGGTAACCTCGGTTGCCATTAAGGAGGAAACTCTGGAGAAACTAAGGGCGGACGGGCTTATATCGGTTATGAACCTGTGGGAACTTATGGAACAGGACCTGTTGAGGCATCCGCTAAACGATGTGGCAGACAAGATAAAGGGTTCCGATTTGGACCCCTCCGGCACGGTAGTGATATTCGCCGGGGACGCCTCCACCTATGAGCGGATAAAGCAGCCGCTTAAAGCAAGGGGAAGGGCTTTTCATGACTGGTCGGAGGACGGCATATACGCCGTGTCGGTATCCGGAAGGTATGAAGACCTGAAGGAACTGGCGGTGGTGTTTGATTACGAAAAATTTGAACTGGCGCGGGAGCTGGGCCTTAATATTGCTGCCCGCCCGTACAACTACAGGGGCATAACTTCCGGTTACATAGAAGACCTGTTTGAAAAGCTTGCCGATTACCCCGTGACTTCGATTATATTTGACGGTCAGCAGGCCCTCGGGTATCCCGATGAGCTGGAGACCACCGCCCGCATGATTAAGAAAACCGGTGTGGTGCTTGGGCCGATAGAAACATGGGTACAGCTTAAGCATATAGAACAGTTGGGGCTGGACGACCTTATTAAGCTGACCGGTTACCGGGCGGCCCGGGTATTCAGCCTTAACGAGGCGGAGGCGGACAAGGTATCGCCAAAAGAAGTAATGGACCGCTGGTTCAGGGCGGTGGACGAAAGAAACGCAAGGCTTGTATACCTTAAACCTAAAATTGAAGAAAAAAAGGACCCCGAGGACAACTTTGACACCAACCTGAAGTACATAGGGGAGTTCTCCCGGCTTATTTCCCGGCGCGGGTTCCACCTTGGTGCGGTAGTGCCCATGGAGGACTACGGGGTTGGCCGGATTAGGCTTTTAGTGCTGGTGTCGGGTACGGTGGCGGGGGCCGTCATGATTATTAATCAACTGATTGATATTGGGAAAAAATATCTGTACGGGCTGTTTGCGCTGGGTATGGCGGGGTGTTTTGCGCTGCAGCTGGCGACGCCGTCCTTGGCCGACAAGGCGTTTGCGCTGGGAGCGGCCGTTGTGTTCCCGTCCCTGTCAATGCTGTACGTGCTGGATTACTGTAAAAGGAAGCTGCGCGATGGGGAGCGGAAGGACTGGAAGGGCATAACGGGAGCAAGCATGCTGCTGCTATTGAAGGCTTCAGCGATATCGCTTATAGGGGCAGCCCATGTGGCTTCCATGCTGAGTGCTACCCGCTACCTGCTTGAAATGGATATTTTCCGCGGTGTAAAGCTGGCCCACATAATACCGCTGCTTGTATTTACCGCTGCCTATTTCATGGTAATCGGGTATCACAGGGACCGGCACCAAAACATCGGCGACGAACTTAAAACGCTGCTGGATACGCCGATTTATGTAAAATATGCGCTGCTGCTGGGGCTGGCTGCCGTTGCGGGATACGTGTACCTGGGCAGGACCGGCCATACCGCCGGGGCGCCCATATTTGGCCTTGAGGCCCAGCTTCGTACCTTCCTGGAACAAACGCTGCCGGCACGGCCCCGGACCAAGGAGTTCCTGGTGGCGCACCCGGCTCTAATAATAATGACTGCAGCGGCAATGACAGGGTATGACTACCTTTTGCTGCCGCTGGGCCTTGCGGCGGCCATAGGCCAGGTTTCGATGGTCAACAGCTTCAGCCATTTGAGAACGCCGCTGTATATTTCTTTCTACAGGACGGTTTACGGGCTGGGCTTTGGAATAGCGCTGGGCATTATGGGTATAATGCTGCTGGGCGGTATCATTAAGTTTTTCAAGGCCCGCGGGAGGACATAAAATGCACAAAATTTTGATATCAGGGTATTATGGCTTTGGTAATATAGGGGACGAGTCCATACTGGCAGCCCTTGTCCAAAACCTAAGGTCCGCCGAAAAGGACATCGACATTACGGTTCTGTCCGCCAACCCGTCCTTTACCGAATCACGGCACGGGGTAACGGCGGTGGACAGGAAGAACTTTTTCGAAATATACCTGGCCATCAAAAACTGCGACTTATTCATAAGCGGCGGAGGGGGGCTGCTGCAGGACGTTACCAGCGAGAAGAGCATTAGGTACTACCTGGGCTTGATATACATTGCCGCCCGACTGGGCAAGAAAACCATGGTTTACGGCCAGGGCATAGGCCCGATTACCAAGAAGGCCAACAGGGCCCTGACACGGGCGATACTGAACCGGGTAAATGTAATTACCGTAAGGGACCAGCAGTCCATGGAGGATTTAAAAAGCATGGGCGTGAACCGGCCGCCCATGTACATGACCTCCGACCCGGTGGTTACTTTAAAGCCGCCGGGCAGCAGCCGGGGCATGGAA
>JAAYEV010000067.1 GCA_012728565.1 Clostridiales bacterium
CCTATGAACGACGATGACTTTAATAGGAACAGGCAGTGTCTTCTGGAGATACTCTTTACCAGGGAGTGTATGGATGTATTCCTATGCGAGATAGAAAAAAAGATGGAGGAGGCCTCTTCAAAGCTTCAATACGAGCTGGCATCCGTCTACCGGGATATGTTAGGGCATGTAAAATACATAGGTAAAGGCCGCCCCGGCGGCAGCGGGTATGAAGACCGGGATATATTTATGGGAGAAAGAATCGAGGACGGGTATAAGGTTTTTTATATATCAGACAGCCGAATAGTGATGAAGAAAAAGTACAAAAGGCTTACACGAAAAAGCATAGAAACCTTTTTAAATACGGCCCGGGGACTAAGGGAAACCAGGGAGTATGTCGCTGACGAAAAAAGGCAGCTTGACTTCAAAATGATTATTTCCGCCGAGCTTCGGGATACCGATAATAAGGCGGTAGAGTTCATTGACGGTTCATTTGATACAGACAGGTTTTTAACCAGCCTTGCCATGAAAAAGCCTGTATTCTAGCAAAATGTTTGCTGCTGCGGTACATATGATACCGGGGCGTTATAAAAAGTGGGTGAAAGCACCTATTCCGGCGGTGCAAAGGCTATACTTCGGCGAAAATATCCTTTAGCGGTAGCTCCAGGCCCTCGAAGGCGGTAGATTTTATTGTATCTTCTTCTTTAAGAATTGTTAACTCTTCAATTTCCCTTTTCTCGGAAAAGGAGTATTTAAAGATTGCTTTACTTTTTATGTCCACAATCCAGTATTCCGAAACGCCGCTTTTCATGTATACGTTGAGCTTTGCTACCATATCCTTGCTCTTGGTGGATGGGGACAGCACTTCCACAACCAGTGTTGGTATGCCCTCATACCTGCCATCCTCATTGACCTTTTCACGGTCACAGATAACCACTATATCCGGTTGGACAACGTTTGGGTCTTCCTCGAACTTGGTTGCAAAGCCGTACAGCCTTATGTCCAAGGGAGCAGTCACCGATTGGCAGGGCTTTCCCCTGAAGTAGTTGCCAAAGTGCCATGCAATTTCATTTACTACAACCTGGTGCTGAAAGCTTGGTGAGGCCAAAAGGTAAACCTCACCATCGATTAGCTCATACCTTTGGTCGGAGGATTCAACCAGTTCCATGTATTCCTCATAGCTAATTTTCCTGGTGGATTTGTGTTTTAAGGATTCCTCGTGCAGTAGGAAAAAGTCAGGTTCATTGTAGCGGGTTAGTTTCGCCACGCTTCTTCCGTTCTTAGTAATAATAATATCTTCCTTTTCTACCAGTGAAAGATATTTCCCAAAGGCGTTTTGTATATCGGTCGTAGTAACACGCATAATACCACCACCATTTCCCATATTAGCTATTATTATAATTTAAATTAGCTAAAATATCAATAAAAAAATAGCTAAAAAGGCAAAAGGGAACGGCAGGCAAAGGGGCAGGAAATTAGTTTGGAAATGAAAACATGAAGTGCATAGGTTGATAGTCCGTGATACAATGGTACTAGTCAGTTACTACACAAGGGGGAATCCAATTGCAGTCCGATAGGCGTTTGTTCTTTATATTGGTCATAGTATTGATTATCAACATTAGCCTTCTATGGAAGGTTGGAGATTTAATCAACCAGGTTCAAAACCTAAGGTTCAACTATAACAGCCTTCAGTCCAGCATAAATTCCATTTCGGGTAACGTAAATAGTAGCCTGGACCGGTTTACCAGGGAGCAAAGCTGGATTACTCCGGTACGGGTGGATGACGGGAAAACCCGGGTTCAAGGCGAAAAGGGGCTGGCGGTGCTAAACTGGCAGATAAAGGATTTTGTAGAAGGTGCCGAGGTAGTATTTCATTACCGCCAAAATGAGAACGGTGAGTTCGAAACAGTTCCGGCCCAAAATAAAGGTGACGGTTTCTTTGAAGTGGAAATTCCCTTTGAGATAAGGGTGGAGCCCTACTGGGAAATTGGTGTGAGTAAAAGGACAGCGGGCGGGACGGTGACCTCCGAACATAAAGTTAAACCGGTAGGACCGGATTACCAATCAATTAGCTATTATGTAAGCATGAAAACCGGTGAAGTTACAAGGAGCAGCGAAATTGCATACGTTGACGTGGCCTATTTGGCAAAAATAAAATATGAAACAATTGTGGGACATGTCGACATAAACAATGACAGGTACCATATATCACTGGTTGAACCCCATAACGGCAGCCGTTTTCAGTCGGTCACGGTGAAACTCTTTGACGGCGTCAGGCTTATTGCGGAAAAGGCTATGGAGGTGCGGGACATCCATGATTCCCGGAAGACATATGGATTGGATTATGTGGTGGATTCCAAGGACCTTTCACGCATGGTGATTCATGTGGAGTACGAAGACGGGAAAGCCTTTGATAAGGAAATCTTCATATAGGTAATCTACCGCTTTGAAAAAATATCGCCATAAAACATGACCATCGCCCCGGCGGTGGTTCTTTTCGCTAAGGGCAGGGCGCATTTGGTCACCAGGTGGTAGCGCCGCTCGTCGTCGGTGACCTTTTTAAACCGTTTATGGACCTTGAGGGCTATACGGGCGTTGAAGCGTATGTATTCCTCTACCGTATCCAATAGGTATGCACCCCTTTCCGCCTGGAAGTCCCCAACATGCTGATAGGTGCGCTTGACGAAGGTCTCGTACTGGCGGTGGTTGTCCAAAAGGCGTATGTTGGCGTGCTGTGGAATTGTCATATCCTGAATTATATGCAGGGCCGCACCCAGATAAAACAGCGATTGGTTAAACTGTCCCTCCTTCCACAGCTTTATGGACCTATGGTAATAATCCACCCCCAGGTCCATGGCGCTGTTCCTGCCGTAGAGCCCCTTTCTTCTGTATGGGTTATAAAAATGGTTTGAACTTTTAAAGTCCTGGTCCGCCCACACCGCCCCTTTTCCAATATCCGATATATAGCTGCTGAAGAATATATATTCCTCTGCGTATCCGTCGTTCTTTAGAATGTTTAGGGCCTGGACATTGATAATCCTGTGGACCTCGCATTCGGTCTTTATTATTCTTTTTTTTACAGGATTGGCAATGCCAAGGACGGTGCTAAGTATATGACCGTAGGTTGTTTCGAAAAGATTCATTGTAATCACCCCAAGAGCAGTCTTGTTCTAGTATTTGTGACCGGACGATCCGGTATTCCATGCTTAGCGTTTTTATCCGTAAATAAAAGCCGCCGTTTAATCTTTCCTCCAATGGCGGCTTGTGAATTCTGTCCCTTCTTTGATGTTTTTAACGAAAACTTACAGCTTCACCGGTAAACTGCGACTGAGATGCTCAAAAACATGGTAAAGCGAAAAAATCAGGTGAATTGGAGCAGTGTATTCCTGGTTTCTAATGAATAACAGTATTCCCGATCATTTCAAACACATCAAAAGTCAGCGCAACAGGGGCCATATCACTAAAACCAATTGGGTAATTCGGGTCCACTGTAAAACCGGCGCCTCCCCAAGGCTTAACCACATCAAAGGAATTGAACAGCACCTTAATCTGTTCAAAGTTGGGCACTGCAGCCCCCCCAAACCGATAATCCAATAGGACGCCAAGACGTTCGGCATTTTCATTTACAATAGTATTCTTTGTGATAATGATAGATTTGAACTGGTTAAAGTCTGCTATCGGCAGAAATATAATAGAATTACCGCTGCGATCCCGGTGATTGATCTTATTACCTTGTACAAGCAGTTGTTCAATATCTCCCCAAAGAGATGTATTGAACAAAACGAACTGTGAATGGCGTTCCATTACGTTGTCCCGGATGACTATCGTTCCGCTGGTAATTTCGTTGCCTCCCGTTTCATAGGTGATAGCGGCTAGGCTTTCGGCCCCTCCTTGAAAGATGTTGCTGGAGATTAGGGCATATCCTTCGGTTGCCACTATATTAAGTGAATTTCTATTGCCGGTATGAATGAATTTGCAGCCGACAATAGACAGATTTGAGGCATATATAAACCCGTTTCTCCTGCCCCCTTCAATAATACAGCCACTGATTGTAATGTTATTGTAAAAATCCGAAGGAAACGCTTTTAACGGAATTTGAAAAAGCCAGTTGTCACCTGCGGGCATGGTTGGGCCAATCATATGAAGGTTTTTGATGGTTACATCATCGGATTCGATTGAAAGACTGACTATAAGGGAAGAATCAAATTCAATGACAGTATTATTTGACGACAACCCTCGCAGGGTTAGCGGTTTATCAATTTTTATCTGTGTTGTTTGTGTATAGGTTCCGGGGAACAATAGTATTTCATCGAAAGGGTCTGCTGACGCCAAGGCGTCGTCAATAGTTGGGAAAAACAGTTTTTGGGTGATATTGTATATAGTATTGGCTGCAGGGCTAACATAATTCCCCAGAATAATAAAAGTCAGGTCCTGGTCTACGGCGAACTGAATTTCAGCGCCGGGAACAATTGATTTAAGACAGACAGCTTTGATCCTGGTTATGGCGGGACTGCCGCTTAAATCGTAAGAGTCCGGCTCCAGGTTTATGATGTCTATGTTTTCATCCTGCAGTGCCGCCAACAACTCTTCGGAAGTGGACACATCGGTGCTTGTTTGTTCGTGCAGCCTTTGTATGGAAATTGATGCGGTCACATTTGCCTCATTTCCTCCCTGTACCGACTGCAAAGCAACGGGTGTATTTGATGTATGGTTGCGTAGGTTCAGAACAGATGGAATGGGGTCATTAACAGAAATAACGGCCTGGCCAGTATTTTGCTGGTTTGTATTCCCGGAGCCGTAAATAGTACCGGAAACCAAGGTATCGTTTAGAAATAGGCCAAACTGGTTTGCATCTGCGCCCGCTACAGAAAAACTGATTTTATAGTCTCCCGGTTTTAAAAGAATAATATCTCCATCTCCTGCAAGGTGTCCGATGCCCCCTAAAATAATTCCGTTGGAATCAAACTTTACCTTTTCATTAATATGAACGACTTGGTCGGACTTATTGTAGATATAGGCATAATCTGTAATTGTTCCAATTGTCACGTCTTGCGTTTCCAGTAAAGAAATATCGTCGACGATGATATCGGCGCTTCCGGATTGGGGCAGTTTATTGACGAAAACAAGTGCCTGGGTGCTGCCGGCGGGTGCCGGATCAACTGCCTTATTGACCTCCAGCCAATCGTTTTCATCTGCGCCGGCAAGAAGATTCTTTTGGATGCTCGTAACGAATCCATAACCAAGAAAGTTTTTGGCTTCATTATAGTATCCAACTGAAATGGATACCGGCGGGCTTGGCGCTATTCCAATTTTGGCCAGGTATATCCGGAATTCAAACCTCTGCCCCGGATTTACGGGGACAAACTGAAATAAATAAGAAATGGACGCTCCACCTACCAAGCGAGCGGCAAATAAACCGGAGTGGCTGTATTGGTCGGTAATTAGTGTATTTAGTGCAGTCCATGGTTCGAGGGTACCCGTTTCAAAACCGCCGTTTACGATTAATTCATTAAATGACATATCATCCCACCTCGCCGTGTTTTTGTATAATAGTATATGTAATGTGTCAATAATGGTGATGCCTGAACAGATTCGCGACGAGGAATGCAGCGGATGAGTCAATCCTGAGGGGTGAACCGAAAAGTTATCAGGAAAGTGCAAAGAGGGACAAGCGGGCTAAGAATTCTGCCCCTTGTCCCATGCCGTTGAAATGAATTACTATTCGTGTATTATAAGCTCGAATACGTCCGGCCTCGAGTAATGGCCTACCGGGTCAAAGTCAAGGCGGCTTTTTACTATCATATCAAGGTCAAGGTCGGCCACCAGGATTTCCTCCCGGTTGTATACCGGCTCCACCACGTATTTACCGAGGGGGTCAACTATGGTGCTCCCCCCGCGGCACATGATTTCAGGCTGGGATTCCAGGTCCTTGTAGTACATAAGGTCCTTAGGGTACATGTCCTTGGTAACAAACTGGTTGCAGGACAGGACAAAGCATCTTCCTTCAAGTGCGATGTGCCTCATGGTGCACTGCCACTCGTCCCTGGAGTCCGCCGTCGGGGCCACATATATGGATACCCCCTTCATGTACATGGCGGTGCGGGCAAGGGGCATGTAGTTCTCCCAGCATATAAGGCCTCCCAGCTTGCCGTAGGGGGTGTCTACCACCGCGAGGGTGCTGCCGTCCCCTTCGCCCCAAACTAGGCGCTCCAGTCCGGTGGGCTTCAGCTTGCGGTGCTTTGCAAGGAGCCTGCCGTCGGGACCGAAATAAAGGGAGGTACAGTACAGGGTTCCGCCGTCTTTTTCAATAACGCCTATCACAAGGAAAGCCTTTGCTTCCGCCGCAGCCTGGCCAAGTATCTCTGTTGTTTCACCGGGCACGGCAATTGAGCTTTCGTAATAGCGCAGCCAGTCCTCCCGCGATTCCATGGGACGGCTGCCTATAACCGCTCCGAAGGTAAGGCCCCTTGGGTAGGCGGATATAAAAGCCTCGGGGAAAACAATAATTCGCGCTCCCTTTGAGGCTGCTTCTTTAATAAGGGTCAGGGTCTTTTCCACCGTGGCCTCCCGGTTCATTATTACCGGTGCGGCCTGTACGACGGCTGCTCTTACCGACTTTTGTGTGCTTGGCATGTTAGCGCTCCTTTCGATATTGGGTTGGCCGGTCGGAATTGCTTTTGCCCCGGCACCTACGGGTTTCCATTTCACACTATATATCTTCTACAAGGGCAGGGCAATTCCTGCGGATATCCGGCGCCAGACGTGGTACGTGAAATATAAAAAAGGGACAAAGAACCGTCCCTTGTCCCTGTCCCTTGTCCCTCCGTCCCTTTAGTGGGGAATGACCAGGCGGTGGGGCATTATTATATCAACTTCTATGTCAAATACGTTCTTTATGTTTTCTCCGGTTATTACCTCGGGCGCATTTCCGATTGATACCACCCTGCCTTCCTTTACAAGCACCATCTCGCCGCAGTACCGGCTTGCCAGGTTTATATCATGCAGTACCGCAACCGCCGTGATTCCCATTTGATCGCACAGCCGCTTAACGAGGCTTACAATCTCCACCTGGTATCTGATATCCAGGTGGGAAACAGGCTCATCCATAAGCAAAACCTTGGGCTGCTGTGCCAGCGCCCGGGCAATGAGCACCCTCTGCATCTCGCCCCCGCTTATATGCCCGAAAAGCCTGTCCCTAAGGTCCCATGTGCCGGTCAGTTCCATGGCTTCCTTAACTGCCGCCCTGTCTTCCCGAGTCTCCCACTGGAAGCGGCCCAGGTAGGGAAGGCGGCCCATGCCCACAACATCCAGGCAGGTGAAGCCAAAGCCCGGGGAAGTGTTTTGGGGAATATACCCTATCATTTTCGCCCTTTCTTTTTGGGTCAGCTTTTGAATAGGAGTGCCCAATACCGTGACCTGGCCGCTTACCGGCTTCAGGTAGCCCGATATGTTCTTAAGAAGCGTAGTCTTACCGCAGCCGTTGGGCCCCAGCACGGCGGTAAAGCTGCCCGCGGTCAGGGCCAAGTTTATATCCCTAAGCACCGGCTTTCCCGGGTAATCAAAGCATAAACCGCTTATTTTTACTGCTTCCATGGTCAATCGTCCTTTATTTTATAGTTTTGCTCGTTCTTAGTATATACAGGAAAAACGGGCCGCCGAACAATGCGGTTATTATTCCGATGGGTATCTCGGCGGGCTGAATCAGCGTCCGGGACAGGGCGTCGGCAAACACAAGGAATATGGCACCGGTTAACGCTGAAAAGGGCACCAGCACCCTGTTGTCCGGCCCCACAAACATGCGGGTAATATGGGGTACCATGAGTCCCACGAAACCTACTATTCCGCTAACCGCCACCGCAGCGGCGGTTACAAGGGAGCCGCAGGCCAGTATTATCCCGAACACCCTTTGGGTGTTTACTCCCAGGTGCTCGGCGGTCTCCCGGCCCATTATTATTGCGTTTAGCTCCTTGGAATAAAGGTACATTAAAAGAGTACCTACAATTATGGCGGGGGATGATACAATAACCTCATTCCACGAGATCAGCGAAAAGTCACCCATCATCCAGAATACTATACCCGACAGCTTCTGGTGGCTTCTGAGCATTACAAAGGACAGTATGGCCGACAAAAAGGTGCTTACCGCTATCCCCGAAAGGAGCAGCGTGGCCCCGCCGGTGCCGTGCCCAATCCTTGAAAGAGAGACCACCAGGTATATGGTGGCAAGGGCCGCGGCAAAGGCCATGGCCTGGGTACCCAGCATTCCCAATCCCAGTACAATCGAAACCGCTGCGCCGAGGGCTGCCCCGGAGGATATGCCCAGTATGTAGGGGTCCGCCAGGGGGTTTCCTAAAAGCCCCTGCAAAAAGGCGCCGCTTACCGAAAGGCCCATACCCGTCACGGCGGCCTGTATAATCCGGGGAATCCTTATGCCAAGCAGCACCCTGCGGTAGGTTGCATCGCCGCCGCCCCTGGCTATGGATATTATCTCCTCCAGGGGTATTTTTACGCTGCCCACCACCAGGGCGGCAGCAGTGAGTATTATAAGCAGTATTACAAGTAACGCAAAAGCCGCCGTTTTTTTCAAACTTTTTTCGCCTCCAACTTTTTTATGCCGAAACAGGATGTAAACACTGTACCAAAGGCTGCGGCCGCGGCAGGGGTGCCGTGAACCGCCAAGGGTGGGCGGGTGCAAAAACCGCGGGGCACAGCCTATGCGCTAAAAGGCTTCGGGGTGCAGGAATCTTGCTATTTCCTCAAGGCCCTGTACTATCCTGTGGGAGGTACGGCTTATAATATTGTCATCGCTTATCATGAAAACCCTGTTGTTCTTAACGGCGTCGGTTCCGCTGTAGCCCGGCAGCCTGTAAACGTCCTTAATATCCCCGGCATGGGGAGGGGCCATAATCACCTCGGGATTCTTTTCTGCGATGCTTTCCATGCTGTATTGGGCCCAGCCCTCGCTGTCGGCGGCTATGTTTTCACCCCCGGCAAGGTCTATCAGGTAGTCAATAAACGTACCGCTCCCTGCGGTGAAATTACCGTTTATATCAACTATGTAGAAAACTTTCTTCCTGGGATAGACTGATACCCTCTGCTGGATATCGGCCATCCTTTCCTTCATGTGCTTGATAAGGGCATCTCCTTCGGCGGTCTTGCCGGTGAGTTTGCCTATAATCTCTATGGAACTGTAGATCTGCTCAATGCTCTTTGCTTCAAGCATGAGGACCGGTATTCCCAGCCTCTGCAGGGCATCCATGCTGTTTTTGCCCGAAAGGGTGGATGCAAATATTATGTCCGGGTCCTGGGCGGCTATGGCCTCCATGTTGGGTCCCTGGAAATCGCCCACCTTGGGCTTTGTAAACACCTCTTCCGGGTAGTCGTCATAATCGGTAACCCCGACCACATTGTCGCCCAGGCCCAGTTCAAAAAGTATTTCGGTGATTCCCGGGGCGAGGGTTACTATTCTCTCGGGACGTTTTTCTATAGTGACTTTTCTTTCCTTGAAATCGGTTATCTCCATGGGAAAGTCGCCGTTGTTACCGCCATCCGGCTGCTGCCCTTCCTTTTCCGAAGGCTGCGGCGCAGCATTGTAACAGGATGTCAGCAGTACAGCTGCTGCAATAATGGTAAGTAAAAGCATTGACTTTTTTTTGTTTTTCATAGCATTCTCCCCTTTTATCGGGTACATTCCGCCCGCCTGTGGCATATAGTTTCCACACTGCGCCGGACGTATCCCTTTTATTGTTTTTTGGGGAGGGAACTTAAAAAACCTGCTCTTTTGGGCAGGTCCTGCGATATGACAAATACCGCACCTTCCCTCCGAAGGTCAAGCATCAAAGCCCTATGGCAGGTCTCCTGGCTTGCGATTCATCCTATACCCGGCCTTCCCGTTCCCGGTGGCGTTTCGGGCTCGTCTTCGCTTACAGTAGCGGGGGCTGCAACGGATTCGCACCGTTTTCCCTATTATCCCGTTCGGGACCATAAGACTGA
>JAAYEV010000007.1 GCA_012728565.1 Clostridiales bacterium
CCAAACAGGGACATTGAATCTTCCCTCAGAATCATTTGGGTATGCAGTTTTACCAATTCCCCCGGCGTTAACCGGTTAAGGGTGGACTTTGACGTAAACACTCTATAGCCTACGCCGTTTACGTCAATCTCTACAAAGTCCCGGCCTATGTCTTCCACCCTTCCCTTGACAAAGGAAATCATGCCCTCAACTCCTATCCAGTATATGCTGCATTTTACACGAGCTGCCGTGGCACAGCGCCACCGCCAACGCGTCCGCCACGTCATCCGGCTGGGGAATCTCATTAAGATTAAGAAGCAGTCTTACCATGGCCTGAACCTGCCTTTTCTCGGCCCTGCCGTATCCAACCACCGCCTGTTTTACCTGCAGCGGCGTGTATTCGAATATTTCCAGCCCGGCATTGGCGGCAGCAAGTATTGCTACCCCCCTTGCCTGCCCGATTACCATCGCTGTTTTGGCATTTTTGTTGAAAAACAGTTCCTCGACGGCGGCGCACTGCGGCCTGTATTCGGAAAAAATTCGTGTAAGGTCGTTATATACGCTCACCAACCGCCTGCAAGTATCCTGCCCGGCTTCGGTGGTTACTTTGCCGTAAGCAATTGGTTTGAAATTATTTGCGTGCTTATCTATTATACCATAACCGGTGATCGCGATCCCCGGGTCTATCCCTATTATCCTCACATCATCCCACCTCCAAACATATATTCGACAATAAATGGCCTATCCCTTTTATCCTAAGTAAAAAAGAACAGTAAAAACTGTTCTTCGCAGCAATACTAATTACTACTTCGCATATCTCATTTCACCCATCCCGGCCCACATATCCCGCCTCAAGCATTTCAGCTTCCGAGGTCCTCCAGGTATTGGTCTACCTCCTCCATGCTGTCCAGCAAAATGCCCTCCCTTAACCGCTGCTGGTCCTTAAGTCTCAGAATTGAAACGGGAATATCGGTAACCTCAACGAGTGTCTCTCCATCGTTTTCGGCTGTCATGTATATTGCAACATATCCGCTTAACATTCGCAAAACGTAGTGCCCCGGGCACGCCCCCTCCACCTGCCTGAAGAGTATTATTTCATCGCCTTGAAACTTTTCCACTTCCCAGCCGGGGTAATGCTCCAGCAGCTCTTCTTCCCCAAGGCCTGCCAGTTGTTCCGGTATGTCCTTCCTATCCACTACGATGTGGCCGCACTCCTTGTATAAGGTCTTCAATAAAAGCCTTGTTTGTAAAGTGGAAACCTGCTCCGGAACGTAATCCATGTACGTATTATCGGTTTGCTGTTCTTCCTGTCCCTTGGCTGTTCCCTCTTCCTCCGGCCTTTGCACCATGTCCGGGTTTTCCTCATTGACAGCCAGGTAGCCTATGACAAAGGCTGCCGCCAGGAGCACTGTGCACACCATCGCCATTTTTTTTGGCGAAAGCAAACCCTTCATAAAAAATACCTCCCTGGTACTGCTAGAGGTATTATTGCCAAAAATTATAATTTTATACAAGCGAAAGGGCCCGCCTCTCGGCCGGGCCCTTTGCTGAAAAATAAACCTTTATAGTTTCTTGGAGAATATAGCAAGCACCACTATAACCAGAAGGCCGAAGATCATCAGGCTCTTCTGTGCTATTGCTGTAATACCCGTATATGCTACTACCGCTATCAGTACGGGAATTACGTATTTTACCATGAAATACCATGCCTCAAACAGTCCGAAGGATACCTCTCCATTGTTTGTAACCTCTTGCTTGAGTTCTTCTTTGTTCATGAACCAGCCGACGAAGATCGCAAGCAGCATCCCGCCTATGGCCAGGAATATCTTGTCGGTGAGTATATCGAAGAAATCGAAGAATCCAACTCCAAAGATTGTGAAACCGGACAGAGCTCCCATGGACAGCGAGGAAAGAATGCACATTACGCACATGATTGCCGACGTAATATAGGTGGCTTTCTTTCTTTCCATTCCCTTTTCGTCCATCAGGTATGCCACCACAACCTCAAGCAGGGATACCGATGAGGTAAGTGCTGCGATTGTAAGAGCCAGGAAGAATATTACCGAGAACAGTACTCCTACACCGCCCATCTGCGCGAATATCTGCGGTACAACAACGAATACAAGACCGGGGCCTGCCGCCGGCTCCACGCCAAACGCAAACAGCGCTGGGAATATTGCAATAGCAGCCATTAGGGCCACGCTGGTATCCATTGTAACTACCGTCAGGGCGTTGCTGGGAAGGTTTTCCTTTTTATTCAGATAGCTTCCATAGGTGATCATACAGCCCATACCAAGGCTCAGCGAGAAGAATGCCTGCCCCAGTGCCGCCAGGAATGTCTGCCCCGTTACCACCGACCAGTCGGGTTTGAAGATATAGGACAGCCCTGCACCGGCACCCGGAAGGCTTACGCTTCTGAATATTAGGAATATAAACAGTACATACAGCATGGGCATGAGTATCTTGCCTGCCGCCTCTATACCGCCGGCAACCCCCTTGGCAACTATAAATATATTAATTGCCAGGTAAATAACCATCCACACCAGCGGCTCGACAGGGGCGCTTATAAAGGCTCCAAAGTAGTCTCCTATTGCCTCTGGAGCTGCCAGAAGTCCGGTAACCGATTTCACCATATAAGCTAACGACCATCCGCCAACTACCGGATAGAAACCCATGATGAAGAATCCGCTTAAAACTCCCAGCGCTCCTGCAAAGGTCCAGTTCCTGTTTTGGGCTTTGTATGCGCCAACAGCTGCAAGACCGGTTTTCCTACCTACGGCAAACTCGGCAAGCATAATACTAAGTCCAACAAAAAGAATACATCCCAAGTAAATAACTATGAATGCGCCACCACCGTTCATACCGGTCAGGTAGGGGAATCTCCATATGTTTCCAAGACCAACCGCCGAGCCGGCTGCCGCCATCAGGAAACCGAACCTGGAGCCCCAGTTTTCTCTAGCTTTCTTTTCTGTCTGTTGCATTAAACAATTCCCTCCTTTAAAAAATATTAGGAATTTAGTAATACATCTTTCATTTAATGTTATAATAAAGCCGAAAAATTGTCCAGTCAAAAATATAGAGGTAATGCACAGAAATTTGAAATAACCGGCAAAAATCGGAGATTATCACCGATAATCGGATTTTTTATACATTAGAGTCTCGCTGTTATACTACAGCATAAATAGTTACTCCTCCGGCATGTCCCAGTTGTTGTATACGTTCTGTATATCATCATTGTCCTCCAGCATGTCTATAAGCCGGTTCATGTATTTTATGTCGTCCGGGTCGGCCAACGTGACGGTGGTATTGGGTACCATTGCCACTTCCGCCGCTACCGGTTCCAGGCCGCTTTTTTGCACCGCCTCAAGAACCCTGCCAAAGTCCTCCGGCGATGTTATTATTGTATAGCCCTCCTCTTCAATCTCCACGTCCAGGGCTCCTGCATCAATGGCCAGCATCATTATCTGTTCATCGTCAATTTGCTCTGTTTTTTCGATTATTATCTGGCCCTTCTTCTCAAACAGGTATGAAACACAGCCGGTGGTGCCCAGGTTACCTCCGTTTTTGTCAAAGGCGTGCCTTACATCCCCCGCCGTCCTGTTCCTGTTTTCGGTGAGGGCTTCCACTATGACTGCAACACCGCCGGGGCCGTAGCCTTCATATATCACCCTTTGATAATCGGCGTTCCCCAGCTCTCCCGCCCCTCTTTTTATTGCCCTTTCTATCGTGTCATTGGGCATATTCTGCGCCTTGGCCTTGGCAATTGCATCCCTTAAAGCAGGGTTGACGGCAGGGTCGCTGCCCCCCTCCTTGGCGGCAACCGAAATTGCCCTGCCCAGCTTTGTGAATATCTGGCCTTTTTTTGCGTCCTGCCTGCTCTTCCTGTGTTGTATATTAGCCCATTTTGAATGACCTGCCATAAACCTTTGCCCCTTTCTTTATCAAATAAACCACTCCTGCGGCGGACCCGGAGGAAGGTTCCTCTTATGATCGGACACCCGGTGCAGCCTTTCAATAATCTTCCTGTCCTTTTCCGGTATAACCTTGCCCTCCAGGAAGTCGTCCACCATGTCATAGGTGGTACCCATTTCTTCTTCGTCGGTCTGTCCCTCCCAAAGTCCGGCTGTTGGTACCTTTTTTATTACGCACTCCGGCACCCCCAAAACCTTTGCCCATTCCCTGACATCCCTCTTTTTAAGATGCCTGATGGGCAGCAGGTCCACTCCGCCATCCCCGTACTTTGTAAAGTATCCGATATAAGTTTCCGCGGCATTGTCGGTACCCAACACAAGATAATTCAAAGCGTTGGCTGCAGTGTACAGCGTGCTCATCCTAAGCCTTGCTTTCAGGTTGGCCGATGCTATCTTTTTTCTGCTGTTTCCGACCTCTTTTATCCTTGCTGCCTTTTCAAGAGCTTTTTCGGCCAGGTTTTGGTGGATATCGGTTAAATCTATTTCAAAGGCTTGGATGCCGCATGCCTCAACCACTTTCCAAGCGTCCTCAATGTCTTCCCCGCTGCTGCCGCAGGGCAGTATTACACCCAAGGAATTATCCGGCATCGCTTTTTTTGCCAGGAAAGCTACAACGGCAGAATCCACTCCTCCCGAAACGCCCACTACAAGGCCGTTGGTCCCGGTTTCTTTAACCTTGTCCGAGAGCCATTTAACGGTTTTTTCAATTCTGGTACTTGTATCCATAATGTTTTCACCCCTTGGTAATACACAAAATATTTTAGCACAGGCTTTATGTTTAGTAAACCCGTCCAAATGCGGCGAATATTTTATTAAAGTATGGAAAAATTAGATTAAGATACCCATAGCACAGGAGGGGCAAATGACAGCCAAACTAATCGCCATCGGGCTGGTTACAGGAATATGCAACGGCCTTTTCGGTTCGGGGGGCGGCACAATCCTGGTACCCGGCATGGTTTTCCTGCTGGGGCTTGAAGAGCATAAAGCCCATGCCACAGCCATACTGGTTATTCTGCCCCTTACAATACTCAGTACCGTGGTATATTACAAAAACAGCTATATAGACTGGTCAACCACCCTGAAGGTGGTATCCGGGGGAGTGGCAGGAAGCTTTATCGGTGCCCGGATTCTCAACAGGATTCCCGCCCCCGTTTTAAGAAAAATATTCGGCGCCTTTATGATTATCGCCGCTGTCAGGATGGTGCTTTAACTGCTTATTATAATAATAGGGCTTCTATCGGGTGTCATAGGTGCAATGGGTATTGGCGGAGGGGCGGTTTTAATCCCAGCCCTTACGCTGTTTGCCGGCTGCAAACAGCATACCGCCCAAAGCATAAACCTGATTAGCTTTATACCCGTTGCGGTGATTGCCCTGGTAATTCACTATAGAAAAAATAACCTGGACATAGGCTACTCCTTAAGGCTGATACCTGCCGGCCTTGCAGGCGCATTCATTGGCTCCGGCCTTGCGGTAAAACTGTCGACGGAGGTCTTGTCGAAGCTTTTTGGAACTTTTCTTTTTATTATGGGCATAATGGAGATTCTCTATAAAGAACCAAAATAACCCGTCATTCCAGTTCAATTAAAACGCATCTGTCATAAACCAGTTCAAGGCCCAGTCTTTTTGCTTTTTCCACTATTTCATCACTTTCAGCCCCCGACTGGAACCACAGCTTTTTAATGCCCAGCCCCGCTGCTTCTTCCAACAGGGCAAGCCCCGCCGCAGGGGGTACTATGACGCTTACCGCTCCCGGCAATTCAGGCAGGTCCCCCAGTGCCGGGTAGCACTTTATTCCTTCAATTTCCTCGTAGCCCGGGTTTACAGGGTAGACCTTATAGCCCTCCTCTAAAAGTCTTTTGAGTACTTTATAGCCAAATTTTTGCCTGTTTACCGACGCCCCTACCACCGCCCAGGTTTTTTCGCCCAGCATTCTGCCAACTAATTCGTCCATGGCTTTATTGTCCAAAAAACCAACCTCCTTAATAACACTGTTTTTCCTGCTCCAAACAATGAAAACGACCGGTTAAGAATCGTCCGTTTAATTTTGTCTATATAATAAATAAGACTATTCCTCCACCTCCAACGGGTAGCGAAATAATCCCTCGCTAAACGCACTCACCGCACAGTCTTTTATACTTTTTATAGGACAAACTCACCAAAGATTTATCCTGGCTGTAAGTAATCTTTTCAATTGCCTCATCTATCGGAAAAAAGCCTCCATTAATGAAGCCCTCGTCCTTGTTTACCGATGCACGGTCATCCTCCGCACTCATAATGAACCAGGTAATACGGTTGCAAACAGGCTTCTGTCGGCTTATTGAATAGAATTCGTAACTTGTTTCCCCCGCCGGCGATATGACCTCCGCTTCAACCCCTGCTTCCGTCTTAACCCTTGACTTGGCTGTCTCCACCGAGATGCTTCCATTCCTGATTACCCCCTTTGGCAGTACCCACTCGTTCTTGTGGTTTTTCAGGATAAGCACCTTGTCCTTGTTGAAGACCACACCGCCGGCACAATTTCTGAAAATCATAGGCAATCTCCCCTTTTTTTTTTACTAGTTCCGGTTTAATTATATCATACCCCGCAAACAAAACAAAACACATAAGGGCAAATAATAAATTAATAATTTCGGGGAAACCCTAAAAAGTAGACTATAAACCGGAGGTATAGGGATGCACATAATTTACCACTGCGTTGGGGGTGCTCATTCATCGGTTATAGCTTCCGCCATACACCTCGGCATGCTTCCAAAAACCAGGGTGGCTACAAACAGCGAAATACTGAGTATACCATACTACGACAATATCACAAGGGAACACTATGGTCGTATTATACATAGGGGTATAGACGAATACGGCAATAATATATACACCCTCAGCCGGCAGTTCTCCGGCAGCCTGATAATACGTGCACTGGGCGATTTATCAGTAATACTTACAGGAAATGAAAACAATGTGATATTCGTAAACGTTTCCCCCGCAGTCAACGCTTCCATGAAAATTGGCGGATTTCTTTCCAGGAGGCTTCGCTTGATCTGGCCGGGAAGGCCCATAGTCCTTTGGGGAAGCCGGAGGGCATATATGGATATCGTCAATATTGTCCGGGACATAAAGGAAAAAGTACACCCGGGCCGAAATCCACAAAAATAGCAGGCTCTTCAGCCTGCTATTTCTGAATGGCTTTGAAGTTGAACCGCTGGTGTTTTAACCCGTTTATAAAGGCAGCCCTGGCTTCGGGCGATGAATATATCGGGTACTGCCACCTTCCGTCCACCTGGTTGAACCATACCGCTATTTTTATCCTCGGAAAATCTTCTGCCAATTTTTCAAAAGCATCCTTTATCCAGGCAGCCTTGTCGCCGCCCACCTCATTGGAGGCAAACTCGGTTATTATTAAGGGCTTGTCCGGGTACAGCGCCGAGTATTCGTCGTATATGCCGCTGTATATGGGACCGAAGTCCCTCCACCTGTCCCAGTCATAGCTGGTACCGTTATTGTAACCCGTAAGCCCGACCCAGTCCACGTACTCGTCCCCCGGGTAATACAAATGGGGGTTATTCCACTTGAAGTCAGGGAAAGACCTGTCGTGGGGGTTCCATACAAAACACGCATTGTCCGCCCCTTCCTCTTTGAATATGCGGTGTATTCGCTTCCACGCTTCTATGAAAAGGTCATGGTCCTTGCCGTAAAACCACGCGCACCACGGGTCCCAGTCGCCGTTCATCTCGTTGGCAAACCGGAAGAATACCGGCTCTCCCAATTTTTTTATACCGGCGGCCCAACTTTTTATATATTCATCGTAATCGCCGCTTACAATGCCGGGAATCATTATATCGTTTAAATTGCCCTCTTCCCATGGGTGCAGCGTTAGCATCATAACCCGCCCGTCGGCATACATCTCACTGACGTCCTTTTCAGGAAACGGGGAAGCAAAGGAGGTATAAGTCATCACTAATTCAAACCTGTGGCCCAAGTTGGCTTCGGCGTTCCTAAGGCCGTCCAGGTAATATCCGGGAGTATGGGCGCTGAATATTCCCCAAAGCGTTTTATCCCCGGGTATTTGGAGTTTTATCTTGTTCCCTTCCATCAGCACTTCAATATCATCCAACACTTTTTCCTTTGCTGCGGTTTTGAAGCCATAGTCAGCGGGGGTAAAGCTGCTTAGTATATCCTGGAATGCCGTAAAAGCATCCTCCATGTTTTCCCTGTCAGTTTTCATAATAAATGTATATACGACATCCTCATTCTCGGGTATCATGTTTATTTCGTAATAATAATTAAAGTCCTGCCCAAGGGTTTTTATTTCCGGCCTGGTCCATATGAATTGTACAATCCTGTTTTGGCCTTCACTTTTATCGTTCCTGGACAATACCTGTATGCCGGAGGAGCCCTCCAGTAACTTTTTATTGCTGTACCATATATAAGTATTTGGATTAATTCCGTTTAGCTGCTGTTTATA
>JAAYEV010000068.1 GCA_012728565.1 Clostridiales bacterium
TTCTTCGTTAATGCCGCCGTCGGTATCGTCCTCCCTTGTGTCGTCGGTCCTAATGGACCTTTGGCTTGTAAATTCGGAGGAACCGAACCTGTTTACCGCCTTTACCCGGAAATAGTACCGGGTGTCGGAATCAAGGTCTATTATATAGTACACGGTACGGGTGGTGGAAGCAATGAACTGGAAATCACCTCTGGTCCCTTCCCGGGCGTATATTTCATAGTACAGCGCATCCTCCACCGCCGGCCACTCCAGCCGCACGTACCGGTCGTAAACCAAGGAAACGTCCAGGTCGTCCGGGGTGTCGGGTATGGGGGGCTTGTACTCTATTGCAAACTGCTCGGATATACCCTCATCGGGGTTAATAACTACTATCGTGCTCTCCCCTTCCACACCTTCGGGGGTGGTAAGCATTATGGTAGCACCATCCACCACTTCCACCGAGGGGGCTTCCTTTCCTCCCACAACCGCCACATTCTGGTCCTTCGAGTTAAATCCCCTTATAGCACCGCCGTTGGGCGCCTGGGCCAGCGGAACAATTTCCCCGCCGAAAACCACCCTGGCTCCCGGCATAAATCCGCTGCCCTTAATGTATATGGTATCCCCGCCAAGGAATGATATCGAGTCTATGTAAGCACCATTCCGGTTGGTAACATAGTTGATGCGGGGCCAGCTTATTACTGTTATACCGCCCTTTAGCGTTGCGGTGCCGTAATCGGGGTTTATCACCTGCAGGTCGTGAACCCCGGGAAGCATACCCTCCGGCGTGTCAACGTAAATCCTGTTGTATTTCCACTCGTCAGTCCTGATGTTTATCGCTGGAACTCCGCCTATTACCACCGTAGCGTCCAATCGCAAGTCATCGCCGTGTATTTCAAGTTCGTTACCGCCTGCGGCGGAAGTCCTGTCCGGCTTGACAAAATCTATAACCGGCCCGCTGCCGGGTTTTTCGTATTTGAACCAGCGGGGTATGGATAAAAGGGAAGAATCCGCCGTGCCGCCGTCACGGTTGACCACCACAATCCGCAGCAGCCGGCCTACGTAGTCATCTCTGCCCGGCGGAACCCTCACCACCAACTGGTCGTCTTCGTTGGACCTGCTTACCACCTCGGCTTCAATATCCTCAACAAAGACCCTGACCCCTGTCCTGAAATCTGCACCGTCAATGGTTATATAGGTGTCAGCGTCAACGCTCCCTATGGTCACATAGCCGCCCAGGTTCCCCTCGCTGTCATACATCTCCCTTCTTGGCCGTATATCGAAAATAAGCGGGTTGCTGTCGGGATTGGTATACTCGAAGACAGCGGCGGCTGAGCTGCCGTCCTTGTTTATAGCATACAGGTTCCTGTCTCCGGTATAAGATACCGGTGGCGTTTTAACCACTATTGTTGTACCTGCCTTGCTATTTGGGTCCGCATCTACAATGTCCGCATGAGTTGCTACCCTTCGGGTGACATTCAGTACGTTGTCGGAAACACCCACCAGTATTCCTTCGTCAACTATGTTTCCATCCCCCAGGTCCTCCGGGCCGTTTATTATGAACAAATGCTGGTCTCCGGCAGCAATATCATACGTAGCAATAAGTCGTTCCGCACCCTCGGGGGATATGTAGTACAGTTTCGTATTGTCCTCGCCGTAGACGTATTCATATACCGTCTTGATATTTCCAAGGGTAACCTCCGCTCTGCCTCCTACTATATACTCTTCGTCTTTTTCATCGCCGAACACTACAAAAAGGTCTATCGTCGGGTCCCGGCCATACACATGCTTGTAAACCGTCTCGCCTTCATAATACGAGGACAGGTCGGATTCCCTGAAATCACTGCCGTGTATTACTATTTCCTGGTTGCCGTTCCTGCTGCCCTTGCCGGGTACTACACTGTCTATTTTCGGCCTTGAACGACGGTATTCAAAACCGCCTTTAAGTACATGGGTCCCTGCGTCCGCATTTACAATGGTTACATCTACCCTTCCCTCGCCTGGATAGGGCGGAGTTTTGGCATATATTATGCTGTCATTTACCATGCTGACCGACTGGGCTTCAATGCCGCCAAAGTATATTTTGGGCGCCCGGTAATCCCCTTCGCTGTCTTTATCCCTGAAGTCCCTGCCTGTTATAGTGACCATTTCCCCGCCGGCGGAACTGCCGAAGTCAGGTTTTACTGAAGTGATAACCGGCCTGCTGTAGGGAATCATATATGTAAAACCGTTTTCCTCTGTGGCGGAGCCGCCATCATAATTGACCACGGTAACATCCACAGTCTCCTTGTCTTTTAACGGGTCATTTATGGTGTACGCCGAAGTTGTGGCCTGTATTACGGTGCGGGCGCCATTCACCTTGACATCGACGGCTTCGACACCGCCGAAGAACACCCTTGCATCCGGGCGGAAGTCCTCGCCCTCAATGGTAACAACGGTTCCTCCATTTACCGTTCCATAGTCGGGGTCAATGGCTCTGCCGTCGCCTGTGATATCGTATATCCTGGGATTGCTGGCGGGATACTGATAATCAAAGCCGGCGATTACGGTCTAACTGGCCGTGTCCGGGTTTACCACCGTGACATCCTTCGGGCCGACGGCAAGGCCGGGGGGTATGGTTATTTTTATGGTGTATTGGTCAATAACTTTCGTCCTGTCACCACCGGGTTGGAAAACTATGTTCCCTTCCTCGTCAATCGTATAGTCGTCTATATCGACACCGTTCAGCAGAACCCTTGTTCCCAGCTTGTTGAATACCAGGTCGGATTCCAAATCCGCCGGGAAGAAATCCTTCCCCTTGATTATTACCTGAGCCCCGGCTCCCCCCTGGTTGGGAGCTATAATCTCGATTTCAGGGGAGCTTTTCACCCTTGTATAATAGTAACCGTTCTCCAGGGTGGCAATGGAACCGTCCTCGTTTATTACCTGCACAGTCTTGTAGCCCTCGGTACCGGGCGGGGTAACAATTTCTATCTCGGTACCGGCACTGTTAACTCGCTTAACATACGCCGCTGCACCGTCTATGGTTACTATGATACTGTCGGCGTCACTGTCGAAATTGCGCCCGTATATTGTTACGGTCTCATCACCTTCTACGCTGCCCTTATTCGGTTCTAAGCGTGCTATTTCAGGCATTTCGCCCGGCAGCCGATCGGGCTTTTTAAACTCGAACATGTTTTCCACCGTGTGACTGCCCTGGTCCGGGTTGGTCACCGTTACATCCACGAACCGCGGAAGGACTACCGGCAGGGCCGGAATTTTGGTCTTAATAAGTGTCCCCAGTTTATACTTGTTGCCTTCCAGGCGGTTACCTTCGTCGTCGTAGATTTCCATATAATGTTCGGAGCCCGGCTGGTTAGGGTTTATTATCTTTTCACCAATTTGTATCACCGGGAAAAGGGTAGTTTCACGCATTTCTCCGTCTACCTCTTCCACTACCGTCAGTACCTGGAACTTTGACCCTCGGACCGTTATATATATCTCCTCGTCACAGGGACCCCTGCCTGGGGTTATGCTGCTTATCTCGGGGTAAGTCTTGGCAGGGATATAGGTAAAAGCATCCGGCATTATGTACTCTTCAACCCTTTGAAGCAGTTCAGCCCCATCGCGGGTCACCGTCGTATCGGTTTTCATGACCACGTCCACCGTTTGGGGCATGGTGGTCACCTGTGTCTTGGCTGTCAGCACGTCGCCTGCAACATTAATGACGGGAACTCCGGTTATGGTGGCAATATTCCCTATGGTGAGCTTTATTTTTCTCGTTATTTCTACTTCGTCACCGTAATAGGTACCGTTGTACTTCAGCACATATTCATCTCTTATCTCATCGTAACTACCGGTGGGGTCGCCGGATACAACAACGCCCTCCACGTTTATGGTCCCGATATTCCTTCCGGTTATGGTTACCTCCTTTGTTTCGGTTTCCTTGGCCTGGTTTGGTACTATCGACTCCAGCAGCAGGTAATTGCCGGTCTGCAGGTAGGTAAATTCTTGTTCCACAAAGTATTCGCTTGTTTCCCCGGCGTCCTTTATGACCACATCCTTGGGGCCGGCGGTGGCGGACGGGGGTGTTTTTGCCTGCAGGCCTATTGGCTGGCCAAAGTCGTCTGTTATGACGCTTACATCGGTAGCGGGCACGCCGCCAATATACACCTTCATATTATCCTGGAAATTGCGCTGGCCTGTCTTACCGTACATCCTTATTATGGTGCCGCCGGTTACCGGGCCTGTATTGGGCTCCATTCGCTCCACTTCTATGCCTGTAAGCTTTTGCACCACCGTGATGCAGCTTATCAGCCCGCCTTTTATTGCATCTTCCCTGGTTTGCTCGCTCGTTCCGGGACCGGCATCCCGTATGACCCATACGCTGCTCACCCCGGGGAGCGAACGCCGTAAGACCTGGTCTATGGTTATTAAGTCGTCTCTTTCGATTATTGCCTGAGCTCCCGAGCCCGGGGCCCCTACAGTATACTCGGTGCCCCCGATTATCAAGCTTTTGATAGGCGCCGTAGGCGCATCAAACCCTGAACCGGTTATGGTAAGGGATTCGCCAACGTATACCTTGCTTTTGTTCACCGTTTTTACATAGGGAATAACCGTTATTTGGAAATCCATATTATTAGACTGCTGTCCGTCGGAGTTTTTTACCATTATGCTCTTTACGCCCGGCCAGAATATCGTTTCCGGAACACCCTCCGCCAGTTCCACCTTTACCAGGGAGGAGCTGTGATAGGAGGGTATAATCTCTGCGCCGTTAATATCAACGACAGGGTCGTTGAAATTGCTTCCCTGTATTTCAAACATGAGGGTTTCTTCTCCCTCGGTGTCGGTCTCGGTTACAAGGTAAACCCATTTAATAACCGGGGCCGGGCCGTCAGCCCGCACCGCTAGGTCGGGGGTAATAAAGGAAAGCATCATTACCGCTGCAATTATTAAGGCTGTCACTTTTTTAAACATACTGGTTGTTCCTCCTCCGGCCTATTTTTTCGGCTGATCTTTTTATGCTGTCGCCGCCCGTGTCGAAAAGGTTACGGGCTGCCTCTAATGCCGGGGCGGCGGCGTACCGCCTCCGCCGCCGGGCAGAATGGGCGCGCTCCCACCTTGTCCCGGGACGCACCCGGCCTGACCATGTTGCGAAAACGGGCCCCGATTTGAATATCCGCAGGCCCTTTTGGGCATAGTTGGCTCTATATATTTTTATCGGTATGGGACTTTACGAAGTTTATATGAAATGGGGAACCGCGGCAAAAAGAAAACAGCCTGCATATTGCTGCAGACTTATATAATAGGAATGTTTATAAAGCTGTTGTTATTTGCTTTGTTTCAACAGATAAATCTCTTTCTCGGTCTCAGCGCTTTTATTGAGAACAAACCTCAGTGTTCCCTTGATTTCCGCCAAGTCCGACTTGGTCTCGGTCCTGAACTCGGTCAACTCGGCAGTTTGCTTATAGACCGCATCGAGTTTTTTCTCGATACGGGCCTGACCTTCTCTAAGCTCCGTTACGTCTTCCTTGAGAGCGCTGACATCTTTGTTGAGAACACTTACGTCTTCCTTAAGACCGCTGACGTCCTTCTTAAGACCGCTCACGTCCTCCTTGAGAACACTGACATCCTCTTTAAGACCGCTAACGTCTTTCTTAAGACCGCTCACGTCCTCCTTGAGACCGCTGACATCCTCTTTAAGACCGCTGACGTCTTCTTTGAGAACGCTGATGTCTTTCTTCATTTCCGATATGTCGTCCTTAACCGCTGCCATATCTTTTTTCAAGCCGCTTACATCGTGGCGCAATTCCTTCAGTCCGTCTACCACCTGTAGAAGCAACTGGTTTTCCAAACCTTTTCCCTCCTTCGACAGGGCTTTCCCGTGGATTACCTGTTTCTTCAAGGAGAATTATAGCAAACATATGTTCCCGTGTCAAGCAAAAATTTCCATATCATCAGGCAGCGAAGCACCTTTAACTACTGGTTTGTATTACTCATAATCCAGCACTTTCACCTGGGTACCGTCGGCAAGGTCCTGCCGGCTGACCGAGAGCTCGTTTGAACCGACTCTTTCCCCCGCCCCCATCTTGTCCAGGAATAATTCCACACCCGTAATGGGGAAATTCATGACCGGGGTTTTAAAGTGCATGGGGATAATGAGCCGGGGGTTAAGCTGTGCCGCAACCTTGACCGCCTCTTCGGCGTCTATCGTGTATGTACCCCCCACGGGAATAAGCAGTATGTCAACCGGGCCTATTTCGCCGACGGTTTTGTCATCCAGCAGGTGACCCAGGTCTCCCAGGTGGCACAGCCGCATTCCGTCCGCTTCAATCACGTACACCACGTTCTCGCCTCTTTTTTGGCCCATCACCTCGTCGTGGTAGGTCTTGATACCCGTTATGGGCACATCGGACACGTAATAGCTGCCCACGCCGTTTATAAGCTGGAAGTCTCCGCGTAATGACTGCACATGGTTATGGTCAAAATGGTCATGGCTGCTGGTTACTATGTCGGCCTCCACGTCGGGTACCGGGTAGCCCACGGTCTCATCAAAGGGGTCGGTCACAATCCTTATTCCACTGTCGGTTGTAATCAGAAAACATGCATGTCCAAGCCATTTGATCTTCATAAAATTACCTCCTTGAATATCTTGTAAGTGGAGACACGCCGTGCTTTGGAAGGACGGCCGCTTGCGGCAGTGCCTGTTCCTTTTTTCGGCATCGGTGTCCCCGGCTTTATAATATTATACCACCATTATCCATGCGTAAATAAAAAAAATCGGCGGAAAGTCCACCGAATTAATAAAGTTCATTAAACTATAAGAGCTCCTTTTGAATCCTTTGACGACATCATTATACACCGTATTGCAAATTATATCAAGTTATATCAAAAAAA
>JAAYEV010000069.1 GCA_012728565.1 Clostridiales bacterium
GCTAATAATACTAAACCTAAGCCTATATAAAATAGACCATTACGCGGCTTTATGAATATCACCTCCAATAAGTTATATGCTATTGTTTGACAGAAATATTACCTATGAGAATATTTAGGAGCTGAAGTTGCTAGGGGGTCAAAAGATATCTACCTCAAAATGATTAATAAATTTTAGATAGTTTTTTGATCAGTATTATTAGTTGTCATGCCTGAAAAAGTTTCCTTTGTAATTCGGTACGATAATACAAGATATATTAAAAATAGAAGGAAATAGTAATATCATGTAGAATAGTATACATGAAATTGTGTGGAATATTTTGTTGTGATTGGGAAACTAAATATGCCAATGATGCTAATAATTAATCACCTCTAATTCAACGAAATTCAAAAGATATAGTTGCAAGTCATATAACATAATAAAGACTCTCTCGAAGGTTCATCCAGAATATCAAATGGGTAAACTCTTTCATCTATATAGCAGCTTCTTTTAGAAAGGGTTGATTCTATGGATATATTCAAATTGACCCAAATTCTCAATAACATAAATGAAGCAATAGTTGTGGTTGACGAAAACTCCTATATTACATACATTAATAGAGCTGCAGAAAAACTGATAGATATCCCTATGGGGGGTGCCGTTGGAAAACCGATAGAAAATGTTATACCCAATACCGGGCTTCCTGTAATCGTTGAAACAGGAAAAGAAGAATTAAATAGAAAACACCAACTAAACAATACCGAAACCATTATAAACAGTTTGCCCTTGTTTAACCATGAGGGTAGGGTTGTTGGAGCATACGCCATCTTCAGAAATATAACACAAATAAATAAAGTCGGCAGTCATCTTACAGATTTTAAAGAATATATATACCTGTTAAAAGCCATTCTTGACTCCACGCAGGATGCCATATCTGTCGTAGATGAAAATGGTATAGGGATATATATTAATCCTGCCTATACAAGAATGGTAGGGATGACAGAAAAGGACATAATCGGCAAACCTGCCACGGTGGATATAGCAGAGGGAGAAAGCATACATATGCAGGTTTTAAAAACCCGGAAACCCATCAAGGGAGCTTTATTAAAAGTTAATCCAAACAGAAAACAGGTAATAGTGGATGCAGCTCCTATATTTATTGACGGTAAACTGAAGGGTAGTGTTGGAATTGCACATGATATCACACATATACGTGAACTCACCAGGGAATTGGAACAAGCAAAACAGATTATTAGAAATCTGGAGGCAAAATATACCTTTGAAGATATAATAGGTGAACATTCAACAATTTTAAAGGCTGTGGACAGGGCAAAAAAGGCAGCGGATACTACAATTACAGTATTGTTAAGAGGTGAAAGCGGAACAGGCAAGGAATTATTTGCCCATGCCATCCATAACGAAAGCAACAGAAGAAATAATCAATTTGTAAGGGTAAACTGCGCCGCCCTGGAAGGAAGCCTCATAAACAGTGAACTGTTTGGGTATGTTGAAGGCGCTTTTACAGGGGCACTCAAGGGAGGGAAGCAGGGATTATTTGAGAAAGCCAACAAGGGAACTATTTTCTTGGATGAGATAGGAGAAATCTCACTTGAAACCCAGGCTAGAATACTGAGGGTTATTCAAGAGAAGGAGATTATACCCGTTGGAGGCAATCAGCCAATGAGAATTGACGTAAGAATCATAGCGGCTACAAATATCGACCTGGAAAGCGCAGTGGAAGAAAACAGATTTCGAAAGGACTTGTATTACAGGCTAAATGTTTTTCCGATAAATATCCCTGCTTTAAGAGAAAGAAAAAGTGATATTTATCTGTTAAGCAGTTATCTCATAAGAAAATGCAATCAGGAATATGGCCGTAACGTAAGTGATATTTCCAGTAAAGCTGTAGAGGTTCTTTCTGAATACCACTGGCCGGGCAATGTCAGGGAATTGGAAAACATAATTGGAAGAGCGATAATCAATATGAGTCCGGGAGAAAGGATTATTGATTATTATCATATTCCGGAACTTTATACAATCAATAAAAATACAGCAAATAAAAAACTGATTGATACAAAAAGTCATGTGGATGATGATAACGGAATTGCATGCCTGAAAAATCACATAGAAGAATGTGAAAAGGAACACATACTTAATGTACTCATTAAAAATAATATGAATAAAACTAAAACAGCGAAAGAATTGAACATTACTGTTAGGTGCCTATACTATAAGCTAAAAAAATACAATTTGATGTAAGAACATGAAAAATCGTTCAATAAAATATTAAAATTGATAATATTTTCATGAAAAAACATTCAATAGACTAGCATAAAAATGAGCTTTTTAGAAGCTCATTTTTTGTTTGTTAATTTCAATCATAGAAGTTTTATTGAATACAACTCGTTATTTCAAAGGGTTAGCAGCAATTGGCACAATATATGCATTTATTACCGGTGTATAAAACCGGTATTAATTTTCCTTTAGTCAGGAGGTGAGTTGTAGTTACTACTTTTAATGAAATTCTTAATACGGCAAAAGAAAGGGGACCAAAAAAGATAGCCGTAGCTGTTTCGGAAGACAGGCATGTTTTAGAAGCGGTAGCGGATGCAAGAAGATACGGTATTGCAGAATCTATACTGGTTGGAAATGCAGCGAAAACCATAAGTCTGTTAAAGGAAATCGATTGTGATATTTCCTGGTTTGAAATCATACATGAGGACGATATGGCTGAGGCTGCGAAAAAAGCAGTGTCCTTAGTGAGTTCCGGCAAAGCAAACATCTTAATGAAAGGGTTATTGGATACTTCCATACTAATGAAAGCAGTTCTGGATAAGGAAATTGGTTTGAGAGGAAAGGGTGTTCTCAGCCACGTCGCAGTCTTCGAAATAGGCGGGCGTGATGAATTGTTGTATATGACTGATGCCGCCATGAACATCGCGCCGACATTGGAAGACAAGGTCAGTATAATAGAGAATTCAGTGGCAGTGTTTAAAGCGGTGGAAAACAGGGTGCCAATGGTCGGAATTCTTTGCGCGGTAGAGAAGGTAAATGAAAAAATGGAAGCCACAGTACATGCTGAAAAGTTGGTTGAAATGAATCAAAGCGGAGAGATTAAGGACTGCATAATTGGCGGCCCCTTTGCCCTGGATAATGCTATTTCCAAGGAGGCTGCAAGGATTAAGAAAATCACTCATCCGGTGGCAGGGAAAGCAGACATATTACTTGTTCCCAATATAGAAGCGGGTAATGTCCTGTACAAATCATTAACATACTTTGCCAATGCCCAGAGCGCAGGAATAATAGCCGGCGCAAGGGCCCCGGTTGTGCTGGCTTCAAGGTCGGACAGCCGTCAAACAAAACTGAATTCTATTGCGTTGGGAGTAATGATTGCAGGGCAAAACGAAAAGGAGGCTTATAAATGAAGATATTTGATTTAATGGAGAAATACGGTCATGAACAGGTAATTTTTTGCTATGACAGCACTTCAGGATTGAAGGCCATAATTGGGATTCACGACACTACGTTAGGGCCTGCCCTCGGAGGCACCAGGATATGGGACTATGATACGGAAGAAGAGGCATTGATTGATGTATTAAGACTATCCAGGGGTATGACTTATAAGAATGCTGTGGCGGGGTTGAATCTTGGCGGGGGCAAAACCGTCATAATGGGTAATCCCGAAAAGATAAAAAGCGAAGAGTTATTCAGGGCGTTTGGTAGGTATATAGAGGGGTTGGGCGGCCGTTATATAACCGACGAAGATATGAACGCTACCACTAAAGATATGGGGTTAATTAACCAAGAGACGGATCATGTTGTGGGTTTGGAAGGGAAAAGCGGCAATCCGTCGCCGGTTACTGCATTCGGAGTATTCAAAGGGATACAGGCAGCGGCCGAGGAAGCCTTCGGAACCACTGACCTGACAGGTAAGACCGTTGCAGTCCAGGGGGTCGGAGCAGTCGGTTATCATGTATGCAAACATTTGCACGAAGCGGGAGCAAAACTAATTGTAACAGACATTAAAAAGGCAAATATAGACAGGGCTGTTCAGGATTTTGGGGCTGTAGGTGTTGCGCCTGAAGAGATATACGGAGTGGAATGCGATATTTTCTCACCCTGCGCAATGGGTGCAGTAATAAATGATTTTACCATAAAGCAGCTAAAATGCAAAGTCATAGCAGGTTCTGCCAATAATCAGCTTGCGGAGGACAAACACGGAGATATGTTGGAAGAAAAGGGTATTGTATACGCCCCCGACTTTGTGATTAATGGAGCCGGCGTTATGAACGTATATGAGGAAATGAAGGGTTATAACGTTGAGAGGGCTATGTCCAGGGCCGCAACGGTATATGACAATGTCAGGAAGGTTTTTGAAATAGCAAAACGGGACGGCATACCGGCTTATAAGGCAGCGCACAGGATGGCTGAAGAAAGAATTGAAAAGATTTGGAGGATAACCAAAATACTAAACAATAGATAGGCCACAGGATAAATTCAGCTTTACAATCCAGAAAGATGGGAAGACTGACCCAACTATTAAGATATATGGGGGGGGAGGATGTGAGAAGAAGTTATAGGTTGTTAATAATAAATCCAGGTTCCACTTCTACAAAAATTGCTCTGTATGATAATGAAAAACCAATTTTCAATGACGTAGTAAGGCATTCATCCCAAGAAATCTCATCCTATAAAAATATTATGGACCAGCTTTCTTTTAGAAAAGAATTAATACTAAAGGCTCTTGATGATAAGGGGTTTAATAATACAAAGCTGTCAGCAATAGTTGGAAGGGGAGGTTTATTAAAACCGCTCCAAGGTGGGACATATAGAGTAAATGAAGTAATGATTGAAGATTTGACTAAAGCTGAAAGAGGACAGCACGCCAGCAACCTGGGAGGCATCCTAGCGTATTCCATTGCGAAACAAGTAAATATTCCGGCCTACATTGTTGACCCCCCGGTGGTTGATGAGGTGGAAGAAATCGCAAAAATCACCGGTCTGGAAGGCATTGAAAAACAAATTTTCTTTCATGCCCTGAATCAAAAAGCAATAGCACGTAAAACTGCGAAGGAAATAGGCAAGCCATACGAGGAAGCAAAGCTCATTGTTGCACATATAGGGGGAGGCATTTCTGTCGGGGTCCACAGTAATGGAAGGGTTATTGATGTTAATAATGCCTTGGACGGAGACGGACCATTATCACCTGAAAGAACGGGGTCCTTGCCTGTAGGTCAATTGATTGACCTTTGTTTTTCCGGCCGTTATACACTGCAGGAGCTTAAAAAAATGATAGTTGGAAAGGGAGGCCTTGTTTCCTATTTAGGTACGAACGATTGCAGCAAGGTTTCCGAGATGATAGCCCATGGCGATGAAAGGGCGGAGCTTATATATAAAGCAATGGCTTACCAGGTGGCAAAAGAAATAGGTGCTGCAGCGGCGGTGTTAAGGGGAGAAGTTGATGCTATTGCCATAACCGGGGGAGTAGCTTATGACGTTCAATTTGTGAATTGGATTAAAGCACATGTAGAATTTTTGGGACCGGTTTCAGTATACCCCGGTGAAGACGAAATGCTGGCATTGGCAGAGGGCGGATTGAGAGTGTTAAGGGGAGAGGAAGAAGCCCTGGATTACGGCAAGGGCAATCGCTGAGTATGACTGAGTACACAATAAGGCATAAAGACGAAATTTCAGGAGGGATGCTTAATGGCGAAGGCTAAGGGCAGAGTAACGATTGATGGAGACCGATGTAAAGGGTGCGAACTATGCACCCGGGTTTGCCCGGTTCAGATAGTGGTAATGGACAGCAAGAGAATTAACATGAAAGGGTTTCATCCAGCCATGGTGACAGATATGGACAAGTGTATCGGATGTGCAAATTGCGCCACCATGTGTCCGGACACCGTTATTAAAGTTGAACGGGAATTTAATTAGGAAAGGAGACAAACGGTGTGACTAAAGTTTTCATGAAAGGAAATGAGGCGATAGGAGCCGCGGCTATAAAGGCAGGTTGTAAGTTTTTCTTCGGTTATCCTATTACTCCGCAGAATGAACTGCCTGAATACATGTCAAGGGAACTGCCAAAGGTGGGGGGCGTGTTCCTGCAAGCAGAAAGTGAAGTGGCAGCGATTAATATGGTCTATGGAGCCTCAGGAGCCGGAGCACGGGTAATGACTTCCTCTTCCAGCCCGGGGATTAGTCTGAAAATGGAGGGGATTTCGTATATTGCAGGCGCTGAACTGCCATGTCTGATTGTAAACATCGTTAGAGGAGGGCCTGGATTAGGCGGAATCCAGCCCGCCCAATCGGACTATTTCCAAGCAACAAAAGGGGGAGGACACGGAGACTATCGTTTGGTGGTATTGGCCCCTAATTCCATCCAGGAAATGTGCGATTTGGTAATGGAGGGGTTTGATATAGCAGACCAGTATCGTAACCCTGTTATGGTTTTAGGGGATGGAATGCTGGGGCAGATGATGGAGGCAGTGGAGTTTAAGGAGCCAAAAAAACGCAAGCTGCCGCCTAAGGATTGGGCAACAACCGGCATTAAAAGTGAAAGTGGGGAGAAAAGGCTGATTAATTCGCTGTTCATTCAGCCGGAGGACCTTGAAAACCACAATTTAAAGCTGCAAATGAAATATGAGGAAATAAAGAAGAATTAAACAAAATATGAGAGCTTAGATGTGGAGGATGCAGAAATAATTCTGACAGCCTACGGAACCACTTCAAGGATAGTAAATAGTGCCATAAGGGCGTTAAAAAAGGAAGGGATAAAGGCTGGAATGATTAGGCCCATTACACTCTGGCCCTTCCCGTATGAAGCTTATGAAAAAGCTGCGGATTCGGCCAAAGCATTTTTAACGGTTGAAATGAGCCTGGGGCAGATGGTTGAGGATGTCAGGCTGGGCGTAAATGGTAAGAAACCGGTTTATTTCTATGGAAGAACAGGCGGAATGCTCCCTGACCCGGTAGAAATCGTAGAAAAAGTCAAAGAAATATTGGGGGGTGCAGTATGATGAAAACGGTATTCGATAGAACAAAGGGGCTTACCTCCGCAACAATGCACTACTGTCCCGGGTGCACCCATGGTATAGTGCATAGATTGGTTGCAGAGGTATTGGAAGAGCTGGACGTGTTGGACAGGTCTATTATGGTTGCACCTGTCGGATGCTCAACTTTTATTTATGACTATCTTAATTGTGATGCTCAGCAAGCAGCCCATGGAAGGGCACCGGCGGTTGCCACCGGCATAAAGAGAGTCCGGCCTGAAAGTGTAGTGTTTACATATCAAGGAGACGGCGACCTGGCTTCCATTGGCACCGCTGAGATTGTTCATGCAGCAATGAGAGGAGAACGAATAACAGTCATATTCGTTAATAATGCCATCTATGGAATGACCGGAGGTCAAATGGCTCCTACCACACTGGCAGGACAAAAAGCGTCTACCGCACCCTTGGGCAGAGATAAGTCACATCATGGAATGCCCATAAGGATATCGGAAATGCTGGCCACATTGGATAGTGCGCGTTTTATTGAAAGGGTGTCCGTTCACGATCCTGCCCATATCCGGAAAGCAAAGTCTGCCATAAAAAAAGCCTTTGAGAACCAAATATCGGGAGACGGGTTTTCAATGGTGGAAGTATTATCCACGTGCCCTACAAACTGGAGGATGACACCGGTAGAGGCGCTTGGGTGGTTGAAGGACAACATGATACCATACTATCCTCTGGGCAATATTCGAAACCCTAAGGAGGTGGGCTAAATGTCTGAACAACGAATAATAATTGCAGGCTTCGGCGGTCAGGGAATTTTGTCCATGGGCCAAATTCTTGCCTACGCCGGATTGCTTGAAGGGAAAACTGTATCATGGCTGCCGTCCTATGGGCCGGAAATGAGGGGAGGAACAGCTAACTGCAGCGTGATTATATCTGAAGAGTTTGTGGGTTCACCAGTAGTAACAGAAGCTGATACTGCAATCATTATGAATTTACCATCGTTGGTTAAATACGAGAAAAACGTGGTAAATGGCGGGAATCTTCTGATAAACAGTTCACTGATTAGTGAAAAAACGTCCAGAAGGGAGGTAAAAGCCTATGAAATAGCAGCTAATGATATAGCCAACGAGCTTGGGAACGCAAAGGTGGCTAATATGGTCATGCTGGGTGCTTACATTGAATTGACCAGGATTGTTTCCAAGGAGTCAATTATCCAGTCACTGGAGAAAGTACTCGGTTCATCCAAGAAGAATTTGATACATATTAACGAGGAAGCATTAGAGCGCGGGGCCGGGGCTGTAAGGAACCATTAATAAAAAAGGAGGTTACAGTA
>JAAYEV010000070.1 GCA_012728565.1 Clostridiales bacterium
CAAAGGACGCGTTGTGGGCAACCAACACCGCATCTCTTGCAAATTCCAAAAAGGCAGGTATTACCTGATCTGCAGTGGGGCAGTCCTTAACCATTTCATCGGTTATACCCGTCAGTTCCACTATTTCTTCCGGAATAGGCACACCCGGGTTGACAAGGGAGTGGAAACGGTCGGTGATATTGCCGTTTTCCACCATTATCGCTCCTATTTCGGTTATACTGTCCCGTGTTGGGTCCAGCCCCGTGGTTTCTATATCAAAAACCACGAAACGACCCTTTTTGTCCAATTCAGAGCCGGTCTGTGATGTAATATAGAGGTCGTCTATCATGTACCCCTCAAGGCCGTATATCACCTTTACACCGGTCCTTTGCGAAGCTTCATAGGCCTCAGGGAAGGCCTGCACCACACCGTGGTCGGTTATGGCTATGGCCGTATGGCCCCATTCGGCGGCCTTTTCTACCAGGGCCTCCACCGGGGCTACACCGTCCAGGGCACTGAACCGGGTGTGGGCATGAAGCTCTATTCTTTTCTCCGGGTAGTCGTCCTTTCTTTGTTCGGCCGGGACAAGCATCGCATCCCTTCCTGCTATCACTATTTCCTTAACGAATTTATTATACTGTGCTTCTCCCTTTATCCTTACCCTGTCACCCTCCCGGACCGCGTTTTCAACCCTGGGCCTTGATGCCTTGTCTATAAAAAGTCGGCATTCTATTGTGTCCTCGTAATCGGTTAAAAATAATGACATGAGCAGGGAATATTTCTGGGAGTTAAGTTCCTTTTTTTGAATACCGCAAACATCTCCCTCCACCACCACCGTACCGGCATCCTGTATGACGTCTTTTATCGGTTTGGGAGTGCCCCTGAAAGCCTTTCCTATTATTACCCTGTTTTTTGAAGTCTTGTTTTGTTTGCTGCTGTTTCGCTTTACAATCTTTTTTATCTCTTCCAGTTCTTCATCCCGGGCTTCGGCTATTGGTGGCGTTATAGCATCCCCGTAATCCTTTTCTTGGCTGACAGTCAAAGACACGATAACGTCCATGCCCGACATGGCCTTTATCAGCCTCTGTGTAAGACCTTCAAACCCCCTGTCCGAAAGGGCGTGAAGGGCCAGCTCGCTGCAAAATTCCACCTGCAGGCGGTTTCCCCTGAGGCTGTATGTACAAGAATCCAGCCATGGGCCGGCGGCCGGAAAGGACCTGCGCCATAGGCCACAAAAAAAAGTCCAGTGGGTTTCTAGGAGTCTCTCCAGGCTGGAATCTTCCTCCGACCGGACAATCAATACCCGGGGGTCCCCGCTCTTTTTAAATTTTTCCCTAATTCCCTCTGTGACAACTTTTGCGTCCTGCCCGTGCCATTCTTCGCCGTCGACTATTACTATTACTTCATTGGCCTTTTCGTTAACCATAACTTTTTTTACCCGTTTCAATACATCCTGCATTTAAGTCCGACCTCCCCCTAGCTGCTGTCTACAATCTGTTTTATCCCGTCCACTTCGTTTAGTGCTTGAATGACTTCGTTCAGCCCCATCTGCCCGGGCAGCTTTAAAAGCAGTATTATTTCCACCGTAAATTCATCCAGCTCTATCATCCTTATGTTCCTTATGGAAATACCCTTACCGCCAAGGGCGCTGCCTATCCTGCCCAATTGTCCCGGGACGTTGTCCGCCCTCAGCGTAATGGAATAATTGTTCCTGCTCTTGTTGATGCGTGCTTCCAGCCGGTTTACAACGGTCAACGTTATCACTATAACAATAGTTACCACAACCGCTCCCAGGTAAAACCCGGCTCCCACCGCAAGTCCTATGCATGCAACCACCCACAGGCCCGCAGCCGTTGTAAGCCCCCGTATGGAAGCCCCTTCCTTCATGATGGTTCCAACTCCCAGAAAACCTATGCCGCTTATTACCTGGGCCCCCAGCCTGGCAGGGTCCATTGTCGTCCTTCCGCCGTATAACTCGAAAAGGTGGAAAGATACCAGCATAACAAGCGTAGAACCTGTACATACAAGAATGTGGGTGCGAAGTCCGGCAGCCTGGTTCCCGAACTCCCTTTCCATCCCTATGGCGCTGCTCAGAAGGAAGGCTAAAAGAATCCTTAACAAAATTTCCTGGGTTGACAGCATATTTACCTCTCCTTAAAACTCAATACCTTAACGATATCCCGGTACATCTTTAACCTTTCGGCAAATCCCCTTATGATGCCCAGCTTTTCCTCCTTCATGACGTGGGAAACGTCCTCCAGCTGTATTTCTTTTATCCGTATGTTGTGCTTTTTCACGTAACGGGTCAGCGCCACCTCCACGCCGTAACGGCTGATTTCCAGCCCGTCTATATCCAGCAGTATTTGCCTTCTTATTGCCCTCTGTCCCGATAAAAAGGGAGCAACCTTCTGGGCCAGGTCGGTAGCCAGGCGTCCGTTGGAAAAAATGCCTATGGTCATGTCCCATTCCCCCGAAAGGACCGGCTGCAGCAGGCGGTCGGCATCCTCCGGTTTAAAGCCGCAAAGGTCCGCGTCAAGAAATAGAATAACATCCGACTGGCAGTCCTTGAGGCCGCGGCACAGCGCTCCGCCTTTCCCAAGGTTTTTGTCGTTTATAATTACCTTTACGTCCATCCGTTTTGCAACCTCTGCCGTTTTGTCCTCGGAGCCGTCATCCACTACTATTATTTCGTCCACCAGCCTTGAATTCTTGACCGCCTCTAAGACTTCTCCAATCCTTTGTTCTTCGTTGTATGCCGGGATTATCGCTGTAGTTTTCATTGACTATCCTCCTAGTACTACCTATTATGCGTACTTATATAAATATTACCACATTTTTGTCCAATCCTACAAACCGGAAAGATTTTACCACAGCCTTCAATAAAACAAATAAGGGCGGTTTAACACCACCCTTAATAGGCCTTTGCAAAATATACAAACCTTTTTGCATCCCCGCCACATACCATGCACTCTCCGCTCCCATTTTCCTGTTCAAAGGGTATGCAGCGGATTGTGGCCCCGGTTTTTTCCTTTACCTTGGCTTCGCACTCGGCGGATTCGCACCAATGAGCCTTTACAAAACTCATTTGATTTTCCATTATTGAGGCCATCTCTTCCATGCTACGGGCGGTGCGGATGTTGCTGTCCCTAAACCGCAGCGCCTTGTTAAATATTCCAAGCTGGATATCCTCCAGCAGGTCGGACAGGCGTCCTTCCAGTTCTTCAAAAGCAATGGAGATTTTTTCGCCGGTGTCCCTCCTTACCGCCACCACCTGGCCGCTGCTTATGTCCCTGGGACCTATTTCCAGCCGGACCGGAACCCCCTTAAGCTCCCACTCGTTGAATTTCCAGCCCACACTGTATGTATCCCTGTCGTCCAGTTTTACCCTGTACTTTGCCGACAGGTTCCTTTGTAACTCCGCCGCCTTTTCCAGCACCCCTTCCTTGTGTTGGGCGATCGGGACAATTACCACCTGCAAGGGTGCCACCCTCGGCGGCAGCACCAACCCCCTGTCGTCGCCGTGTACCATTATGATACCGCCAATCAGCCTGGTGGAGACTCCCCAGGAAGTGGACCACACGTATTTCAGCTGGCCGTCCTTGTCAAGGTACTGTATGTCGAAAACCTTGGCAAAATGCTGTCCAAGATTATGGGACGTGCCCGCCTGGAGGGCTTTGCCGTCCAGCATAAGCGCTTCCATGGTGTAGGTCCTAAGGGCTCCTGCAAATTTTTCTTTCTGTGACTTCTGACCGGTCAACACCGGGATTGCCAGCGTGTTCTCCGCAAAGTCCTTGTAAATGTCCAATATCCTAAGGGCCTCTTCTTCCGCCTCCTCCTCCGATGCGTGGGCGGTATGGCCCTCCTGCCACAGGAACTCGGAGGTACGCAAGAAAGGCCTGGTGCTTTTTTCCCATCTGACAACGTTGCACCATTGGTTGTACAGTATAGGCAGGTCGCGGTAGGACCTAATCCACTTTGAATACATGCTGCAAACTATGGCCTCGGATGTCGGCCTTACCGCTATCCTCTCGGTGAGCTGTTCGTTTCCGCCGGCGGTAACCCAGGCCACCTCCGGTGCAAACCCCTCCACATGCTCCGCCTCTTTTTGAAGAAGACTCTCGGGTATAAACAGCGGGAAATAGGCGTTGCTGTGGCCGGTTGCACGCAGCTTATCGTCAAGGGCCCTTTGCATGTTTTCCCACAGGGCGTAACCGTATGGCTTTATAACCATAAATCCCTTTACCGGTGCGTAGTCCACCAGGTCTGCCTTTCTTATGACATCGGTATACCACTGGGAAAAGTCTTCGTTTTGCTTTGTTATCTGGGTTACAAATTCCTCTTCCTGTCTTGACATGACTACACTCCTTTCAAAAATGAATAATCCCCCCTCCCAAAGGGACGAAGGACTTTCCGGTACCACCCTTTTTTGGCCAAAGGCCCGCTCGGGAGATAATAGCGGTTTCAAACCGTATACTGCTGTTCTTTTTCCCACCCCCCGGTTGACGGGCGGCAGGTTGTAGTAAGCTCCTTTTGGCTATTATTCTAAATACTACATAATGAGTACAGCTTTGTCAATACTTATCTATCTCTTCCATAAGGGCTTCAAGGAGGTCCTGTTCCCTGACTGTCCTTATTATTTTCCCTTTTTTGAACACTATACCCTTTCCGCTGCCTCCCGCTATTCCTATGTCCGCCTCCCTGGCCTCCCCCGGCCCGTTGACGGCACATCCCATTATGGCAATCTTCAAGGGCTTTTTGACATCCTTCACCCTGTCCGCCACCCTGTCGGCCAGCTCCACCAGGTTTATACCGCACCGTCCACAGGTGGGGCAGGATATTATGTCCACGCTTGCCTTTTGATAAAGCCCGAGGGATTTTAGGATTTCCCTGCCCACTTCCACTTCCCGTACAGGCCTGTCGGTAAGGGATACCCGTATGGTGTCACCGATACCCTCCATTAATAACGAACCAATCCCGATGGAAGATTTTACGGTACCGCTTAAAAAGGTACCCGCTTCTGTAACCCCTACGTGCAGCGGGTAGTCCACCTTTTGGGATATCAACCGATACGCTTCTATTGTGGTCAAAACGTCCGAGGCCTTAAGGGACAGCTTCATGTTGTAATAGTTCATCCCTTCTATGAGCCGGACATTTCTTAATGCGCTTTCCACCAGCGCCTCGGCGCAAGGGGCCTTGAATTTTTCCAATATATCCTTCTCAAGGGAACCGCCGTTTATACCTACCCTTATGGGTATCCCCCTTGCCGCAGCAGCCCTCACCACCCTTGCCAGCCGCTCGGTGGAGCCTATGTTGCCGGGATTTATGCGCAGGGCGTCCGCCCCTGCATCTACTGCTGCTATGGCAAGCCTGTAGTCAAAATGTATGTCTGCAACAAGGGGTATCGAGATGCCTTTTATTATATCCTTCAGGCAGGAAGCCGCCCTTTCGTCAGGTACCGCCACCCTTACTATGTCGCAGCCTTCCTTTTCCAATTCCAGTATCTGCCTCACCGTGGCCTTTACATCGGTTGTTTTTGTATTGGTCATGGACTGGATGGTGATGGGGCTTCCCCCGCCCACCGGAGTGTTTCCAATAAAGATTTTCCTTGTGTTTTTTCCCATGTAAAACGCGCTCCGTTCTAGAATAGGTTAAACCGGCTTATATCCTTCCACGTTATCATTATAATTAGAAGTATAAGAAACACGAACCCGATAAAATGAATGAGCCCTTCCTTTTCTATGTCAATGGGTTTTCCCCTCACGCCCTCCAGCAGCAGGAAGACCATTTTACCTCCGTCCAGTGCGGGTATGGGCAGCAAGTTTATAACCCCGAGGTTAAGGCTTAGGAATGCCGCAAGGAACATAACGTTCAAAATACCGGTTTTTGCAGCCTGGTTAACCAGTTGAATAACGCCCACCGCCCCCACCACGTCCTCGGCGGAGGCCCTGCCTGTAACAAGCTGTCCCAGGTAGGATACCATGAGACCTATCACTTCGAAACTCCTTTTAATCCCCAGCCGCACCGAGCCGGCAACACTTTTTGCCGCCACCGGCGTGATGCCTATTATGCTCTGCCCTGTGTCCGGATCGGTAACGGGAAAAACATCAAAGGCAACGGTTTGGCCTTCACGGTTTACCGTAATTGTCATCCGTTCTCCCTTTGAGGAGGACACCAAAAGCTGCAGCCTTTCCCAGGATTCCACCCTTTGGTCGTTTATATATACCACTCTGTCGCCGGGCCTTATCCCCGAGACCTCAGCGGGGTACCCTTCCATCACTGTAGCAATAATCGTCGTTGGGGTACCCACGATGTAAAAAATTATGCTGAAAAGAAGTATGGCCAGTATTATATTCATCACGGGGCCCGCCAGAATAATGGCCATTCTCTTTCCTAGGGGTTTGCTGTAATACGCACCCTCCCCATTTGCTTTTTCTTCCTCCCCCAGCATTTTCACGTACCCGCCTATGGGGAAGACGCGCAGCGAGTACCGTGTACCCTTGCGACCCCATGACAATATCTTTGGACCCATGCCTATGGAAAACTCTTCCACAGTGACTCCGGACTTTTTTGCGGCGATGAAATGCCCGAACTCATGGGAGAAAACCATTAGTGTAAATATTATTATTGACGCTGCGGCCGTGATTACCGTAGATGCCAAAATTCTCCACCATCCTTATCAACCAATTGGGCAACTTGCGACCTGCTCCATCCATCCCAGTATATTATATCATCAAGACACGGGTTCTTATGATTATTATGTTTCTCTAAAACTTTTTCTACCACCACGGGAATTGAATTGAAAGGCACTGCACCCTTAAGGAATAATTCAACCACCGCTTCGTTGGCCCCATTAAGTACCGCCGTCATGGTTCCCCCTTCCCTTAGGGCCTCGTAGGCAAGCCGCAGAGAGGGAAAGGTCTCCAGGTCCGGCCTGAAAAACTCCAGTTTGCCCGTTTCCACCGGGTTAAACCTTGGCAAACCTGACGGCATTCTTACGGGATAGGTAAGTGCATACTGTATGGGCAGCCTCATATCTGGGTTTCCCAACTGTGCCAGCACAGAACCGTCCACCATCTCCACCATGGAATGGACTATGCTCTGGGGGTGAATTACCACTTCTATGCTGTCGGCATCCATCCCGAACAGCCATTTTGCTTCTATCACTTCCAGCCCCTTGTTCATCAGCGTGGCCGAATCTATGGTTATTTTTTTACCCATTTTCCAATTTGGATGTTTCAGCGCCTGGGAAGGCGTCACACCCTTAAGTTCCTCTCTGCTTTTGCCCCTGAAGGGACCCCCGGAAGCTGTAAGCAGCAGCCTTTTCACCTGGGATGGGGGAGTGCTTCCAATACACTGGAAAATAGCTGAATGCTCGCTGTCAACCGGTATTATCTTTACGCCCTTTCTTGATGCAAGGTCCATAACCAGCTGCCCGCCGGCTACAAGGGATTCCTTGTTGGCCAGTGCAACGCTTTTTCCCGCCTCAAGGGCTGTAAGGGTTGGTACGAGCCCCGCAATACCAACCATTCCGTTTAGCACAATATCACAGCCGCTTTCGGTTATACAGCTTTTTATTCCTTCTTCCCCGGACAGCACCACGGTCCGGCTGCTTTCACCCAAGTTTTCCTTAAGCCGCCGTGCCCGCCCTTCATCAAGCAGCGCCGCCACCTTTGGTTTAAACTCCCTTATTTGCTTCAGCATTAATCCATCGTTTTCCCTGGCGGCAAGAGCGGCTACGCTGAATTCCCCCTCCATCTCCCTTGCCACCTGCAGCGCCTGCCGGCCTATGGATCCGGTACTGCCCAAAATAGCTATACTCTTCAACTCAATTTCTCCCTTCCTGCCGGCTTGTAAGCCCTGAACCCACACTCACCGCTTCACGCATTCCCCATATCAAAAAAGGAGTTGAAGCCCGGCCCGAAAGCTGATCCATCGGAGACATACCTACGACCTGAAAGGATTGCTTAGAAGAGGAGGTGTGTCCCCATTCCTATATAAACAATAGGTATTGTAAACAATACGCTGTCAAACCTGTCCAGGATACCCCCATGGCCCGGCATAATACTGCCGAAGTCCTTAACCCCTGCATACCTTTTTATTATAGAGGCGGTCAGGTCCCCAAGCTGTGCCGATATCCCTCCGATTAGCCCTATGACTGCCAGGTTTACCATTCCCAGGTCCATTCCGTACAGCTTCCACGCAAAATATCCAAAGGCCATCGAGCCCGCAACGCTGCCCAAAAGTCCGCCTACTGCTCCTTCCACCGATTTTTTGGGGCTGATGGAAGGACAGAGCTTGTGCCTCCCCAGCGAAATCCCGATAAAATAGGCAAAGGTATCCCCCAGCCATGCTATAACAAACACCAGCCAGACCAGTATGTTACCCTGGTCTCGATTATATATAAGCTGAAGCAGGGACATAATTACCGGTATGTATACTATACCCACAAGGGTTATTCCCAAATCGTCAATGCGCGCCCTGTTCTGTATTATCATGGTGATAAAGCAGGCGACGGTGCAGGCGATTATTATGGTCACCGTCAACCCGAACACTTTTTGCCCGTATATACCTGCCACAACGTTTATGGCGGCGGATGATAAAAGACCGATTGCCTGGAAGGGAAAAATTTCCTTAGCTTTGAAAACACCGTAGAACTCGGCAAGGGCTATAAGCGCCACAACCGTCAGGGCGATGGTAAGCGCCTTTCCGCCGGTAGTAAGTACAAATACCAGTAAAGGTATACCCAGCAGCGCACTTATTATTCTAATCCACACTGTTAACCCCCCCGTACCTTCTGTCCCTTTTTGCATAGTCATCCAACGCCTTCTCAAACATATCAGCGGTGAAGTCCGGCCAGAAGCAGTCGGAAAACCATAGTTCCGAATAGGCAATCTGCCATAAAAGAAAATTGCTGACCCTCAGCTCGCCGCTGGGCCTTATTACCAAATCCGGGTTGGGCATCCCACTGGTATAGAGGTAGTTTTCGAAAAATTCCTGGTCAATATCCTGAACCCTGGCCTTACCTTCGCAAACGTCCTTCACTATCCCCCGTACCGCCCTGAGTATTTCGTCCCGTCCGCCATAATTAATGGCTACGCTGAGTACCATGCCGTCATTCTCCCTGGTTTGTGCCACGGCTTTTTCCAGTTCCTCCTGCACATCCTTCCGCAGTGCGGATATATCACCAAGTATTCTCAGCTTTATGTTGTTCGTCTTAAGCTCTTCCAGTTCGCTTTTCAAGTACTCCATAAGAAGGTTCATAAGGTTTTTTATTTCCATCTCCGGCCTTTTCCAGTTCTCTGTAGAAAAGGCGTACAGCGTAAGGTATTCCAGCCCAATTTTACGGGAGTGTTTTACTATTTCCTTCAGCGCAGCCACTCCCGCCCTATGGCCTTGTATCCTGTGCAGTCCCCTTTTCTGAGCCCATCTCCCGTTTCCGTCCATGATTACGGCAACGTGCCTGGGATACTTGCTCCTGTTAACCATAACAATACCTCCACCCGAAAACACCCCCTGTTAAGGGGGTATTAACTGACAATCAACTCAACCAAACCGTTCTTTATCCTTTGACCTATTACCCTTTCAACCCGCTCGCTGTTCCCCTGCCCAAAACAGGCACCGGTCCTTGTTATAGCTATATCTCTTATTCCCATTTCCCCAAGGACATCCATGGCATGGTCAATAGTATAGCATATCAATAATGGCATTTCCATTTTATATCTCCATTATTTCCGCCTCTTTTTTTTCTATGGTTTTATCTATTAATTCTATGTATTTATCGGTCAGTTTTTGGACCTCGTCCTGGGCTTTCTTTTCATCGTCTTCGGTCAGTTCGCCTTTTTTCTTGAGCTTCTTTATTTCCTCGTTGGCATTTCTTCTCTCGTTTCTTATGGCAACCTTAGCTTCTTCTCCGTACTTTTTAACAAGCTTGACCAATTCCACGCGCCTTTCCTCTGTAAGCTGTGGAATCACCAGTCTTATTACCTTTCCGTCGTTGTTAGGGTTTATCCCCAGGTCGGATTTTAAAATGGCCTTTTCTATTTCCTTTAGGGTACTGCTGTCATAGGGCTGTATCATCAATAGTCTGGGTTCAGGTGCGGATATGCCTGCTATCTGGTTAAGCGGTGTCGGTACACCATAATAGTCAATGGATATTTTGTCCAAAAGACCCGGGTTTGCCCTTCCTGCCCTTATGGTTACCAGTTGCTCCTGCAGCACCTTATGGGTTTTTTGCATCTTTTTTTCAGCTTCAGAATGGATTTCCAGACGCATTTTCATTCCTCCTTTTTCCGCTAAATATTATCTCCTATTGATGTGCCTATTTTCTCCCCCAATACAACTTTTTTAATGTTGTCGGAGCTATCAAGCCCAAAAACTATAATGGGTATACCATTATCCATGCAAAGCGACGTTGCAGTGCTGTCCATCACTTTAAGGCCAAGCCTTAAGACGTCCAAGTAATCCAGCCTGTCAAACTTGTGTGCATTTGGATTTGACGCCGGGTCGCAATCGTAGACCCCGTCAACGGTTTTGGCCAGCAGGATAACTTCTGCATCTATTTCCGCCGCCCTTAGTGCTGCGGTTGTATCGGTGGAAAAGAAGGGGTTGCCTGTACCCGCAGCAAAAATTACAACCCGTTTTTTCTCCAGATGCCTTACCGCCCTCCTTCTTATATAGGGTTCTGCAATCTGCCTCATCTCAATAGCAGTCTGCACCCTGGTCGCCACATCCCTGTTTTCCAGCGCGTCCTGTAAAGCCAGTGCATTTATCACCGTAGCCAGCATACCCATATGGTCGGCGGTGGTCCTGTCCATGCCTTCACCCGCCCTGCCGCGCCATATGTTGCCTCCCCCCACAACAACGGCCACCTCGACCCCAAGCTCAACAACTTCTTTTATTTGGTTCGCAATCCGGTTTATTGTTTCAAAGTTTATCCCAAACCCTTTGGGGCCGGCCAGGGCTTCTCCGCTGATTTTAAGAATTATTCTTCCAAACCTAGGAACCGTCATTGAATTACCTCCACCTATGAGAATTCTACCCGGCAGGTCAATATCCTTTATTTTTTTAATGGGACACCAACGTGTCCCACTAAAAAACCGAGAATTTATTTGCCGACTTGGGCCATAACCTCTTCAGCAAAGTTTTCTTCTTTTTTCTGCAAGCCTTCTCCCATCTCGTACCTGACAAAGCGCCTAATGGATATGTTTTCTCCTATCTTTGCAATGGTCTCGGTAAGCACTTGCTGGACCGATACCTCAGGGTCGCGGATATAGGGCTGTTCCAGCAGGCACGTTTCCTTGAAAAATTTCTCAATCCTTCCCTCCACCATTTTATCCACAATTTTTTCCGGTTTGCCTTCATTTAAGGCTTGCTGCCTAAGGATTTGCTTTTCCTTTTCCAATACGTCGCCGGGAACTTCATCCCTTGAAACGTAAAGCGGCTTGGATGCAGCCACCTGCATGGCCATATTCTTCACAAAGTCCTTGAAACCCTCTGTCTTTGCTACAAAATCCGTTTCGCAGTTAACCTCTATGAGCACCCCTATACGGCCTCCCATATGTATATAGGAACCTACCATACCCTCTGCGGTAATTCTACCCGCCTTTTTGGCCGCGGCGGCAAGCCCCTTTTCCCTCAATAAGTCTATGGCCTTTTCTATGTCCCCATCGGTCTTTTCCAGGGCCTTTTTACAGTCCAACATACCGGCTCCGGTTCTTTCCCTGAGTTCCTTTACCATTGCAGCTGTTACCATCATTACTACCTCCCATGTTTATTGTTAAAAGCAAGAGGTAAGGGCGAACCCTCACCTCTATTATTCCTCTGTAGTTTGTTCGCCCTGTTTTGCCTCCAGTACCGCATCCGCCATAACTGAAGTAATAAGTTTGACAGCTCTTATTGCATCGTCGTTGCCGGGAATAACATGGTCTATTTCGTCCGGGTCACAGTTGGTATCGACTATACCTACCAAGGGTATCCCAAGTTTTCTCGCTTCGGCAACTGCTATTCTTTCTTTCCTCGGGTCAACTACAAAAAGGGCTCCCGGAAGGTCCTTCATATCCTTTATGCCTCCCAAAAACTTTTCAAGCTTCTCCTTTTCGTGGCGGAGCTTGATTACTTCTTTTTTTGGCAAAAGGTCAAAGGTACCGTCCTCTTCCATTTTTTCAAGCTGGTGCAGCCTGTCCACCCTTTTCCTGATGGTCTTAAAGTTGGTTAGCATACCTCCCAGCCATCTTTGGTTGACATACGGCATCCCGCATCTCTTGCTCTCTTCCTCGATGGATTCCTGCGCCTGCTTTTTCGTGCCTACAAACAATATTTCTTTGTTTTCCGACACAACACTTTTCACAAACTGGTACGCATCTTCGATTTTTTCAACGGTCTTTTGCAGGTCAATGATATAAATACCGTTTCTTTCTGTAAAGATGTACCTTGCCATTTTGGGGTTCCACCTTCTGGTCTGATGGCCAAAATGGACTCCTGCTTCCAGCAGCTGTTTCATTGATACGACTGACATTTGTTGCACCTCCTATGGTTTTTGACCTCCACCCCCGTCATCCGAAGGGGACAGCCTGGCGGCACCGGTCCCCTCTTCAAAGGGTGTGTGTGTTTTGTTGCCTTGAGTAGTATACCACAGTTCCTATTTATTAGCAATAATTTTTATTCTCCAGTTCTTAGGTGCTACCCTTTGTAATCCTTTCAATTATAGAATCCATATCTTCCTCTTCCGGAATGTTGTAAACGCCGTATATTATTCTTCGGTCCAGTTTAAGGTCCATAAGCCTTTTTTCAAAGTCCCGTTCATTATCAATAAGGCCCTTTTCAAACAATAAAGCTGCCACTTTACTGCCGCTGGCCCCTTCCGGTATAACCAGGTTTATTGTTTTTTTGGCTTCTATCGGTTCCGCGGCTTCGGCGGTCGGTTGGAACCCTGTCTTATTATATTGTTCCACCGGTTTTATAAAATCATCCCTGCTTTGGTCAGCCGTCTCTTTGGGTGTTCCAGTTATACAGGATACTATTATAAGTACAGCTCCTAAACCCAGCAGCATATATTTAAACGGTCTTACCAATACCTTCAACTCCCTGTCCTGCAAACCTTAAAACCAGCTCAACTTCGCCGGTACCTATGCCCAGCCTTTCCGCTATTTCGGAAGGTGACCTTCCAGATTTATGAAGGTCCAGTATTTGGTTCTTTTTATCTCTCTGTTCTTCCTTAGCCGGGCCGGTATTGTTTTCAGCCCCGTCCTTGGGTTCTTTTGTCTCATTTTCAGAAACCGCCAGCAGTTCCTTATAGATATCAAGCATATTGTTATATCTTTTGTCCATTTCATCTACTATAATGGACGAAAGCTCGTTGAGTTCCTCAATAAGAGCTTCGGTCTGCGCGTTAGCCCTTTCCAGTTCCCTTATCTCGTTTCTGCTTTTTTTTGTTTCCAATATGAACAGTACCACCGCTACTATCACCAGGCATATACCTAATGCCAACAGTAGATAATTCATTTTACACACCCCTTATATCTTGATATCTATTATTGGAGTGCCTCCTACGTCTTTATTTTTTTTGTTTTTTCCGCCCTGGCCGCCCTGCTCCCTGTTTTGCTTCCTGCCGTCCCTTTCCTTACTGCTTTGCACTGCTTTCTTTTGGACTTTTTCCAGGTTTTTCACCTGCCGGTTTTCTACCTTTTCTTTTTGCTGCAGCTGCTGCGCCTGCTGCTGAAGCTGCAGCCTTGTCCTGGCTGCTTCTTCCTGACGGCTTTTCATAAGTTCTGCGGATTTTTGTACAATCACCTGCAAATCCACCGGTCTTACAGTCATAGGTTTCTCCTCCCTATTCATCAAAGGATCCAATCCTTATATCGCCGCCCGTCCTGTGGAAAGTTGCAAATTTCACCGGGTCTTTTACGTGATACGTAGAAGGTCCTATTGTAATGACTGTACCCGGATAAACCACGTTTTTAACCTTCACTCTTCCTTTTGAAATGGCGTTAAACTGTTCCTTCATGTCTTCCAAGAGGGTTTTATGCTGCTTTATGTTCTCTTCCAACTGGGCTTTAATGTCAACGCATTTTTTAAGCAGCATCTTCTTGCTTTCCGGTAGGTAGCCCTGCTTGGCTACTTTGGCTATCAGCCCTATATTGAGGTCCACCTGCTCAAGGGACTTCTTTTCCTTTTCAAGTTTTTTGGCGATAAGGTTCATGTTTTTTCTCAGGTCCGGGTCCACCCCCACCTCAATTATTGTGGTTGTGGCCATTGGTGAACCGATGGTTTGTGCGCGTATTTCGTTTCTAGCGGCGGTGTTTCCACCCACCAGCAGGCCTTTTCTCCCCTTGAGTTCTATGGAGGACTTACTGCTTATATTGCAGTGCATAATAGCGTCCGCAATTATGTCTCCACCCGCCTCCACCGTACAGTTTTCTATAAACCTGGAAACCAGCGACCCTTGGCATATGAGAACCCCCCGGCCGCTGCCCTGGGCACCTCTCTTAAGCAGGATGTTGCCCCCGGCTTCAAGCTTTGCGCCTTCTACCACCCCTTCAACCTCTATATCACCCTCGGCTTTTATTTCGAAACCGGTAAGCACGTTGCCCTTTACCACGACCTTACCCACGAAATTTATATTACCCGTTGAATTGTCCACATTACCCCGTACTTCGTATACCGGGTATACATTCAGCTTCCCGCCTGTAAAGCTTACATGGCCGTCCACCAAAGCCACTAGAGCTGTTTTGTCATCGGTAACTTCGGTATTTTTCCCCTTAAGCAAGCGGGCCGGAACACCGGGTTTTGCCTTCAAAACGTTTCCCCGCACGTCCTGCCCGTCCTTTCCTTCGGTGGGAGGTACAATTCGGGCAAGTACCTGGCCTTTTCTAACGTTCTCTATAATGCCCAGCTCATAAAAGTTTACCGTTCCATCTTCTTGTATGATTGGACCCTTTTCCTTTTTTATGTCCACCTTGTATTCTATATAGCCGTTTTCCCCATTTTGCGGTGGGATTGCCTTTGCTACTTTTACTGGTATACCATAAATATTTTTCGTAACCAAATCGCGTACAGCATCCTTATCAATGCCTGCCACCACACCATTCTCATTAAGGGCTTTCACCACATCGTCCTCGTTAAGGGGGTCACCCCCATCGGGAGGTATCATTACGGCGTAGGCCTCGCTGTTGTCTGCAGGTATTTCTACTTCCAGTGACGCCGGGTATTTTACCTCCTGCTGGTATGGCGCAATTTTAATCCTTTCCCTCTCCTTAACCCCTGCCGCCCTTTTTACTGCCTCCGGGTCAATCCCCTCCACTCTCTTGTATGCCAGCTTTTCTTCAATATCTTCAACTCTAACGCCTTCCCCTCTGCCCACGGGGGGGTTGACCTCTATATAGACTCCGTCCTCCAGGTAAAGCAGCTTGAAGTTACCGTCCACGTCTACTTGTACATCATTGTTGGGCGTTACCTCCACGATAAACTCAATGTCATCACCTGTCCTGTCCGGGTCCACACCCTTTACCAGGTTCACTTCGGCGGTTTCATGGGTTATACCGAAATGTTCCAGCCCCTTACCGACAGCTTCCCTGAGCGTCTTTCCCCTAAACAGCACCCGCAAATCACCTCCTACATATTTAAATCCATTTTATGAACTGAAAGCCTGTTTCTCATCCTCATAATCGCCCTGGTGTGCAGCTGTGATACCCTGGATTCTGATACATTCATAACACTGCCAATCTCCTTGTAGGTAAGACCTTCATAGTAATACAGCGTAACGAGCAGCCTTTCCCTTTCCGGCAGGTCTTCAATCGCCTTTCTAAGCAGGTCCCTAACCTCCCTTTCCTCAGCCAGTTCCTCGGGCTGGCTTGAGTGTGGAACTGTCCATTCATGGCTCAGGGCTGAAGTCCTAACTTCCATCCTGTTTTCAATCATTTCCTCCAGCGACAGCATTGACAGCGTACTGATATCCCCCAGGGTCCTTATGTAACTTTCCTTTTCAATTCCTATAAACTCCGCCATTTCATCATCGGTGGGGCTTCTTCCAAGCTTGCTTTCAAGGTCCCTGTATGCCCCTTCAATCTGCCTGGCTTTTTGCCTCAGTGACCGAGGCGCCCAATCAAATTTCCTTAATTGGTCAATCATTGCACCACGTATTCTCATTTGGGCATAGGTCTCAAACTTCACGTTTTTATCTATATCGTATTTTTCCAGCGCATCCAACAGTCCAAGGATGCCGTAGCTTACCAGGTCGTCCATTTCAACGCCGCTTGAGCTTAGGGTGCTCTTCAGCCGCCCTGCGGTAATCCTAACCAACGGGATGTAATGGTTGATAAGCAGATTCCTGACTTTCCGGTCACCGCTTTTTTTGTATTCCCTATGTAGTCTCTTTATGTCCATTCTGTAGACCCCCTAACGGGCGTTTCCTTATCCCCGGGTTCAATAACCGGGAATTCCGCCTCTTCAAACCCATCGCTGTCGTTCTTCAGAATGTTGGTTTGGCTCTCCTGGCTCTCCTGGCTTTCCTGACTTTTCTCTTGATCCGCATCCTTTAACAGGAATACACCGGTACAATAACCCAGCATATAAAAGAATACAACCGATGCAGCAATCCGCTGCAGCGCCGCTGCCGGGGAAATGCCCTTTATTGCACAAACCACAGCCGATACAATGAATGCAGCAATTGAAAAGTATATGGGTAGTCTCCTTGTGCTCTTCATAATGCACCACCCTAAATTACTTTGGTTCCATGCCCTATGGTCCTTATGCTGAGGGAACCGTCCCGGGAGAAAAACTCTATGGTTCTTCCATAGTTTCCTCCCACGTCCTCCGCCACAATTTCTATCCGATGGCGGCCAAGTTCCCGTCTTACCGCTTCCACGTTACGCTCCCCTATTCTTAAGAGTTCGTTTGAGGATTTGAAAGAAAACATTTGTGCCCCTCCGGCAATCTTGGCTGTAATGGATTTCCTGTCCGCGCCAATGGCCTCCATTTCTTCAATCAGCATAACGATTGCGGTGTCCGCGAATTTTGCCTTGTTTGCATTATTCTTTATCTCTTTACTTGAAGGCAGCATTATATGAGCCATGCCTATAACCTTTTTCCTACTGTCATAAAGGCACACTCCAACGCACGAACCGAGGCCGAGGGTTACCAATACTGCCGGGTCCTTTGCCGCGCGCACTTCTGCTATACCTATCTTTGTCATAACAACTGTCATAGTTATGCTACTCCTAACTTCTCCAGCAGATTTACAAAGGATTCAACGTCCGGAATTAAGAGCAGGTTACCCTTAACATGTTTGTTGCCTTCCGAAAAATGTGTTTCTATCAACATTACACTGTCTCCCATGTGGCCAAACTGTATAATGGGAACGCTGAGCACCGCCCCCGCCATATCTATGGCCAGGGCAGGAACTGAAACCCTAATATTCATCCCGGTCAATGCGGCCAGCGATGAAGTGTAAGAGCCCGCCAGGATATTGCCTATCTCCTCCAGCGCGGACAAATCCATATCGTCGAATTCGTCCCCGTCCCTGTAGCCCCCCATAAGCATGTCCAAAAGTACCTTGGAAGATTCCATCGGAAGAAGGAACATGATATTTCCCGATATGTCTCCCTCCATCCGCAGGTAGATTCCCGTAACCGGCACCTCGGCACCCCCGAAAATCTCTGGTACTTCCGCCAATTCAAGTATTCTTACCTGCGGAACTTCCATGTTAATCTTTTTGTCCAGCATCTTGGATAGGGCTGTTACGGCATTCCCTGCCCCAATGTTACCAAGCTCTTTTAAAACGTCCAACTGCATGGAATTCAGGTTTTCATAGTTTATTTCCAATGCTTTTCACTCCCGTTCCCTATGCGGTTTTAAGCAGCTTGTTAATGTCCAGTATTACAATTATCCTTTGGTCCAGCCTTGCCACCCCTTCAATAAAATCGTCATCCTTTGCGCCGGTAATTGCGAAATCCCTGTCAATCAGTTCCTCGCCGACACTTACCACCTCGGTGGCGGAGTCGGCTGTTATTCCCACCACGCAGTCCTCCAGGTTTATTATGATTATCCTGCTTTCGTCGTCAAAGGGCCTGGGATTTAAGTCCATCCTCTTCCTGGTATCCACGACGGGTATAACCTCTCCCCTGAGGTTAATTACCCCCATTACGAAATATGGTGCTCCCGGCACCCTTGTAATACTGGGAATTTTCTCTATTGTATTCACCTTGTTGATATCCAACGCAAACTCCCTGTCGTCTATTTTGAAAATTACAAACTGGAAATTCGCCATCTAAATCACCTCTTATTCACTATAGGAATGGGTTTGTATCAAGTATTAATGATACCTTTCCATCCCCCAGAATGGTTGCCCCGGCAATAAACCGTATGCCTGCCAGGTACTTGCCCAGCGACTTTATCACTATCTCCTGCTGGCCCAGCAGTTTGTCCACCGCCATTCCGGCCAGCTTTTCACCCTTTTTCACCACTACTATGGTCATTTCTTTATCGGGGTCGTCGATACTTTCTATGCCCAGTTCCTTGTCCAGCCTTATAAGCGGCAGGATTTCCCCCCTCAGCAGCACAACTTCCCTGCTCTGCACGTTCTTAACCATTGACGGCTCCATTGTTATTATTTCCTTTATGGAATTAAGCGGGATTGCATAGGTTTCTTCGCCCACAACCACAAGCAGTGCCTGGATGATGGCCAGCGTCAGCGGCAGCCTTATAATGAATTTGCTTCCCTGCCCCGGTACACTCTCCACTTCCACCAGCCCGCCGAGCGATTCAATCTTTGTTTTAACCACGTCCAGCCCGACGCCTCTGCCGGACAGGTCGGATACTTTGCCGGCGGTACTGAAACCGGGGGAAAATATCAGTTCCATCAGCTCATCCTCAGTTAGGTCTTCAACCTGCTGTTGAGTGTATAACCCCGATTTCACGGCCTTATCGGCTATTTTCGCAAGGTCTATTCCCCGGCCGTCGTCGGACACCTCTATTACCACCGTATTCCCGTCATGGAACGCCCTTAGTACTATCTTGCCCTCGGGCGGTTTGCCCTTTCCTTTTCTTTCATCCACCTGCTCGATGCCATGGTCAATCGAGTTTCGTATAAGATGTATCAGCGGGTCTCCTATTTCATCTATAACTGTCCTGTCCACCTCGGTCTCCTCGCCGTACATGTAAAGCTGGGTGTTTTTGCCCAGGTCCTTCGAGAGGTCCCTTACCATCCTAGGGAAGCGGTTGAAAACCCTTTCTATGGATACCATCCTTACCTTCATAACGGCATCGTGTAGGTTGGTGATTATCCTTTCGAGGTATTCCAGCGCTTCACCGGTATTGGCTTTGCTGTCGTTTTCTTTGCTTTCCTCCAGCCTGGTTTTGATAATAATTAGCTCGCTGACCAAATTCATAAGGTTGTCAAGCCTGTCTATATCAACCCGCACCGTTTTCCCGGTTACGTTCTTTATGCCCCGCTCCTTGGAAACGGCGGCCCCCGCCGGGCTGTCCGCCTGCCGGTTTTCTATGTGAAAATTGTCAATATCCTCCGCCTGTACGGCCTCCTGTATGTCCACTTTCTCAATTTCAGAAATGGATAAAAGGCTGTTGCGGATTTCATCCATTCCCTTTTGGGTAATCAGGACCAGCTTTATGGTGCGGTCGAATTTCTCATCCTCAATATCCTCCACCCCGGGAACCGATTTTATTATATCTCCCTTCTTCTCCAGCGTGCTGAATACCAAGAAGGCCCTGGCGGATTTTAGCATACAGTTTTTATTAAGTGTCACCCCTATTATGAAGCAGTTAAACCCTTGCTGCTTGGCATTGCCGATCACCAGCGTTTCATGGTCGTTAAGTTCCAGCTCCAGCCTGCCGCTGCTTATATCCGCTTTGTTTGCCGTGCTGTTTTCAGGGTTTAGCCTATTCCTCAATCTTGAAACCAGTGCACCGGTATCCCTGCTCCCCTCGGTCCCGGTTTCCGCGATTTGGTTTGCAAACTCCTGCAGACCGTCCAGGCATTCGAACAGGAGGTCTATCAGTGAGGTATCCACTTCCACTTTATTGTTCCTTATTTCGTCCAGCAAGTTTTCCATCTGGTGGGTAAGCTCGGCCATTCTTACAAAACCCATGGTACCGGCCATACCCTTCAGCGTGTGGGAAACCCTGAAAACCTCGTCCAACAGCTCCCTGTCCTCCGGGCTTTTTTCGAGCTGCAGCAGACAGTTGTTCAGGTTTTCCAGGTGTTCATTTGTTTCCTCGAGAAAAATGTCCAGAAACTGATTTGCATCCACCTTACAACACCTCCAGGCTTTTCAAAATTTCCTCGCCAATATCCCCAAGGGCGGTTACCTTGTCCACAAAACCGGTCTTTATGGCACTTCCCGGCATTCCAAACACAATGGAAGTATCCCGGTCCTGGGCAATGGTTACGCAATCCCTTTTCTGTTTCAGCTTTACTATGCCCCTTGACCCGTCGCTGCCCATCCCGGTCAGTATTACGGCAACCACTTTTTCTGCCTCTATGTCGCTTACGGATTCGAACAATGCGTCCACCGACGGCCGATGGCCGGAAATGATGGCCCCCTTGTCAAGGGCTATTCTTATCCCTTCTTCTCTGTCCGCAAAAACCCGCATATGATAATCCCCGGGGGCAATATAGCAGTATCCCGCCCTGACCGTTTCGTAGTGCTGTGCTTCTTTCACCTTCAACTGGCAGACGGCATCCAATCTCTCGGCAAGGGACCTGGTAAATCCCGGGGGCATATGCTGCACCACCAGCACAGCACCTTCTATGCTGCCCGGTATGACCTGAAGGACCTGCTGCAGCGCCTTGGGTCCACCGGTTGAGCAGCCTATGGCTATTACATGCCTTAACACCCGCTCATGCGTTATTGTGGTCCCGGGCGGCTGGATTGCCGGTCTTTTTTCCGGCAACGGGCCAATAAGCCTTGCAGTGGCTGCTACCGCAATCTTTATGTTCAACTCCCTTTCAAACCGTTGCAGGTCGTTGGCCCGGTTCAGGGAAGGCTTTGTTATGAAGTCCACCGCCCCGGTTTCCAGGTAACGTATGGTATCCTCGGCACCCTTTTTCGTATAGCTGCTTATCATTATCACAGGAACCGGCTTTGTATCCATTATTGCCTTCAGCGCTTCAAAACCGTCCATTCTCGGCATCCGGATATCCATTGTCACTACATCAATTTCCCTTTTTTTCAGTATCTCAAGGGCCTGCAGCCCGTCCCCGGCCACGGCGGCGACCTCTGTTTTTTCGTTTTTTTCAAGTACTTTTTTTATAACCCGCTGCATGAAAACTGAATCGTCTACCACCAATACCTTTATCCTGTTCATCGGATCAGCCCTTTTTGTATCATTTTTATTTGTTGTTCAAATATATACCCAATTATCTCTTTTCTCACCTTTTCATCCAATTCCACGAACTGTACGCCTATTTCGTATTTATATTCCTCGTTGTATACTGCCGTACTCCTAATTACCTTCGCTTTTATTTTAAAGGCTTTTCCCGACAGCTCGAATTCACAGGTCAGCGGGCTGTCCTTTTTCATTCCGCACCCGGATGCAAGTCTCATTCCCCCGGCGCTTATGTCCAGCGTAAGGCATTTTACCACCTGGGGCTCCTCTTCCCTCTTAGGCGCGATGACTATATCAACCGGTATAACCGTATTAAGCCTGTAGTATTCTCTACGCTGGCTTTTAACGGCTGCGGTCAGCGCTTTTATCCTAAGGCTGGGCAGTTTACCGCCGCTTCTTCCCAGTACTTTCGCAGTAAACTCGTACACACCGTTGTCCCTGTAATAGGCCAGGCGTATTTCCTTATTGGTATGGATGGGCACCAGCCTCCCCTCCAGCATGGGCACTGCAATAATAAAAATATTGTCGCCGGGGCATTCCATAACCTGGCTTACCATTGCGGGACTTCTTTTCCTGTCCCCTGATAAAATATATAAGTGCAATTTTTCTCCTAAATTCAAGGCTATATCCAATTCAAGTCCCTCCTGTGTCAGTTACGGTGTAATTAAAGACCTATATATCCTGGTCAGAAAATCTTTTACCCCTTCGGATTCCATATGGTATTCGGTGTTGTCCAAAATCCTACCTGCAATTCGGCCTATCCCCCTTGCCGCGGCGCAGTTTGGAAAGGCAACCATAAAAGGTGTCTGCATCTTTGTGGCCCTGCCCACCGCCGGGTCCCTTACCAGGTAACCGAGGCTCTTTATCCCGGTACCCAAAAACCTTTCAGCGGCGGTGTTCAATCGCCCAAGAACATCTTCCGCTTCCCGGGGGCCTTCCACCATGTTTAATATCAGCCTTACGCTGCAATTAGCATTGTTTTGGCTAATAACCTTAAGCACCGCGTAAGCATCGGTTATGGAGGTGGGTTCCGGGGTGGTTACCAGTATTACTTCCCGGGCAGCCAGTAAAAAGCCGGTTACGCCGCTGGATATTCCCGCACCCGTATCAACCAGTATGAAATCGGCGTAATTGTCCAGGGCGGCCATGCTGCACAAGATCCTGTCAAACTCCTGCCTGCCAAGGTTAGCCAACTCCACTATACCGGTACCGCCCGATATGAACTTAATGCCCGCCGGGCCTTCTATAAGGACATCGGAAAGGTCCAGCTTCGAGTTTAGCAGGTCATACATGCTGTACCTGGGCACCATTCCCAATATAACCTCAACGTTTGCAAGCCCAAGGTCCCCGTCAATTATTACCACCCGGTGTCCGCTGCGGCAAAGCTGGATGGCCAGGTTAACGGTAATACTAGTCTTGCCCACCCCACCCTTGCCACTGGTAACGGCAATAAGCCGAGCCCTATTTATTGACTTTTGCACTGCCCTGTCCATTATTGAGCCGGACTTTTCCCGAAGGCTTCTTACTATTTTTCTTAGCTTGTCCGCCTGGTCGGACGCCGGGCTTGTTTTTGCCATTGTTACACCCCCAAATAACCCGTTTACCTGTCGCTTAGTATAAGCGAGGCTATTCTCTCCCCGTCCACTTTTTCAATATCGTCCGGCACGCTTTGCCCCGTTGTTATGTATGACAGCGGTTTTCCACTCTTTACCGCAATATTGAGTATTATGCCATTGGAAACATTCTCGTCCACCTTTGTTATCAAGACCTTGTAGTTCTTAAGGAAGCTGTAACTAGACAGAATCTCCATTACATTCCTGTAGTTGGTGGAGGCGCTTATCACCAGGAACAACTGCTGATCCCCCAAAGCTTTTAACATCTTATTAAGCTCCATCAGCTTCATTTTGTCCCTGTAGCTGCTTCCGGCGGTGTCCACAAGTACCAGGTCCATGTCCTTGTACTGCTGCATCGCCTCTTCTATGTCGCTTTTCTGGTATATCACCCTTATGGGCACATCCATAATTTCACTGTAGGTTTTCAGCTGCTCCACCGCGGCAATCCTGTATGTGTCGCAGGTCATGACACCAACTTTCTTCTTCATTATTACGGAATAATGTGCCGCCAGCTTGGCCAGGGTGGTTGTCTTGCCCACCCCGGTGGGGCCTACAAATACGGCAACGGCTGGTTTCCCATCGCTCAGCTTTATTGTCTCCACCCTTTTAAAGTAGGAGGATATCTCCTGCTTGAACCTGTAATAAATGTATTCCTGGTCATAGGTAGTGTTAAGGTTGATCTTGTTTTTTACACCCTCCATGACCATATGTATGACCTCCGGGTCAACCTCGCTTTTCTCCATTGCCGAGTGATAGGGCGCCAGCATTTCCGGTATTTCCCGGTCTTTATCTGCCAGTGTAATGCTGTTTGCTATGGTATCCATCGTTGCCTTCAGCCTGTCCAGCTTTTCCTCCAGGGCCACATATCCATCATCGGTATCTTTTATGGGTATACCTTCCCCCAGGCCCATTTCGTCGGTGGCCGCAACTATTTCATATACCGGTTTTTTGAAAAGCTTCATTAATCCACTGCCCGGTCTTATTCTTCTTTGGTTCAGAATAACGGCATTTCTACCCATTTCCTCCCTTACCCTTTGAAGAGTGCTTTCCATGTTTTGACCGATGAATCTTTTAACCTTCATTATGCGCTCACCACCCCCATCGATTGGATTTCTATTCCGGGTTCCAGTTCGTTATACGAAAGAACCACCAGCCCCGGTGCAAACTGCTCTGTAAGTTTTTTGAAATACAGCCTTACCATCGGCGATGTAAGGACTATGGGCTGTTCCCCCGTTTGCGTGAATGCATGCAGTTGATTGGAAAGGCTGTTTATCATTTTTTTGGTTACATCCGGGTCAAGGGTAATAAAGCTGCCCTGTTCGGTCTGCTGCACCGAATTGAGTATCTTCTCCTCCAAGCCCTGGTCCAGCGTTACCACCCTTGCCTTCTTGCCGGGCACAAACTTCTTGGATATGGTCCTTGAAAGGGACTGCCTTACGTACTCGGTCAGCATGTCCGGGTCGTGAGTGGCCGGAGCGTAATCCGCCAAGGTTTCAAATATGGTGACCAGGTCCCTAATGGATACCCCTTCCCTAAGAAGGTTTGCCAGAACCTTCTGTACCTCACCGTAGGTCATTTGCTTGGGAACCAGTTCATCCACAAGGGCAGGATGGTTTTCCTTGAGGTTGTCCACCAGCTTTTTCACTTCCTGCCTGCCCAGCAGCTCATGGATGTGGGCCTTTATCGTCTCGGTAAGGTGCGTGGAAATAACTGTGGGCGGGTCCACAACGGTATACCCCAGCATTTCCGCCCTGTCCTTTTCCTCCTCCTTAATCCACTTTGCCGGCAGCCCGAAGGCGGGCTCAAGGGTGTCGGTACCCTCGATTTCCCCTGCAGCGGTCCCCGGGTCCATAGCCAGGAATCCGTCCATAACCAGTTCCCCTTCCGCTACCTCAATGCCCTTTATTTTTATCCTGTATTGGTTTGGACCAAGCTGTATGTTGTCCCTAAGCCTTATTATGGGAACCACCATTCCCAGCTCCAGGGCTATCTGCCTTCTAATCATAACCACCCTGTCCAGCAGGTCTCC
>JAAYEV010000071.1 GCA_012728565.1 Clostridiales bacterium
GCGGCCAGCAGCAGCCCCCAAGCAAGGTCTGCCGTTGCATCGGTAAGAACTCCGGGAGTGTTGGTTACTATGATGCCCTTTTTGGTGGCCTCCGTGACGTCTATATTGTTGTAGCCCACCCCGTAGTTTGCTATTATCCTTGCCCTTTTTGCCCGGCCAATAACCTCCTTGTCCACCGTATCGTTAATAAGGCACAAAAGGGCATCCACGTTCTCCACTTCCTTTAACAGGACATCCCTTTCCACCACCCTGTCCTCGGGGTTCATGGTTACATCAAAATGTTCCTTTAGCAGCTCTATGGCCTCCTGCTGTATTGGCCTGGTTATGTATACTCTTTCCCTTGGCATATGCATCCTCCTTCAGGATATCATTTATTCAGGCAGATAGCCCTTATCCACGGAATCCTCCACCAGTTTTTCCACATAGGCCCACAACTGCTCGGACCCGTCTTGTATGGGTCTATTTCTTTTTATTACCCTGTCCCTAGTTATGCCATGCTCTTTCCATGATCGGCCGCGGGTAATGTAATTGTGAAGAAGCGGCTGGAACCTGTCCAGCGCATTGGCGAACCGGGCTTCGGGGGTTTCACACTCTTCGAACTCCTCCCAAAGGTCCCTTATCTCCCGGGCCTGGTCGTCGGGCAGTATGCCGAATATCCTGTCGGCAGCCTTTTCCTCCCTTTCCCGCTTGTCCAGGCACCCCTTTTCATCGTAGCAGAAGGTGTCGCCGGCATCTATCTCAACAATATCGTGCACCAGCACCATTTTTAGCACCCGCAGCACATCCAGGTCTTTTTTGTTGGAGTACTCCGAAAGCAGTATGGCCATAACACCCAGGTGCCAGGAATGCTCCGCGTCGTTTTCATGCCTTGTTCCGTCCATCAGCAGCGTTTTTCTTAGAATGTGCTTTATTTTATCAATCTCCACAATGAATTCTATCTGCTTTTGCAGCCTTTCATGGTTCATTTTCATCCACTCCTTGTTAAGTCGCCGCACTATAGGTTAATTTGCCTAAGGACAGGGCGGAATATGCCTCCATACATGGTCATGTTTATAATATTCGTGCAGTATTTGCCAAAATCCTTTAATGAAAAATGACTTCCGGTGCACATACTTTTATCCCTGCCGTTAAACAATAGTAATGTATCAATATCATTGGAGGCGATGTGATTGAGAAGTTTATCCGATGCTGAAATGCTTTCCCTTACCGAACTGCTTCAGATGGAAACTAACGCCCTTACAAAGGTTAAGGCGGCACGGGCCCTGGCAAGCGACCAGGAACTGCAGAGGATGGTTGAAGCTTCCATCCTTGCGGCGGAGGGCCGCATCAAGGGAATACAGCAGTTTATCAATGAGAATGGAATAATTCCAACCAGGGAGGTGCACTGATATGCCTTCACTGCTTAATGCGCTCACGGGAGTTGGAAAGCAGGCAAACGATGAAATGGTGGCAAACGATATGCTGTTGGGGTCCGAGGCTGCAGCCTCCGCTTACCTGATGGCGGTGCTCAAATCTTCAACCCCCGAACTGAGGACCATGTATAGCAATGCCCTTAACCAGATACTAACAGGCCATGGGGCAATGATGAACCTGGCGGTAGAACGGGGCTGGTACCGTCCCTATGAAAAACCCGACCAGCGCCTGGCGGAATCCTACAGGCAGTCCGAGACGGTTATTTCTCAGAGCGCCAATTGAAGCCTTAACTTGCAAAAAGACCTTCTTATGGACATAGAGCGGGCTGCACCGTCGCAGACCGCCCTATGTCCTGTGCGCAGTAAGATGTCCGGGGAAAGGGGTGAAAGGCCCCGGTTGGGTTCCTGCCTGCCGAATTTTACAGGTCAAAGGCGAAGAAGATAATTATTATTATCAGCAGCAGAAACAGGGTATCAAACCCTTTGCCAAAGAAGTTGCTTAAACCTTTAGACACATCTTCACCTCCCCTCTATTGCAGTACATATTATGAGGAGAGGTTTTCTTTGGTGAGTATGTAATATACCGTTCCCTTACCTCAAAGTTTCCTGTCCGTTGCCCTGCTATCGCCCAGATGCGGCCAACAGTTTGTCGTATAATTCCCTTGTTTGCTGTCCGTCCCTATAATTTATTATCACCGTATCCCCCTGGGCGGTGACGATGTATATGAAGGGCCCGGCCTGCGACTGGATAAAAAGCTTGGCCGTACCAATCCCCTCAAGCCTGAAGTTACCCTTCAATGTACCCCCGGCGTTAAAACCGTTCGTTTTGGCCAGCACTTTGGGCATCCCTTCTTCCAGGGTGATATTTTCTATACTGCTTACCGGTATTTCAACCCCGTACATCCCCTTTATGTCGATGGTTTGTGACGTTATTACCACCTTGACAGGCCTTGTCTCGAAAATCATACTGCCTGCCAGACTGCCAATAATTATAACCACAGCTGTAATGACCACTGCCAACACAGCCTTGTCCGTTTTGGTCTTTTTGTTATGGTCGTACTTTTGTGCCGCGACTAAAATGTAGATAACAAACACACTCATTATCAGGGCGGATGCCATTATCCCCCATGAGAATCCCATGCTGTCTATGATAATACCGGCCAGGAATATACCGGCAATAACAAACATGCAGTTGCCCATAAAATTGCCCAGCCCTTGGGCATCAACGTTTTTCTTCTTTTCTGCAGGCATGGTATTATAACCGGATATAAGCCAGTACCACCTGAAATATTTAATCAGTATCCCCAAA
>JAAYEV010000072.1 GCA_012728565.1 Clostridiales bacterium
CCTTGGAATAAACGCCTTCTTGGTTATGTACTTGTAAAACATCGCGCCAAATATGGTAAAACTCACTTCCTTGACACCTACGCCCAAATAACACCAATATGCCGTAATTATTTTCTGTGCCCTATAAGGCATTTTCAAGGCGTCAAGCACATCCTGCAGAGTGTATGAGGCCGTCTTAAGAAAACTGGGATAATCTCTCACAAGCACTTTCTTGTCATAATTGCCCTTTGACTCCGCCAGATAATTAAAGGCATCAACCACCTCTTCGCACAGCTTTACGAACTTGGTAACAGAGGGCCTTGAACCGGGCACGTATTCCTCAAGCTTTGCGATAAACTCTTCCTCACCAAAGGGCATTACGGCATCAATCCTGCCGCCCTTCTCGTTGGGAATAATAAGCCTGTACGCCTCCGGAACCTCAACCCATTCCACGTCCAGGCCTATCCTGTCCTCCAACAACATTCGTACATTGCCCTTATTATCCGGCGGCCCAAAATCGGAAATCTCATGAAGCGAAGGCTCAAACTCAAACCTGCCCCGCACAAAGCTTGTGGCAAACCCTCCGGGCAGGTTGTGCTGTTCCAGCAGCAGCGTTTTGAGGCCTTTACCCGCAAGGGTTGCTGCAGCAGTCAAACCGCCGTTGCCAGCCCCCACCACTACAGCATCATACTCGGCCTTAATGCCGTTTGACATGATCTCCCCTCCTAATAGTATTTTTGTGGTCCAACCACCAACCAAATATATTATATGGATATTCGCACATGGGAGTCAATATGCAAAGGAATTATAGTGTACCGTATCCTGACGCTATCTCATCGTGTAATTCTTTGCATACAACGCCTAGATTTGGTATAATCTTAATGGACAAGTTAATAAACAAGTAGTATAAGAAGCCCATTTCGTAGCCTTAATCATCAACATAGCAGCTATGAGATGGGACTTATTATTTATCAATAATATTCAATACTGCGGTGGAGTAAATTCAAAATTGCACACTATGGAGGTTGTGTAATGAATGGTTCTCTAATTAACGGCAATGTATTCAGTGATTATCGGGAAAATATCCTTATTGACCGCAATAATCCAATACTTGCCTTTAAAGCTAACAGGGACCGTTATACCGGTGCGGCAAACCAAAAAGCCTATGCCGGTCATCCGCATATTGCAAGTATTAATTCTGAAGATGCTTTAACCTGGAATGTATTCAGGACATTACAGGTTAAAGCAAAGCTCGATACCCTAAGCTCATTATTAGGCGAAGAACTTATTAAACCTAAAATTCTCATTTGGACATTGGCTTTTGACGATGGATCCTCTTCACTGCAGTATGATGTTGGTAGTCTGATACGCTCAATTGGTGGTAAACATAAGGGGCAGATTACCGAGCCTGACCTGATAATATGCACCGAAAACAAGATATATGTGGGCGAATGTAAACTTGGCACTTATAAACAATATCCCACTCACCTTTGGGATAATAAATCCTCCGGCTCCAAAACCCGATATAAAGACTACTTTACTGACAATAATAATCCATTTATTAAATCAATATCGAACACAGACCCTTTTTATCACAAGGTTGCCTACCAATTATTCAGAATGGCATTCTATGCCCACCTCTTGGGGAAACGACTGAAGAAAAACCCGGTGTTGCTCTCCATTACTGTTGATGGATTTTTTGACTGAACCTGCGCAAAGTACTGTCTTAATAATGCTACCCCTGTTGCTCCTGCTGTCTGCGTGGATTATATTTCGTCTACTGTTAAGGGAGGTTTACTGTTGGTATTACAAGATTAATAAAACTGTTAGTCTGTTGGAAAGCATAGATGAAAAGCTGGGGAAACTAGTAGATCATTTTATCCCCGATTCTGAATCTGCTTTGTCTGCGGATGAAGATAAAGCAGCTATTAATGAATATGCTGATACGGCCGTGAAGGGCGAAATTGAATAGCCAGTCGCCTAGAAAACAGTATCATTGCAAAGGGAGTATATGCATTGTTACATGCAATAGACAGCAAAAACAAGTATAACGAACTGTTTATGTCAAAGACAACTCAAAATTCACCCCCAGGTGAAACAAAAGAAATATGCGCCCTGTATGTGTGTAACTAGTAGAGCAGTTGGTTGTTTTTATCTGGTATTGGGAAAGGAGAACAAAGAATGGACACCATACATTTTTTCCAAAGGTTTTCTCAAGCTGAAAATGTAGCTACCAATAATACCCTTCTACTATTTTCAAGACTATACCAGCATTCACCATTCAAATTCAAAGCATTTATCAACGAATTGTTGGATGATAATGAAATACAGGCAGGCATTGTATTTAAACAGCAAAGAAAAAGTAAAAATACTATTCCCGATGGCTGTATAAGCCAAGATAGTTTTAAAATCGTCATCGAAACAAAGCTTCATTCATCATTTTCTATTAATCAATTAACAGGCCACTGTGAGGCGTTTACCGATGAAAAAACAATGATATTACTATCACTTTGTCCGAAGGATTGTTTTTTGCAAACCCAAATTCCTCACTTTTGCAAAACTTTTTCCCCAGGCACCGGTGGGGAATTTTTATGTTAACCCCAATAGTTTTGATTGACCAATTCCTACGTGTCCAGCCCCGATTCTCGTATCCTGTTGCTTTGACCGGGGAATAGCAGCAGGTGGCAGTGGTGGAGTATTCTATCAATAATGGCACCCGTCATCTGCTCGTCAAAGAACACATTTACCCACCTTGAGAACTCTATGTTGGTATTAATAATCACTGATTTGCGCTCATAACGCTCGGATATTACCTCAAACAGAAGCTGTGCCCCTATCCGATCGAGGGGTACATAGCCCCACTCGTCACAGATCAAAAG
>JAAYEV010000073.1 GCA_012728565.1 Clostridiales bacterium
GTGAAGGATGGTATACCAAACAGGGACCCACTTAACGACAGCGATGCGCGGAGAATTTTCCCGGAAGAGGATGGCAGGATTTCGCTTAGTGATGTCAGTATAAAACGGGACGTAAGGGATTTCGTGCTTGACCTTTATCCTGACGGCGGAGAAGGCAAGAAAAATCTAATTTTTGTTCAAGAAAGAGTGAACGAAAAGGGGGTCCTTTTGGGCCGCAAAAGCCTGGCAGAGTTAATAGCAAAGCAAGCAGGCAAGGAAAGAGAAGCCGAGGAGGATATAAAGGGAGTATTACTGGAACACAGCTTCGATGTACGTACTTTTGGTATTGTGTATTCGGTAAAGCCTAAGTTTCATCTCACGGGACCTGTTCAATTCGGTTGGGCGCACTCACTGCACCCTGTCAACAGCCAGTATGTGCAAGGTACGGTTGTTATGCCAAGTAGCGATGCAAAGCAAGACGCTTCAGGAGAAGGCGAGGAGGGTAAAACTCAAGGTACCATATGGACAAGCTATACTGTCCCCTTTGCTGTATTTATAATGCCTGCTGTTATTAATGCAAAAAACGCAGAACATACAGGGATGACCGAGGAAGACCAAGAATTGCTTCTAAGGGGTTTATGGCAGGGCACGCAGCACAGACAGGCCAGGGGTCGTGGTCAGCAGCAGCCGCTCTTGCTCCTTCATGTCGAGTATAATGATCCCTTTTATAGAATAGGGTACCTGGAGGATATGGTATCAATGGAACCCGGTGCCGAGGCATGGAAGGAGGAAGGGAGACAACCGTCATCTATAAATGATATAAAAATTGATTTGACGAAACTATTGGAAACCCTGCAGAAGAATAAGGACAAAATAGCAAGATGCCGTATATGGTGTCATTCTTCACTTGCCGTAGTTGGAGACATTTCAGCCTATAAGCAGAAGTTATGGTAGGGGATGATAGGTATGAAGGCAGTATCCTTTGATGTAAAGGGAAAACTGGCGCATTTTCGAAGGCCGGATACCACGACAACCCACCTCACATATCCGTTTATTACACCAACCGCGGCTAAGGGGCTTGTAGGCGCTATACTGGGCATAGAGGATTTTATAACCTCGGACATGGTTGGCATACAACTTCTAAACCCGGCAAGGACAGTAGCTCAACAGTTGTCTATGTTGGGTAAGGATACAGGATCTACTTTTAACCGCCCGACAACTATTGAAATATTGGTAAATCCAGCATACCGTATTTATTATGCCGGCGATGAGTATACTGAAATGTTGACTGAATATCTTGAAAAAGACCATGCCGTATATCCGACATATTTGGGAAGCGCCTATGCCATTACAAAACCGGTAATTGTAGAAACATATGACGATGTGCAGATACTGCAAGGAACCAGAGGTAGGGTAACAACTAAAACGGTAATACCTACTGTGTTAATTAAAGAATTATGCTTGGACAGTGATCGGCAATATATGCGTGCAGGGGGATTTTTGTACGCTTATAAAGGAAACCGTACCTTTGAGAAGTCTATAGACTTTATTTATGAAGGAGAAGGGAAGAGTATTGTCTTTATTCCCAAAACTGATACCTCCAATTTGGAGACGAAAATAGCATTATTAGGAGACGAAGCAGTATGCCTGATTTAATCTCCTTTGAACAATGTATAGCTCGCCCGGATGAGCGGGACAATAAATATCCATTAATAAGGCATCTGATAAATGCTAAGGACTCCATCGGGCAGTGGCTGGAGATTGATGACCAAATAATTAGATGTTTGGCGGGCCTTTCAGCGATTTGCCATGACGTTTGCAAAGCACATATCGATTGGCAGAAATATATTAGACACAAGACCGGCAGCGGGAGAGGCCCTTCACATGCTCCGCCGGGGGCTTACTTTTTTTCCTATGCGGCCTACAAATATTTATTAATCAAAGGCGCATGGGAAAAGCACAAAGTATTATGGCTGCTAATGACCAGGGATATTGCTGACCATCATGGGCAATTGAAAAGACTTAACGACGACAATTGGATAAAGGGCTGGGATTGGGACCTGATGGATATGGTAGGAATAGAAGAGTTTATAAAGGACCATTTCCCGGAGCTGCAGGCTGTGGATTTGTCAGGTACTGCGCTGGATAAATGGATGGACGAACTGGATGACTTGATTGAACAGGTTTTAGACGAACTGGATATCGGTTACGATGAATACTCGCATCTTAAGCTTATGCGTTCACTTCAGTATTGGAGGCACTTAACGACAGGATTGGTTGCAGCGGATCGTTTCGATGTGAAGAATATCGGTACTTCTTGGCTTGATAGAAAAGAATTGATATCCATTGAAAGGTGCCTAGAAGAATTTTCAAAGTCCAATACAAAGCACGCACTTTCATCTGTTCGGATAAATGCGCAAAAAGATGTGTTAGGGCAGCTTGTGGAAAACCCTGACAACCTTTTTTATACACTTGAAATGCCAACGGGTTACGGCAAAACTATATCATCCCTAAAGCTTGCTTCTTGGTTATGCTTTAATAAAGGATACCGAAAAATCATATATGTTGCTCCATATCTATCGATCCTTGAGCAGACAGCGAAGGTCATTTGGGACACAATAAAAATGGAGGCATTGGAACATCATTCTCTAGCTGTTCTGGATGACGAAGAAAGGGAAGAAAGTGAAAAGGGGCGGTTGCAGTCAGACCAATTAACCATGGAAGCATGGGCTCATTCCATTGTATGTACAAGCTTCCAGCAGTTTTCCAAAGCTGTTTTTCCAAAAACTGCACAAAACGCTTTGCGGAGAGCTTACTTAAGGGACAGTATAGTTATAATAGACGAGCCGCAGATATTCGACCCAACCGGCTGGAATGTGCTTCTCTGCGGGCTTGAGGCCATGGCCGAGCAATACAATCTCCGGGTAATCTTTCTATCTGCAACCATGCCTACCTTCGAATTCGGGTTATCCAAAGCGCCAGCCAGGCTTTCGGTTAAGGCGAAATCCGGAGTTGAACGCTATAGGATAGTGAATTGTGAACGAATGGATGAAAATGAGATTGCACAGTTCATTACCAACAAGGATAAAAGCAGGCAGGCCGTTATTTTAAATACTATAGAGGATGCATTTAGGGTATACGAGCGCTTGGATAAGGAAAAATACGATGTTTACCTGCTGCATGGTCTTATGGTGCCTATTCACAAAAAAATCGAGATTCGTAAAATCCAGGAGAGGTTGAAGAAAGAATGCAAAAAACCGCTGTTGGTGGTTTCGACGCAGATACTAGAGGCCGGAGTTGATGTGAGTTTCGAATGTGTGACTAGGGCATTACCAATACTACCTTCGGTTGTCCAAGCAGCGGGAAGGGTTAATCGGCATTTTGAGTATGATGAGGGTATTCTGTATACGGTTCCCTTTTACAGGGAAGGTGATAAAGATACCAGGAAATCTGTATATAGAAATGAAAACATAAGAGAATTAACCGATAAACTATTGTATCAGAAAGAAGAATGGCTGGAGTCGGAAACTCTATTCCTTATCCGGCAGTATTATAAGGAGATGTTCATGCAAAACACTTATGAGGCAGGGAAAAAGGCAATACGAGAAGCCTATGAAGGGAATTGGCCGGCTCTTTCCCGATACCAGCCCTTTGGTCCGGATTACCTTAAACTACCATTGTTTATCCCTTGGAAAATGCCGCAGGATGATGTAAAATGGCTGCCTGAACGGCTTGTTAAGCTACAGAAGACGGTTGGCATATATGAACCGGAGGAGATATATGAATTGTATAACAATCGAACCCATATAAACAATCTCCCTTTGGAAAAGAAAAAACAATTCATGGTTTTGTTTAACCATTATGTACTAAATCTGCCGGTTGACCTCGCGTTGAAGGTGGCAGGTAAAGACGACTATTTACAGAATAAGGTTCCGATACTGCATATGAAGAGTGCTTACCATCAAACTACCGGGTTAACCAGGCATTTCACCAAGGGGTTTGACTGGATCATTTAAAAGGGGTGAGATTGATGCCTTACGAAATGCCGGTTACAGGTACGGATATCTGGTATTACTACATATGCAAACGCCAGTGCTGGCTCATGGCTCACAGGATTGCCCCGGACGAAGAGGACGAGAACGTTGAGATAGGCCGGTTTATCCATGAATACCGCTATGAACGGGGGAAAAGGGAACTGGATTTGGGGTCAGTCAAGATAGACAGGGTGATTAAAGTGAAGGGAGAGCTGGTGGTAAGGGAGATCAAAAAGTCGTCGCGCTTTCTGGAAAGTGCTCGATTTCAGCTGTTATATTATCTTGACGTGTTAAGAAATATGGGTGTTATAGCCAAGGGGGAGCTGGTATTTCCCGAAGAAAGGGATAAGGAAACTGTGGAATGGACACCGGAAAAGAAAGCGGAATTGGACAAGGCAGTTGAAGAAATCAGAAGGATAGCGCGCCTCCCTATGCCACCCGAGCCTAAGAAAATTAGTTTTTGCAAGAAGTGTGCATACCGAGAGTATTGCTGGGCGGAGGAATAAGGATGAAAAAGACCTTGTATATTATGCAGGATGGACAGCTAAAAAGAAAAGACAATAGCCTGTATTTTGAAAATGAAGGTATGCGAAAGTTTATCCCGGTTGAGGATACAAATGATATTTATGTATTTGGTGAGGTGGATGTAAGCAAAAGGTTTCTTGAGTTTGCTTCACAGAAGGAAATATGCGTACATTATTTCAATTATCACGGGTATTATATGGGCACCTATTATCCAAGGGAACACCTCAATTCCGGGCATGTTATTTTGAAACAAGCGGAGCACTATATCGATCGGGGAAAAAGATTAGTGCTGGCAAAGATTTTCGTAAAAGGCTCGATAGAGCAAATGAAACGTGTTATTAAATATTACCGCAGCAGAGGGACTAA
>JAAYEV010000074.1 GCA_012728565.1 Clostridiales bacterium
GGATAGTGCTGCTGGGAGAATCCGACCGCCGGGATACCTGGATAGAGGATACAACCATAGCCGGCATACTGGCACAGCTTACCGCCCATTCGATGGGGCTTGGCTCCTGCTGGATACATATAAGGAACAGGATGTATGACAATACAAAGAGTGCCGAACAGTTTGTCAAGGAACTGCTGGAGATACCGGAACAAAGGAGCGTTGAGTCAATAATAGCGGTGGGCTACCCCGACGAGCAGAAGGAACCTTACCGGGAGGAGGACCTGCAGTACTCCAAGGTCTACATGAACAGGTACGGCCTGCAGTACCGGTAAAGGAAAAACCTCTCATCCTTCCCCGCTTGATTCAAGCTCGAATTTGATATAGCATAGTTACTGTAGAATAAAAGGGGGGGAGGTTGAAACAGTGGAAAAAAACGTAGAAATTCCCGAAACCGAAACTACAAGGATGGACGCCAGAAGGAAAAAGCAAAGGACCAGGAAAATTCTCATCAACATAGTCCTGTTCATAGCAAGCGCAGGGGTGTGGTGCGCCGCTGTTTATTACGGCTACACCTATGCCAAGGACTACATTGACACCTCCATTAGAAACGTGCAGCAGCAAAACGCGATGAATATACAGCAGCTTACCGAAAGGATGGAAGCGCTGGGCCAGGAGATAGCCGGGCTGAGGGAGAGCATAGAGGAGGCGGATTCTACCATATCCGATTCCACTTCGGTACAAAGGCGCATAGATAGAAAGCTGGAGGACCTGGAGGACCAGCTGGAGGAACTGGAAAGGGCGCTGGAGATATTAAAGGAGGCCCCCAATGTTTAAGTTAAACGTGTTCATGGCTTTCCTGGCCGCGCCCTTTTTGGCCCTTTTCCTGGTGTGCTCGGACTTTGTGGAAGAAAGCCGTTTGCTCCAATTTCCCGCCGCCGCCCTGGAAGAAGGGGCGGTTATGCTGCAGCAGGAGACAGAGATTCTAAGGCAGAGCATAGGGGACCTTGGAATGCTGGCCCGCACGCAGGTGGACATTTTTTCCGAGCAGTATGAAAGCCTGTCCGCCCTGACCGAAAAAAGCGTGTCCCACAGGAAGCTGTCCAACGATATATACGAGCAAAAGATACTGGAAATGCTGGGGCCCACCGTTTCCGCCCATATTTCGGACAACAACGAGATAAAGATTTTCAAGCTGGCGGAGCTGGGTTACCGCGGTTTTATTGCCAAGGTAAAGCTCTTTGAGCCCAAGTCCTTCAGGGTGGTGCTGGCCCAGGACACGCTGGGCAAGCTGGAGACCACCTCCGAAGCGGCCAAAAGAACCGGGGCGATGCTGGCTATAAACGGCGGCGGTTTTTACACCGAGATTAGAAACGGCCAAACCTACGCCCAGATGATAGGCAATACGGTGATAGACGGCAAGCTGGTGGAACCCTTCAACGGCTATCCCGGGGATTTGTTCTTTGCGGGGATAAACAAAAAGGGCCAGGTAATAGGTACGGTGCCCAAAACCGAAAAGGACCTTACCGCGCTGAAACCCTACCAGGGGGTAAGTTTTATACCGGTGCTGTTAAAGGACGGCAAGAAGGTTGAGATACCCGAGAAATGGAAGACCACCAAGCAGCCCAGGACCATAATAGGCAAGTACGCCAACGACGACCTCATTATGATAGTAATAGACGGGCGGCAGGGGGACTGGAGCGTCGGGGTTACGCTGGAGCACCTGCAGGACAAGCTGCTTGAACTGGGCGTCAAGGAGGCCTACAACCTGGACGGCGGCGGCTCCAGCACCATGTACTTCAACGGGGTGGTGCTGAACAGGCCCTCGGACGGCAAAGAGCGCCCGGTGGTAAACAACATCATAGTGCTGCCATAGAAGTTAAGGGGGACGGTCCCTGCGAGGTACAAGTGCCGGGCACCGGGTATTAAGCGGCGCATCACCGGTGGCGGCCGGCAGCCCGCAGGCGGTGGGTATCAGGGTTAAGCTTACGGGATAATAACCTGGCTGCTGGCCACCCAATGGGCGCTGCTGCCAAAGGAGGCCATAGGGGGACCGTCTCCCTTTAGTGTATTGAAAGGAGAAAACCATGGAAAGCAAAGAGAAATGTCCGGAATGCGGCTGCAAGGAGATAGGCCGGGGGAAGATGTCGGGATACGCATGCATGGTGCCCGAGGGCAGGGTGTTTGTGTCGTCGGCCTTAATCGCCGAGGTGTGTACCGACTGCGGGCTTATACTTCGCCTAAAGGTGGAAAAACCCCATAAATTCAAGCGGAAATAAAAAGAGGGGAACATCATGACAAAAACGGGAAAGAA
>JAAYEV010000075.1 GCA_012728565.1 Clostridiales bacterium
ATCCAAAGGGGGGACGTAAGGGATACTTGGGCGGATATTAGGGAAATATCCGGCATGCTGGATTTTGAACCGTCCACGCCCCTTGAAACAGGCCTGGAAAGGCAGATTGAATATATAAAAATATCTTTTTACTAAACTATCACATTGTATTGCACCTGAATACTATATGTACTGAAAAGAGCGGATAACAAGCCAAATCGGAAGGGGGATTTATGTGAAATACAAAGAGGAATACCTGGGCACAAAACAGGAATGCATGGGCTATTTAAGCGAAGCCTATGCAAAGCTCCTAAGGAATCAGCTGACGGTGGACGGTGAAGCGGTGGTAATACCCGACGACAAGGAAATGGAGTACAAAATCAAGTACGACAACGATGAATTTGAAGGCTCACTGTCGATGAAAATTACTTGGATAAACGCCGAAGCGGAAGAAGAAGAGGAAGTAGAAGAGGAAGTAGAAGAGGAAGAAGAGGAAGAAGAATAACAGATAGGGGGATGCCCCTATCTGTTATTCTTGAGATAGCTATACCATTTAACCTAAAAGGTTGAAACAAAAACTTCACTGCCGAAGGAGGAGAGCAAATGAAGGAAACTTACCAGGAGGACCTTAAAGGGGTCCTGGCCGCGTATCCAATCGATGTTTTGAGTATCCGAACCGAATCCTACAAACAAAAGAAGGGCGTTTGGTGGATTAAGACACCCGAGGGCTACAGGATATTGAAAAAGCATTCCAACTCGGACCGGACTTTGGATTTCATCATTGCTGCAGTGGAATACCTTCAGGGTAAAGGAATACGCATACCTAGAATTATACCTGCTTCCGACGGGCGAAAATACGTTATTAGCAATAACAGCTGCTTTGTTTTAAGCGAAGCCGTTGCAGGGACCAATCCGGTTTATAACGATGCCGAGCAGTTAAAAAGGATAGTACAGGGGCTGGCAAAGTTTCACAGGGCCTCAGCGGGTTTTGTTCCACCCGAGGGAAGCAAGCCCAGGGTACACCTGGGTACGTGGCCTAAGGCCTATAGCGACAGGGCGGAGAAAATGAAATCCTATTACGCCCAGGAAGAGAGCATAAATGAGCATGGGGATTTCGGAAAAATAATCCTGGAGGAATTCCCGTACTTTCTCAGGAGAGCTCAGGAGGCGGTAAAAGGGCTTGAGGGGTCATATTACCGGCAGTGGGTGGAAGAGGTCCAAAAGACCGGCTGCCTGTGTCACCAGGACTTTGCCGCCGGCAATCTCATCCTTACCGGTGCCGGGGAACTGTACGTGCTGGACATTGATTCCATTACTTTAGACCTGCCCATAAGGGATATTAGGAAATTGCTGCTGAAGGTTATGAAAAAAAGGGGCGGATGGGATGCGGGTTTAACTGCCGACATGCTTTCGTGGTACCAGCAGGAAAATCCCCTTGAAAACAGGCAGTGGCAGGTTTTGAAATGGGAACTCTTATACCCGCACCTGTTTGAGGGTATTATGACCAAATACTATGAAAAAAGGGAAAAGACCTGGAGCCCGGCCAAGTATTACAGCAGGCTGCAGGATATGATCGCGGTGGAGAAGACTCTCGGACACGTAATGGAAGGCTTTGAGGGGCTAATCCCGCGGGAAGCTTAAGGAATGGAGGCAAAGCCTATGATGGAACAGCATAGCAATACCAACTTGACTGAATTGGCAGTAAAAGTTCTGGCGGAATACGGCATAACCCCCCAACAGGTCCAGATAGTCCAGAACAAAGGATTGAAGACCTTGTGGAAGTTCTCCTACGGCGGGGAAGTTTTTTGCCTTAAAAGGCTGAGGCATCCACTGGAAAGGGCGCTGTTTTCGGTTAATGCCCAGCTGCATATACACGGCAACGGGGGTAATGTGCCCCCGGTGGTATCCAACAAAAATGGCGGCGCAGTGACCTTTTATGGGGACCAGGTATTTGTATTGTACGGATGGATAGACGGAAGGGATTTAAACTTTAACAACCAAACCGACCTGGCCATGGCAGTGGAAGGCCTGGCAAGGATGCACCGGGCTTCGATAGGGTATAGGCCCCCGGAGGGTGCCAGGGTTTCTTCCAAGCTGGGCAAATGGCCGGACCAGTACCGGTCCATGCGGAATAACCTGGCCCAGTGGAGGGAGGCATCCCCGCAGAGGGAATTGGGTTCGTCACACGGGTGCTATCTAAAGCACGTTGGTTCGGTATTGGAAATAGCGGATATGGCTATCGCAGCCTTGGAAAAGTCGCCCTACAATCAGTTAACCTCCATGGAACAGGAACAATTCCCCCTGTGCCACCAGGACTACGGAAAAGGAAATGCGCTTCTTAAGGGACGGGATGTTTACGTGCTGGACCTGGACGGAGTGACTTATGACCTGGCTGCCAGGGACCTGCGCAAAATAATTGGGAAGCAGTCGGAAGACGGAGATGGATGGAATAAAGACAGGATAGGTCGTATAGTGGGATGGTATGAAGGCGGCAGGAAGCTTTCGACTGAAGAAAAGGAAATACTTGCAATTGACCTGCTCTTCCCGCACTGGTTCTTCGCCGAAGTTAAGAATATGTATAAAAAGAACAAGCCGGTGCCGGCAAGTAAGATTGAACGGGCTGCGGCCTTTGAAAAATCCAAGGTTCCGGTTATTAGCGGCTTATTAGCGGGTGGGGGGCCATGAGAATAGCATTCGTATGCACCGAGAAACTTCCTATCCCACCGGTTTCCGGGGGAGCCATCCAGATATATATCGAAGGCGTGCTGCCCTACCTGTCAAAACACCATGATATTACCGTTCTGAGTCTTAAAAACGACAATCTCCCGGACGAGGAAGTTGTCGACAGAGTCAGGTACAAAAGATTGTCAGGGAGGACCAAGAGCGAGTACTTGAACAATCTTAGGGACAATATTTCGAATGAATACCACCTGGTGCACGTATTCAACCGGCCGTTATGGGTAATGCCACTGAACCAGCAGGCACCCGGCAGCGCCTTCAGCCTCAGCCTGCACAATGAAATGTTTCTTCCAAATAAGATAGACAGGGAAAGGGCTTTGAAATGTATTGCCACGGTGAAGTTCATCACGACGGTAAGCAGGTTTATAGCCGACGGGGTAAAGGGCCTTTACCCGATTGCCGAAGAAAAGCTGAACGTTGTGTACTCCGGCGTGAACCCTTCGTTATACAAGCCCATATGGTTAGAGAAACACCTCCCGGAAAGAAAGGAACTGCGCAAGAAATACGGACTGGACGAATATAAGGTTATACTGTTCGTGGGCAGGCTCAGCCAGAAAAAGGGGCCCCACGTACTCGTCGAGGCGATGAAGAGCGTAATGGAAACCCATCCCAAAACAGCGCTGATGGTAATCGGCAGCAAGTGGTACGGTGTCAATACCACCGATATCTATACCCAGCAGCTTCAGTCCATGACGGAGAGCCTTAAGGGGCCGGTGGTGTTTACCGGTTTTCTGCCCCCTGCCGAGATACCCAAACATTTCAGCATCGGAGACATTTTTGTTTGCACTTCGCAGTGGAGGGAGCCGCTGGCAAGGGTGCATTACGAGGCGATGGCGGCGGGGCTGCCCATTATAACAACTGACCGGGGAGGCAACGCAGAGGTTATCCGGCAGGGGGAAAACGGCTTTGTGGTTAAGGACTTCAACCGGCCGGAGGCCATAGCGGAAAGGATTAGGTACCTGCTTGATAACAAGCATATAGCAAAAAAACTTGGCATGTCGGGCAGGAAAATCGCCGAGACGGAGTATAACTGGGAGCGGGTTGCGAATCAACTGCTGGAACTTTTGACAGCGTATAGCGGCCAAGCGGCCCGGGGAGACCGGGGACGGTTTTTCCGATTAATACGCCTTAATACGCCGCAAAGGGCAGTTCCTGGTAGAGGGGCTGCCCTTAAACCATAGGCAGCAGCCCTCACCGGTTATTGGAAATATAGTTAAGTTTCGATTAAAAAGCAGGAAAATAACAGAAAGCGATGAATTCTAACGTTATTATTTCTTGGGCACCTTATGATTGGCGGCATTCCCGAATTAGCGTTACCATGCCAAATAGGCCCTTAGCTCGCGCATAGTGCTCGTGACACGGAGCAAGTGAAAATAAAGCCTTAATAAGGGGGTAAATTGTGAAAAAAATTACTGCGTTTATTGGCAGTGCAAGAAAAAAAGGAGATAGGTGAAGGAGGTAATATACCACCTGTAGAATGATAACCATTGGAATATAGCACAGCGGTGGGTACAAGGGGGGATTTGATGGATAACATGCAGAAGCTTATTGATGAAAGGGTGCATGAATACTATTGGAAATATGACTACAACTGCGCCACGACCATGCTTTTGATACTGTCGGAGATATGCGGCATTAAACTTCAGCAGCAAACGTTGGATGCCGCAGTTGCGATGCACGGGGCGGGAAAGTACGGTGCCCAGTGCGGGCTGGTGGAAGGCTCTCTTATGTTTATCGGCATATATGGAAGACAGAAACAAAAAGCCGATGAAAGAATCGAGAAAGAGTGCCGTGGTTTTGCCGAAGGGTTTGAAAAGGAGTTTGGCAGCCTGATGTGTAAAGAACTTCGCCCGGAAGGATTTAAGCCGGATAATCCGCCCCATTTGTGCGAAGGCTTAACCAAAAGGGCTGTCAGGTTTACGCTGGATTATGTTACCGGTAACGACAATTAAAACCATGAAAGGATGTATCGGTCTATGAGCAGCGGAAAAATAAAAAAACAGCCGCCGTCCATCGATGAATGGCTAAAGGAAGCAAAGGCCGATCCTGCGGCTTTGCAGCAAGGGATGTTTTTAATACATAACGGCGTTGTGCGCCGGACGCCCAAAGCCAAGGTGCGCCAGGGTATTGATGACGGTTCTACGGTAAAGGGGATGGAATTTGCCTACGACGCGGCAAAGGTTGAGGCGGCGGTTGCCGAAGCCTATAAGATGGACGGTATCTTCCATGTGAAGGTTTGGCTTAATGAAGGGCACCTGGAGCCCGGTGATGACATAATGTATGTACTGGTAGGCGGCGACATAAGGCCCCATGTTATTGATGCGCTGCAATTCCTGGTTGGAAAACTAAAGAGCGAATGCGTTACCGAAATGGAACAGATAGGGTAATTCGCTTTATTCGAATATAATACCCTTTGCTGCGGCCCTTGAAGGGTGCGGCTTTGTCAGCGAAAGAACGGAGGCTGGGAAAATTGACCTTTGACGAAATGGTTGTTTCAAGAAGAAGCGTAAGGCAGTATAATGACAGGGAAGTTGAAAAGGACAAAATAGAGGCTATGATTCATGCAGCGATATGGGCTCCGAACGCAGGAAACTTCCAGGTACTACGCTTTGTGGCGGCCCGGGATAAAGGGACCCTTGAAAAGATGAAAATGTTCTCGCCGGGCATGCCCAGAACGGCGCCCTGCGTAATAGCGATTTGTGCCGACCTTGGGGAGGCGGAGAAAAGGGGCGGAGAGTTCGCAAAGAAAATCGTGCCGTTTGATGCGGCCTTTGCAGCGCAGAACATGCTGCTTAAAGCCCATCACCTGGGCCTTGGCACCTGCGTGGTAAAGTCATACAATGAAAAGTCCATAAACCGCATTCTAAAGCTGCCCGGTGAAGTGACGGTGCTTCTGCTTGTAACTGTGGGCTATTACGATACCGTACCCGAGGCGCCGGAAAGGAAAAACCTTTCGGAGGTATTACACTATGAAAGCTGGGAGAGTGAGATGAGACGGGATGAACAGGGATGACCAGGCAAGGATGTTTACTTTTCTTGTAACAAGTGCAAGGGGATGCGTGGACGAGCCGCCCATCTACGGGCCCCTGAGGCTGCTCGAAGCCTATTCAATGCTGCTGGATATGCAAGAGCCCGGCGAAACCGATGAGTTTTATTACAGGTTGAATGAGAAGATTGAGGTCCTTAAAGATATGTGCATGATCGATGAAGGACGATTTATTGACGGGCTTGACCGGGTGATAAAGGAATTGACCGATCATATACTGGGGGGAGAATGATGAGCGTTAGTGTCAGGGATGCCCTGGGGCTGGAATGTTTTAAAGGCGTAAAGGTTATTGCGGGGGCGTCCGGCCTTGATAGGATTATAAACCGCGTAAGCGTGCTGGAAAGTCCCGACCTGGACGACTTTAGCACTGTCATGGGAAACGGGGACTTTTACATATCCAGTTTTTATGCGATTAAGGACGACCCAAAAGCCCAGATGAATACTCTAAGGCTGCTGGTGGATACCAATTCAAGCGGCTTATGCCTTATCGACCTGTATATGGACGACCTTGAACCCGATATAAAGGAGTTTGCTGACAAAGCGGCCTATCCGGTCGTTATGATATCGAATTTTGTGCCCTATGCGGCGGTAATCACCGATATAATGGATGCGATAATAAAAAACAAGGAAGACACAATCACCGAGATGACCATTCGCAGCCTGCTCCGTTCATCGGTAACCGAGCAGGAAGTAACCACCACTGCAAAAAGTATAAACGGTATGTTCCGTGAAAATATGGCAGCGCTGTATTTTAAGTACAGTTCCAACCAGGGAGCGGGTATCCAGGGACTGAAAAATGCTTACAGGGATAAGGACCACTGGTCTTTCTTAAAATTTGAAGAGGGTATATTTATATTAACCAGTTTCGCTAAGGAACCAAAGGAACGCATAAATATGCAGCTGGAAAAACTGGTTGAAGACATTGATTATTATTTAGTTGATTACAGGCTTGGCATTAGCAGGGTGCACCACGGACTGGGAAGTCTTAACACGTGCATAAGGGAGGCGCTGCTTTCCTGCCAGGTGGCGGAAGGGAATAATGAAAAAAGGGTCTATTACAACGACCTTGGAGTGTACAGGCTGCTTATGCTTATAAAGGACGAACCGGAACTTAAGAGGTTCCATGATGAGATAATAGTCCCCTTGGAAAACTATGACAGGCAAAAGGGGACCAGTCTTTTGAACACGGCCGTGGCCTACGTTGAAAATGACGGCGATATTGGCAAGACCGCTGAAAGTCTATACCAGCACCAGAACACGATCCGGTATCGGCTGAATAAGATAAAGGAAATCCTGGACATGAAAGGTGTAAATGGAAGCTTCTACGAAAAAATATCCATAGCGGTTAAAATACACAAGATAATTAAATAAGTTTTGTCAGAATAACAAACACATCGACCTAGATTTGTTGGATTTACAAAGGGAATCCGGCTTGTACATAGAATTATTATCATTCACATAAACAAAGGGCACCGCTTATTGAAAATTTATGCATGACAAATTATCCGGATTAATATGGATTAGAGCGGCTGCAGTAGGACGGGCAGAACTGCGGATGAAATGTTCCGCAGGTTATTTTTATAAGGAGGTGCATAATTATGAAATTGTATTCAAAAAGATTAAGAATCGTTATGACAGTAATACTGGTCATGTTGGTGACTATGGCCGCTTCGGGGTGCGGGGGAGGCGGTACAGGCCAAAATGATGCCGGGGAAGGACAGCCCAAGATAGCCTTTTATGCCTTCAACAGCGAACCCATACTTGATTGGGACCCGAGCGTGGAATATTCCAATGGAATTGTAGTACTTAACAACGTATATGAGACGCTGCTTAGGTATGAACCCCTAAGCAAGGAAGTGATACCGGTGCTGGCTACCGAGTACACTAAAAGTGACGACGGCTTGACCTGGACTTTCAAGATAAGGGAAGGAGTAAAGTTTCACAACGGTGACGACCTTACTGCAGAAGACGTCAAGGCATCCATAGACAGGACCATAGCGTTGGGTCAAGGGGCTGCCTTTGTCTGGGACCCGGTAGAGGAGATAGTGATTAAAGACGATTATACCGTGGACTTTAAACTCAAATACCCGGCTCCGCTGGACCTTATAGCCAGTTCCGGGTACGCGGCGTTTATAATGTCCTCCGAAGCGATAGAGTCCAATCCCGAGGACTGGTTCTCCCAGGGCAATGTGGCGGGGACCGGGCCCTATACGCTTCAGAGTTTCAAAATGGGTGACGAGGTTGTCCTGACCAAGTTCGAGGATTACTGGAAGGGATGGGAAGGCGAGCACTTTGACAAGGTTGTAATAAAGAAAATTCCTGAAACCGCATCAAGGCGCCAATTGGTGGAAAAGGGAGAGGCAGACGTTACAATGGAGCTCCCCTATGAGGATATTGAAGCCCTTAAGGGCAATCCTGCCGTTAATGTGATGGAGGTGCCCTCATTCCAAAACCTGATGGTATTTTTCAATACTGAAAAGGCACCCCTTGACAACAAGCTGGTAAGGCAAGCCCTTTCTTATGCATTTCCATACGGGGATGTTGTGGAGTACGCAATGGGAGGTTACGCAGTCCAAGGAAAAGGACCGATACCCGTAGGGCACTGGGGCCATGGCGATGACCTGTTCCAGTACCAACACGACCTGGACAAGGCCAGGGAACTGCTTGCCCAGGCCGGGTATCCGGATGGCGGCCTGGAACTACTGTTAACATATATGGCAGGGGACGAGGCCGAGAAAAAGGCGGCGGAACTGTTTAAGGCGGAACTTGCAAAAATAGGCATTAACTTGGAGATAAGGAGCATGCCTTGGGAGAGCCAGTGGGAGCTTTCGAGGAATCCCGACCCCCAGAAGCGGCAGGACTTACTGATAATGTACTGGTGGCCTGACTACGCCAGCCCCTACAGTTGGCTCTACAGCCTGTACCACAGTGAAGAGGAAATCCTGTTCAACTTGTCATATTGGAGTAACGCCGAGTTTGACCGGCTGATAGACCAGGGCAATGAAATGAGCGGTATAGATATTGAAGAGGCGGAAAACCTGTATATCAAGGCCCAGGAAATTCTTGTCGAAGAGGCGCCCACGATATTTGCCTACGATAAAAAATACGTATGGGTTACAAACAGCTCCTTCAAAGGGTTTAAGAGCAACCCCATATATCCCAACGTGGTATTCTTCTATGACACATACCGTGAATAGGAATTAAAGGGGCTATTCATTAGCCCCTTTAGTACGTTTTCCCAGGGAGGAGTTTCTAGATGAGGTCTTTTATTGTTAAAAGGGTTCTGCTGGGCATCCTGGTTTTGTTCGGGGTGATACTGATTACCTTTATACTCACGAGGGTGATACCTTCAAACCCTGCCGCCCAATGGGTAGGGCAGCGGGCGACCGCCGAGCAGATCGAGGCTGCAAAAATCGAACTGGGACTGGACAAGCCTTTGTATGTCCAACTGGGGAGGTACCTTGCCGACCTTGCTAAGGGTGACCTCGGAAGGTCGTTGAGGTCCCACCAGCCGGTGTCCGCAGAGCTTAGGGCATACCTGCCGGCTACCATTGAACTTGTGCTTGTATCCACCATAGTTGCCGTTATTATTGGTATACCCTTGGGCGTTGCATCCGCCAAGAGAAAGGACCATATGGTGGACCATGTAAGCAGGTTCTTTTCGGTGGGGGCTGTATCGCTGCCCACATTTTGGGTGGGCATGTTCCTGCAGCTTATATTCTACAGGTGGCTGGAGCTGCTTCCTTTAGGAGGGCAGCTGAGCATGAGCATAAAGCTGACCCACGAAATTCCACATATAACGGGCTTTTTGATGTTTGACAGCCTTATAACCGGTAATTTTGTAGTTTTCAAGGATGCGCTGGCCCATATTATACTGCCGGGGATAACCGTTGCCCTGTACCCGATAGGCCTGGTGGCGCGGATGACCCGTTCGGCGCTGCTGGAAATACTGGACGAGGACTATATAAGGGCGGCCCGTTCCTATGGACTGCCCGAAAGGATGGTGCTTTGGTCCTATGCGCTGAAGAATTCGCTGGGCCCGACGGCCACCGTGGTGGCGCTGTCCATCGGGTATACACTGGTAAATACGTTCCTGGTGGAAGCTATATTCAGTTGGCCGGGGATAGGAAGCTACATATCATCGGCGGTAATAAGCCTTGACTATCCCGCGATAATGGGGGTCACCATCTTTTCAGCCTGTGCCTACGTGGTGTTGAACCTTATTGCTGACGTAATAATTGCACTGGACCCGAGAGTCCGGGTATAGGGAGGTGTACAGCATGACCAAGAGCCCTGGAATAATAAATTCAATAAAACCAAGAATCAGGGAAATAAGGCTGTCCTTATACCTGCTGGGTAGAAACAGGCTGACCCGGCTGTCGCTGGGCGTGGTTATCCTGCTTGTTCTCACCGCGCTGGTGGCGCCATTTATAGTCCCCTACCCGGAACATATAGAAGCCGAAACCAACCCGGTGGACAAGCTGCTGCCTCCATCCGGCAAGTACTTTTTCGGGACCGATGAACTGGGGAGGGATATATTCAGCCGCGTTATTTACGGCACAAGAATCTCGCTGCAGACAGCCCTAATAGCGGTAGGGCTTGCCCTATTAATTGGAATACCGCTGGGGGCGATTGCGGGGGCTACCGGGGGAATGGTGGATGAAGTAATTATGAGGATTACGGATATATTCCTAAGCTTCCCGCCCCTGCTGCTGGCCATAGCGATAGCTGCATTTCTTGGCCCAAGTCTTGAAAATGCAATGCTGGCCATCGCCGTATCCTGGTGGCCGTGGTATACGAGGCTCATTAGAGGTCAGGCGGTGTCCATCAGGGAAAGGCAGTTTGTAAAAGCGGCAAAGGCAATAGGAACCCCTCCGGCGAGAATTATTTTTGGGCATATTGTACCCAACTGCATAGCGCCGGTAATAGTCCAGGCATCCATGGATATTGGCGGAGTGATACTCACTATAGCTTCCCTCAGCTTCCTTGGCCTGGGTGCGCAGCCTCCCACTCCCGAGTGGGGGCTTATGGTGAGCACCAGCAGGAATTATTTCCTGAATGCATGGTGGTACAGCATTTTCCCAGGTCTTGCAATATTTGTAACGGTATTGGTCTTTAACCTATTGGGAGACGGTTTAAGGGAAATACTGGACCCCAAGACCAGAAAGATTTAAGGGGTGGATAACATGGGTGAGTATTTTAAGATAAAGGACCTGAGGGTGGGTTTTAAAACCTTTGAGGGACATAAAAATGTACTGGATATAGATACGATGGTGCTGAATAAGGGAGAAACCTTTGGTATAGTAGGCGAAAGCGGTGCAGGGAAAACGGTGCTTGCCCTTACCATATTGCGCCTTTTGTCGTCCCCCCCGGCGGTCATAGAAAGCGGCAGCATACTATTTAATGGAGAAGACTTGCTGCAAAAGCCCGAATCGGAAATGCGAAAGATACGGGGCAGGCATATTTCGATGATATTCCAGGACCCCATGTCCACCCTTAACCCGGTCTTTACAGTGGGAGAGCAGATAATAAGGGTTTTCAGGAACAACAAGAGGATTTCCAGGAAAGAAGCGGAAAAGGAAGCCCTTGGAATGATTGAAATGGTGAAGCTGCCGGATGCCAAAAACATTATGGGTAAATACCCCCACGAGCTCAGCGGCGGACAGAGGCAGAGGATAGTAATAGCCATTGCACTGTCCTGCGGAGCCGAGTTTTTAATAGCCGACGAGCCCACCCGGAACCTTGACGTTACAATCCAGGCCGGAATATTAAAGCTTATAGCGGAACTTCAGAGAGAACTGGGGGTTACGGTACTGTTTATTGCAAACAACCTGGGGCTTGTTTCGGCCATATGCAAAAGGGTTGCCATACTGAACGCGGGTCGGATAGTGGAAACTGGCAGTGTAAGGGAAGTACTGAAGGACCCAAGGCACCCGTATACCCTTACCCTGTTAAATGCCATACCGAGGAACAAGGGAGAAAGGGTGAACCGGGTAAATACCACTATAAAAGAAGAAAGAGACAGGGACCTAAGGGGATGCAGGTATTATTCCCGGTGCGTGGAAAAGCGGGAAGTATGCCGTGACAGCGAGCCTGTCCCCGGATTGATTTTGGGAACGCACTGGGTGGCCTGTCACAGGGCTTTCGAAGGAGGTGAGCCAGGTGGCGGACAGCATACTGAAGGTTAAGGATTTGAAAAAATACTTTCCCGTCCGCGGCGGTTTCTTTTCAAAGCCGGTTGCATGGGTCAAGGCGGTGGACGGGGTTACCTTTGAGATGGAACAGGGAGAAGTACTCGGGCTGGTAGGAGAGTCAGGATGCGGAAAAACCACCCTGGTAAACGTTTTGTTAAATCTTGAAGAGCCAACCTCCGGAGAGGTGTATTTTGACGGCCTGGATTTGTTTGACATGGACAAGAAAAGCTTGAGAAAAATAAGGAAAAACCTGCAGATAGTATTCCAAGACCCCTTCTGGTCTCTGAACCCCAGGCTGCTGGTAAGGGATATTGTGGGAGAACCAATAAAGGTTCATGCAAACTGCAGCAGGGAGCAGTTGGTAAAAAAAGTGGGCGACCTGCTGGAAATGGTTGGACTTCCCCGGAGCGGCGTGTTTAAATACCCACACGAGTTCAGCGGAGGTGAAAGGCAGCGCATAGCCATAGCCCGGGCTTTGGCCCTTAGCCCCAAGCTGGTGGTGCTGGACGAGCCCACATCTTCCATAGATGTCCTTTCACAGGCGCAGATACTTGAGCTTTTGAAGAACCTTAAGCAAAGCCTGGGACTGACTTATATACTGATATCCCACGACCTTAGCGTTGTGAACTATATGGCGGACAGGATAGCTGTAATGTACCTGGGCAAGATGGTGGAATACGGTCCTGCCGATGACGTTTTCGACCGGACCGCCCACCCCTATACGAAGGCCCTTTTTGCCGCCATACCAACGCTGGACACCGAGGGGATCGATTCGATAGCGACCATAGAGGGCAGTGTGCCCAGCGCAATAAACCCCCCTTCCGGGTGCAGGTTCCATACACGATGTCCCATGGCAAAGGAAATATGCAGGCAAAGGGAACCGGTTATGGTTGACCTGGGCGGAGGTCACAGGGCCGCATGCCATTTTATCGGAAAAGATGCCAAGGGTGCGTGTTAATACGCAGCCTGAATTAACGGCATGCGAGGGATGCGTTTGAGTCTGAGCTACTTAACACCCGGTAAGAAGAAAGGGGCCTGTAAAAGGCTCCTTGGATTGGATGCTTATTATATACCAATGGAAGGCTGAATAAAGTGAAGGAGGGTCTTTTGATGGCAAGGCTGTACGAGTATGAACTGGGGAAGGCGTCCGACATACTCATGAGGGATATGTTCGCGGTAAAATCGGGGGAGACGGTTGTTATAACCGCCGATACGGAATCGGATGAGAGGGTTGTAAACGCTGCGGCAAGAAGTGCCTTTGCTTTCGGGGCGAAGCCGATGGTAATTTGGCTGCCGGCTGCACAAGGGGTAGGCAAGGCGGCGGACCCCATGCTGCCGGTGGATGCGCTGGCGGGGGCCTTATGCAAAGCGGATGCCTGGGTGGAGTTTAACAACAAGTGGCTGTTGTATTCAACCCCCTTTGAGATTGCCATGAAGGAAAATGAGAGGTTGAGGTATCTGTGCCTTGTGGGTATGGATGCGGATTTAATGATAAGGACCATAGGAAGGGTGGACAAGAAGAGGCTGGCTGAGTTTTTGCACAGGGTCGCGGATATGACCGGCAGCGCAAGAACCATGAAGATAACAACCCCTGCCGGGTGTGACCTTGAGTTTGAGCTGGAGCCAAAGCACAAGCTAAGCTGCGATGACGGCAGTGCCGACGTACCCGGCATGCACATGCTGGCCGGACAGATTTGCTTTATCCCAAAGTTGAAAAGTATAAACGGCACGCTGGTGTTTGACGGGGCGCTTATGCCTCCCTGCGGGCTGCTTAAAGAGCCGGTGGTATTGAAAGTGGAAAAGGGAAGGGTGACCGATATTAACGGCGGCAGCCAGGCACAAGAGTTCAAGGCATGGCTGGAAAGTTTTGACGACCCCAACATGTTTAGGCTGGCCCACGGCTGTTATGGGTTTAACCCCGGTGCAAAGCTTACCGGAAATATTCTGGAAGACGAGCGCGTTTGGGGCTGCACCGAGTGGGGTCTTGGGTATTTAAGTCCCATAGACGCGCCGCCCGAGGGCATAGATGCCAAGTCCCATACCGACGGGATATGCCTTAACTCCAGCGTATGGCTGGACGGTGAAATGATAATGGACAAGGGAAAGGTGGTTCACCGCGAGCTTAAGGCAATGGCAGATGAGATACAAAAATAGCGGAATATCATAAAGCCGGGAGAGGAGCATAAGACTATGAAGAAACTAAGCAGGCAGGACTTATACGATATACTTGTGGGGTGTACCATACTGGGCACCGGGGGCGGGGGAAGCCTCGAAAAGGGTCTGGACCTAATAGACAAAGCCATCCAGGCCGGTAAGGAGTTTGTGCTGGCAGGCCTTGACGAAGTGCCGGACCATGCAATGGTGGGAGTGCCGTACATGTGCGGAGCGGTATCGCCGGAGACAGAGGAGCAGGAAATGAAGTACCGGGGCTTGCCAAGAATTGGTGAAGAACCGGCCCTGAAAGCCCTGGAGGAAATGGAGGGTTACCTGGGTGAAAAGTTTTACGGGGTAATATCCACGGAACTGGGCGGCGGCAACACGGCAGTAGCCTTTTATGCAGCGGCGATGCTGGGCAAAAAAATTATAGACGCCGACCCTGCAGGAAGGTCGGTGCCGGAACTCCAGCATTCCACCTTTTATATAAACCAACTGCCTATATATCCCGTTGCAGTGGCCAACGATTTTGGAGATGTTGTCATTGTTAAGGAAGTGGTAAATGACGAAAGGGCGGAAGCCCTTGTGCGAGCCATGGCGGTGGTCAGCGGCAACTCGGTTGGCGTTGTGGACCATCCAGCGAGGATGGGGGATATCAAAAATGCCGTTATCCCCGGGGCTATATCCTATGCGCTGGAGATAGGCAGGGCCTTCAGGGAAGCCGGGGAAAACGGAAAGGACATTGCTGCCGAGGTGGCAAAGGCCGGCGGCGGCTGCATACTCTTCAAGGGAAGGGTGTCGCAGTACAGCTGGGATACGGTGGACGGTTTCACAATAGGTGATGTAACAATAACAGGCGAAGGGGAATACGCCGGTTCCACCTATAAGATATGGTTCAAGAACGAGCATATTATTTCGTGGAAGGACGGCAGCGTCGACGTTACAGTGCCCGACCTGATATGCATCATTAAGGATGAGGAAAGGGAACCTCTTACCAACCCCAACTATGAAGAGGGAATGAGAGTAACGGTGTTCGGGCTTCCGGCACCGAAGGAATGGCGCACCGGCGAAGGGGTTAAGGCCTTTGGGCCAAGGCATTTCGGATTTGATTTGGAATACATTCCCCTTGAGGAGAAATATGGATTAAAGGCCTAAAGCTTTTTGAGCAAACCACATTACAAGGCAAAGGGTGGCCTGTTAGCGGGGGCTGTCCTTTGCCTTTCTTTTTTGCCTTTTGCCACTGCAGCCCATTTATTAGGGCGGTTTACCCGTTAAGGATATGGAACGGGCAGTCCCAGGCCAAGTTTAGAAAAAAAGCGGAATATGGCATGTCTATTTGAGGCGGCTTTTGAATAGAATTATACAGCTTGGAAAAAGAAAATCTCGGTCAACTCTATTGCTGTGCAAACAAGAACAGGATAAAGCCCGGATGCGGGCCGTATAAACCACGGAATAAAATATACGGGTGGTTGATGGACGGGAAGGTCCGGTATGCCGAATAAATCGGTTTATAAAGCTGCCATTTTGTTTTTCGCGCTGCTTTTAATGCTGGTTTATCCGGCGATGTTTTTCCCAAGGGCGGAATACTCCTGCAAAGGGGAAGGGGTATTGGACGAGCTTGCCCGTGAAATGCAGGACATCGAGCGCTTAAAGCGGAGAATAAGGGAGGAGCAAAACCGGGAGAAAAAGATTGTTTTGTCCTTCGCTGGGGACTGCACCATAGGTGCCGATGACCGGTTCCGGTATGAGAATTCCTTCCACCACAGGCTGGCCGTAGAGGGCAACGACTTCAGTTACTTTTTCCGGGGTGTTTTACCCGTATTAGAAAAGGATGACATGACGCTGGTAAATCTTGAATCAACGTTTACAAATTCAAAGTGTCCCATTCCCAAAAAGTACAACTACAGGGGGGACCCCTCCTATACCGCCATTTTAAAAGCAGGCTCCGTAGAGATGGTTAACATATCCAACAACCACATTTACGATTATGGCATGCAAGGGTATATGGATACCCTTACAGCCTTACAGCGGGCGGGCATACTTTTTTGCGGCGAAAAAAATATAGCCTTTTACACCACCAAGGGAATAACCGTCGGTTGCATCGGTTATACAGGCTGGGACTGGAACGTTCATAAGGACCTGGAAAGGGACATCCATTATGCAAGGGAAAAGGCCCATATAGTGGTGGTATCCATCCACTGGGGCACCGACAGGGCCAATTATCCAAGCAGTCATCAAATCAAGCTGGGGCGTTTTTGTATAGATAATGGGGCCGACGTGGTGGTGGGTCATCATCCGCACGTAATACAGGGAATAGAAAAATATAAGGACAGGTATATTGTGTACAGCCTTGGAAATTTTTGCTACGGTGGCAGCAAAAACCCCTCCGATAAGGATACTTTTATATTTCAAAACATCTTCACGGTAAGGGACGGAAGAATAATTGAAAGTAACGGTGAAGTTATTCCCTGCAGCATATCCTCGGTATCCCACATAAACGATTACCAGCCCACCATCTTGCGCGGCAAAGAGGCGGAAAGGGTTATGTCCAGGGTCTACCGGTACAGCAGCGCACTGGAATTTGGCATCAATGAAAAGTCATTGCCGTCTTTTTTGACTTTAAGGAAATAAAATATCAGGACCTCGGGACATACTAATCCCGAGGTGATTTACTTGAAAAAAAGTTTGCCAAAAAGGACGCTGTTTTATTTTTCGCTGGCTTTGGTGTTATTGGTCGGTGTTTCAACCGCCTGTGGCAGGGGGGAGCAGCGGCCGGCCCAGCAGGAGAAAAAGGAATCCATACCGGCACCCCTTATGAGAATAGTGGAGAATTCCCAGGCCATAATCGAGCAAATGGAAAAACTGCAGCAGGAAGAGCAAAAGCCTGTGCAGCAGCAGGACCAAGGCGGCCAGCAAGGCGGCCAGGGCGGTGAAGACGGTGGAGGCCAGGGCGGCGGGCAGGAAGGCGGCCAGGGCAGCCGCGGTGAGGCAGGCAAGATACAGAGCAACCGGGGCGAAACCGGCGGTCAGGGTGGTCAAGGCGGGGGAGGCCAGGGTCCGCCAAGCCCGGAGCAGGAAAAACAGCAAAAAATTGAAAAGATGTGGGAGGGAACTTTAAAGACGGTGGAGGACACCCACAAGCAGTGGAATGACTACGAGAACATCGCAATAAAGGATAATGCCAGGGATGACAGCATCCGTAAGTTTGAAACCCACCTTAACTCCCTTACAGTCGCGGTCAATCAAAGGGACCCGCTGGCCGTTATGAACGAAGCAAACGGCATGTCCCTCGCTGCGGCCGACTTCCTGGCTTTGTACCGCAACAACCCGGATTCAGAGATAGTCAGGGTAAGGTACTACCTGCAGCAGACCTGTATTAATGCGCGGCGGAACGAATGGGACGGGGCAAGGCGAAGCATTGCTTCTGCAAAGCAGGCAGTGGGAAAACTTGAACAAAAAGTAAAACTGGAGGAGGCGGATAAGGGGCTTATAAACAAGCTGAGGCTCTCCGTTGACAACCTGGGCAGTGCAATGGAGGACAGGGACCTGGACCTATTGAAGATAAAAAAGGATATCGCCCTTGAAAACCTTGAAGAGGTGGAGAAAAAAGCAAAATAAAATGATGCCACTTAGACAGCGGTTTTGAATGGCGGACAGCAATATAGAAAACGGACAGCGGGGTTAATCCCGCCGTCCTATACGTCTCCCTCCTCGGGTACTATGCAGATTATGGACAATGTCTCGGAACCGGTATTTATGAAGCTGTGTTCTTTGCCGCCGGGAACATAGGCGAAGGAGCCCTTTGTAATTTCATGGTTGGCACCGTCCAGGTAAAGCGTGCCGCTTCCCTCCAGCACGTAATTAATATGCGGCCAGTCGTGGACGTGCTTGGGTGTGTTGCCGCCCGTACCGATGTCAAATACCCTCATCACGTAGCCCTCCCAGCCCTCCGAGGGAGAGATGAGCACCTTTTTAACGGCACCGCAGGACCCCGGGGCACAGACTTTTATTCCCTCCACATCCTTTACATTGGATACTATCACTTAAGACACCTCCTCGTATTATTCCTACTGACTATTATATAACACCCTGTACCAAAACCGCACCATTAATTATTCGAGATTCCCCGGCAGGAGTCCTGCATTAATGCGTGGAATAGTATACCGTAAGCCCTGTAGACGCAGGGCTAATAGAACAGTACATGAACTACTTTACAAATGAGGTGCGATTATGAAAATTGAGTGTAATGATATCGTGGTTTTCAAAACCCCGGGAGGGGTGTCAAAATCGAGGGTGTCAAAGGTGGACGGGAGCCTCATAAAGCTTTTTGAGCAGGATGGTTCATACCGGCAGATGTCCCGAAAAAACCTTGAGCAGATGGTGGAGCAGGGCTTTGTCCATATAGAAAAACCGGCTGACGATTAGAAAAAATGCATGTTACCATGGGCTTGATAAGTTTTTATTGAAAGAGCTTACAGATTTAGTGTATAATGATTACATTATTTTTAATCGATACGGACAACGGCGTCCGAGGAGCGTGGTGAAAAAATCTTTGCTCAGGGGCGCTTTTTCTAAAGGAGGAAGATTCATGTCAAACAAAATGTCCAAACAAGAGGTTCTGGAAAAGGCGAGGGAAATGGATATACAATTTATACACCTCCAGTTTACCGACATACTGGGAGTGATGAAAAACGTCGCTATCACCATCGAGCAGTTGGAAAAGGCGCTGGATAACGAAATAATGTTTGACGGCTCCTCGATAGACGGTTTTGTCCGTATAGAGGAATCCGATATGTACCTTATCCCCGACCCCTCCACCTTTGCAGTTTTTCCGTGGGTTTCCAGTCCAAGGGAAGCAAGACTCATCTGTGACGTGTACACCAAGGAGGGTGAGCCCTTTGCGGGCTGTCCAAGAAATGCGCTGAAAAGGGTGCTTAAAGAGGCGGAGGATATGGGGTACAAGCTGAACGTGGGGCCCGAGTGCGAGTTTTTCCTGTTCCATACCGACGAAAGGGGTAAACCTACGCTAGAGACCCACGATAACGCGGGGTATTTCGACCTGGCCCCGGTGGACCTGGGCGAAAGCGCCCGGAGGGATATGGTTCTTACCCTCAAACAGATGGGATTCGAGATAGAAGCTTCCCATCATGAATCAGCCCCGGGACAGCACGAGATTGATTTTAAGTACAATGATGCCCTGACAACGGCGGACAACATTATGACATTCAAAATGGTGGTCAGAATAATAGCCCAAAGGCATGGGCTGCATGCCACCTTTATGCCGAAACCCATATATGGCATACCCGGATCGGGGATGCATGTCAACATGTCCCTTTACACGCTGGATGGCAGGAACGCTTTCTACGACGAAGCCGGAAAGCTGCAGCTCTCCGAACTGGCTTACAATTACCTCGGGGGGCTTCTGAAGCATGCCCGGGGGTTTGCGGCAATAACCAACCCCACGGTAAATTCATATAAAAGGCTGGTCCCCGGTTACGAGGCCCCGGTGTACGTGGCCTGGTCGGTAGCCAACCGAAGCCCGCTGGTGAGGGTTCCCACAAAGAGGGGCAATTCAACCCGGTTTGAGCTAAGAAACCCCGACCCGGCGGCCAACCCGTACATTGCACTGGCGGTGGTGCTGAAAGCGGGCCTTGACGGGATAAGGAACAAAACCCAGCCCCCGGCGCCTATAAACGGTAATATATACGACATGGATAAGCTGGACCGGGAGGAAATGGGCATTGACAACCTACCCCACAACCTTTTCGAGGCCATCCAGGAGCTTAAGAGGAATGAGGTAATCAAGTCAGCCCTGGGGGGCCATATATACAAAAGGTTTGTAGAAGCGGCCATGATTGAATGGAACGAGTACAGGACCAGGATAAGCGAATGGGAGATACAGAAATACCTAACCAAATTCTAAGAGGGCGAAAGCTCTCTTTTTTTTACCTGTATATCAACCACAGCGGCGGTATAACCACCGGCGTTGAATGGGTCTGTCCCGCCGACCGCAACCCAACGGTTTAATTTTTGTATATTTGGGCAGTATAAACCAAAGGATAATCCTTCTATTGCAGCAGAATCTCAATTGATTAAGTCTATATAATTGTGTAAAAGGATAGTGAGCCACAGACTCATTTCCTCGGTTATAATATAAGTGAGACAAATACCAAACCGGGGAGGATGAAATCCATGGCCCAATTTAATATTACACTAACCGAAGAAGAATTG
>JAAYEV010000076.1 GCA_012728565.1 Clostridiales bacterium
ATTTGCCCCCTAAGGGGCTTTTTTATAATATATATGGTATATTTGAATAGGCGAAACCGGCGGCGGAAGCAATAGAAAAACAGGCAGGGGAGGATAATACATGGAAAGCGTAATTAGGGATATAACACTTGCGGAAGACGGTAGGAAAAAGATTGAGTGGGCGAGCAATTTCATGCCGGTGCTTAACGGGATAAAAAGGGAATTTGAAAGGGACAGGCCCTTTGACGGAGTAAAGGTGGCCGTATCGGTGCATCTTGAAGCAAAAACCGCATACCTGGCGCTTGTCCTTAAGGCCGGGGGGGCAAGGGTCAGCATTACCGGCAGCAACCCCCTTTCAACCCAGGACGACGTGGCGGCCGCGCTGGCGTCGGAAGGGATTCACGTGTATGCCTGGCATAATTCCACACCGGAGGAATACCGGCAGCATATAGAATATACGCTGTCCTGCAAGCCGGACATTGTAATAGACGACGGGGGAGACCTGGTACATATGCTGCACACCAAGAGGGAGGACCTGCGGGTTAACGTGATTGGGGGATGCGAAGAAACCACCACCGGTGTAAACAGGCTTAGGGCCATGGAGGAAAAGGGGGACCTGAAAATCCCGATGATGGCGGTAAACAACGCCTACTGCAAACACCTGTTCGACAACCGGTATGGCACAGGCCAATCGGTGTGGGACGGCATTATGAGAACCACAAACCTGCAGGTAAACGGCAAAACGGTGGTGGTGGCGGGCTACGGCTGGTGCGGCAAAGGAGTGGCCGCAAGGGCGGAAGGCTTGGGCGCCAGGGTAATCGTATGCGAAGTGGACCCGATAAGGGCCCTGGAGGCCGCCATGGACGGCCACAGCGTTATGACCATGGATGAGGCGGCGCCGATGGGAGACTTCTTTGTTACCGTTACCGGGTGCTGCGGCGTCATAAACGAAAGGCATTTTCCGAACATGAAGGATGGAGCGGTTCTGGCCAATGCAGGACACTTCAACGTGGAAATTGATATAGAGGCCCTGGAAAGGGCAAGCGTTGAAAAAGGTTTGGCCAGGCCCAATATACAATCCTATACGCTGGGGAACGGCAACAAAGTTTTCCTGCTGGGGGAAGGTAGGCTTGTCAACCTGGCGGCGGGAGACGGGCACCCGATTGAAATAATGGATATGTCCTTCGGCATACAGGCCCTGGCGGCAAAATACGTCCTGGATAACCGGGGCAGGCTTTCAAACAGGGTATATGAAATCCCGCCGGTAATAGACCGCCGGGTTGCCTTTATGAAACTCAAGGGCATGGGAATAAGACTTGACAGCCTAAGCAGCGAACAATTTGAATATTTGCACAGTTGGAAATAGGAATTATATAGCCAATAAAGGCCTTTACATTATTTACATGAACAGCTCAAAAAAGCAGGCCCTATAAGGGCCTGTGACGGAAATTTTACCTATACATAGAGGAATTGGTCTATAAAACGGGCAAATTTTGTTATAGGGCCAATTAGAGGCCTGTCCGGAGGTATCTACTAAAAAAAGTTCAATATTTAAATAAAAAACCGGTTATTTGAAAACAAAACCGGTTTTTTGCTTCTATTCGTATTTATGCGGCAGCGTTTACTCGTCGGAGGAATCCTTTTTTGCCTTTGAGAGGGGATTTTTCTTTATCGCATCCCTCAGCCTCTTGTCGTCCACGTGGGTGTATATCTGGGTGGTGGATATGCTGGAATGGCCCAAAATCTGCTGCAGCGCCCTTATGTCCACGTCACCGTGCTTGTACATTAAAGTGGCGGCGGTATGACGCAGCTTGTGGGTGGAATACCTGTCAGTGTCCAGCCCGGCCTTTTCAACGTATTTTTTCACTATATGCTGCACCGTTTTATTGCTAATTCGCTGTTTTCTTTTGCTTAGAAATAAGGCATCCCTGTCCCTGACGCCGTCCCGCGGCCTAACTCGCAGGTAATCCTCAATGGCCTTAAGGCAGGCATCGTTGAGGTAAACAGTCCTTTCCTTGTTTCCTTTTCCTATGACCGTCATGGTATCGCCCCGTATATTGCTGATGTTTATGCCTACCAGTTCCGAGAGCCTGAGACCGCAGTTTAGAAACAGCGTAAGGATGCAGTAGTCCCTGTCCCTGAATTCGCCCTCCACCGAGTCCAATAACTCTCTTGCTTCCGCCAGGGTAAGGTATACCGGGTGCCGTGAAGGAGTCTTGGGCGTTTCCAGTTCGCTGGCGGGGTTTTCGTCTATCATTTTCATTTTGCCGTGCAAAAATTTGAAAAAGGACCGCAGGGTAGAGACTTTCCGGGCCTTGGCGGAGTTGCTGTTGTCCCGTTTGAAGGACACATAGGAAATAAAGCCGTAAAGGTCGTTTAACGTAACCGATTTGATGAGGTCGATGTCCACGTCGTCAATCCTGATTTTTTCGAATTCGGCGGTCTTGGGAACCAGGCCGCGTTGGACCTTTAGGTACCGGAAGAAGGTCCTAAGGTCATAGTAGTATTCCTTAACCGTGTTTTTGGATTTACCCTGGATGGTCTCCATGTAATTTAAGAAACTCATGAGGGGTAGGGGTATATTGTTCATGTCGGCCCTCCTTATTATACAAAATGAATATTTTGTATAATACCATTTATACACAACAAAGGCGTTTTCCTTGTGGATAACTACGTTTCCTCTATTATAACACAAAAAAATAATAAACCTGTCCTTTGGGAAATATTCTAAAGGAAATGCGACAAAATAAATCGGGCTTCATTATCGCTGACAATAATGTCGATTGATGGCTTTCCCTTCGACAGAAATTTTTAATAATATTATGTTAACGGACTCCCCCATGAAAAACGGGGACACATCGCAGAATATATTTCCGCGATATGTCCCCGTCAGATGCACGGTATCAGTCACCTAAAGGCATCAGCGCTTCCGTAATTAGTTCTTTGAACTTTGTACTTGTAGATGTGGCCCCTGAAACTGCGTCCACTTCCTCGGGACTCTGACCGTTTATTAGACTATCTATCAGCTTTGGCCTTGCTTCCTTTAAATTGGTTCCGCTTTTTTCTTTCCAGTTGGAAAGGTATTCCTGGTCAAAACTTTTAAGCTTTCCGGTTTCCTTGTTTACCTCGTCGTAGTAAGCATTTGTTATTTTGCCGTCTTCCACTATTACGGCAACATACGCCTTCCAGCCCCTCTCGTCAAATTCGCTTTCCGCTTTAAACAAGCCGTCATTGTATCCGTCATCCTTTTTTGTCTGCGGTGTCTCTTCCAGCGCATCGGATACAAGTTCTTTGAACTTTTCCGAGGTGCTGGTGGCCCCGGACACCGCATCCACTTTTTCCGGGTCCTGCTTTTCTACCAGCGAATCCATTAATTCCGGTTCGGCCGATAAAAGGTTTTCTCCGGATTTTTCCTTCCACCTTTCAAGATAGTCCTGGTCAAAGGACTTCAACTGCCCATCCTCATTGATTTCATCGTAAAAGGCTTTGGAGATTCTACCCTGCTCCACCACTACTGTTACCATTGGCTTCCATCCATGGTCGTCGAATTCTTGCTGGGCGGCGGAATATACCCCGTTTTCAAAATCTTCTCCGGCCGGCTGGTTCTGCTGGGGGTCTTTTCCTGTTTCATCCTTTGGTCCCCTAGCAGCGCACGATGCACCGGACAGGATTAAAAGTAAACATAAAAGATATAATATATACCTTTTTTTCATAGGTACACCTCCACGGTAATAAATAATTAGTTTGATTTATTTTTTGTAGGCCAAGTTAGAATACTCTCGGTAAAATCTATAAATTCAGCAGTATTTTAACTGACATGACAAAAATATGGCCCTCTATTTTCCTGTATAACCAAAAATAAACCGGTTAAACAATAAAAAGCATGTCAAAGGGTCCAAAATTTGTACAAAAGGATTTGAGAGGCCTTATACAGGGTCTGAACCGGGAAGAATAGTTTTCAATGCAAAAACCCCGGCGCTTAAAACATACGCCGGGGTTTTTGACCCTTTTTCAACCTCCCGCCAGGGGCTGCATGATTTTTAGAACATCGCCATCCTTTATCGGGGTGGTCTTGAACTGGTCATTTTTCACGTGAACACCGTTTAGCGTAACAACCAGTATCGGGTAATTGTATTCAGGGTATTCTGCGAATACTATTGCGTCCTCTACAGTCATTCCCTCTTCCCATTTCATTTCTTTGCCGTTTACACTAACCATATTACCTCCGCCTTACATAGTTTTTCTACAGGAAGCGTTTAACCACTTCCACCACATCCGGATAGTCTATTCCAAGTTCCTTCAACTTTTCAATTGTAGGTATTGCGTTTTTGGTCCAGCCTCGCCTTTTGTAAACAACATCCAGCAGCGTTTCATACCTGTCTTCCCGGTATTCCCTCAGGGCCTTGATTTTTTCTTCGGTCGTCATTCCCTCGGGGTCTACTCCCACCAACTCTTTAAGCTGCTTGTCATAACGTTCGCTGCGGGATTCGTATTCCTCCACCGTAACCGGGCCTACAGCCCTGTAAGGTGGATAGTCGTATTTACGAAGGCCCTTACCCATCTTGAGGCAGAATACCTTCTGCAGATTATAGACCCTCTCGGACTGGCGCAGCATTTCCTCCTTGGAGAAGTCGTTGCCGGTCACGGCCTTGTAGAGGGCCACGTAGTTGTCAACGTGCTCCGGTACCTTTGCCGGCTCATCGGTAAGATGGTTGTCAGCGGGCATAATGTCGTTCCAGGGCAGCTTGCAAAGGCCCATTAAACTGAACCAGGTCCTGAACAGCGGGAAATAGAAGAGTGCTTCCGCCTTGTCCTCGAAGGTGGGTATCTGGTTCCTTATCATATCCATGAATATCAGCCAGTTTTCATCGTGCTGGGGCCCTTTGTTGGCGGTGCCGTAGCCGCCCTGCTGGGCAAGGGATTCCTTGGAGACGTACTCGGAAAACTCGAGGCCTTTCATTTCCATCCCTATGTCGTTTAGGAAATCCCTGTCGGCACCGTACTTTTCAACAAACAGTTTTTTCATGCGGTGCACGCCCTGGCCTGCCACAACTCCGAAGCCCTCTCCCCTTGCCATCTGGTGCATTAGCTCCATCTGGGCTTCCCAGTTTCCGAAATTAAGTTCCAGTCCCCCGGTTATCTCCTTGTTTATTATACCCCTCTCATAGCATTCCATAACAAAGGCGCACAGTGTACCGAAGGAAATTGTATCAATTCCGTAGGTATCACAATAGAAGTTGGTTTCAGTAACGGCTACCGGGTCGAATATTCCGCAGTTGGAACCGACGCCTGCAAGGGTTTCATACTCGGGACCGTCGGTGAACACTTTTTGTCCCTTATAAGGACCGGTCTTTATCTCGAAATTCTGCAGGGCATGGGCACAGGCCAGTGTGCAGCCATACCAGCACCCGTCCGGCTTGCCCAGGTCAAACATCTTTTCAAAGCTTTCCTTTCCAAGCTTGGGCGCCTCGGGGTGCTCCCCGTACTGGAAGTTGTTTACCGGCAAAAGGTCATGGGCGTTCATGGCATCCACCAACTGGGTGGTACCGTGTACCCTCATCCTGCACTGCTTGTCGTCCAAATCATGGATCTCTTTGTGCAGCTTTATGCCCAACTTTATGATGGTGTCAAGGTCTGCGGGATTGTTTAAATCGCCTCTTATCCCCGACTTCTTAACCACTATTGCCTTTATTTTTTTGTTCCTGAAGACAGAGCCTATACCGCCCCTGCCCGCCTGCTTTAGTTTGCATTTTTTCCTATGCATGTCGTAATAGGAAAAGTTGAGTATTCCTATCCTTGTATGCTCTGCGCCTTTACCTGCCGAAACCACCGAAATGTTTTGCTTGTCTTCCTCTGAATCCGCGTACATCTCGGTCAGCGTCTCCGCCAGTATATGGCTGTTTACGCACTCCTCCGGGGCTTCTTCTATTACCACTCTGTTGTTATCCCCGTCTATGAACACTATTACATCTTCTTTCGCTTTTCCCTGTATTTCCAGCGCATCAAAACCGCAGAATTTGAAAAGCGGTCCGAAATGCCCACCCACGTTGCTGTCCACCGGCAGATCGGTAAGGGGTGAGATGGTCACCACGTAGGACTTGCCCGACCCCGGGTATTGGGTAATACCCCCTATCGGCCCCTGGGCTATAATTATTTCATTTTCAGGGCTGTCCCAACGGGTATCCGGGTTAACCGCGTCCCAGAGATACTTCATGCCGTATCCCCTGCCGCCGGTGAACTTTTTCTTCATATCTTCAGATATTTGTTTTACTTTCACTTCGGGTGTCTTTGAAAAGAACCTTCGCGCACGCTTCCTCACAAGCCCTGCAGCCGATACACAGCTCCGGTTTTGTAGCTACTATTTTCATTTCCCATTTGCCCCCTTTCAATAACAAAGCACTATATCATTATACCACCGAGGGTTCAAGTATCAACTCGCCCTTTTCAAACCGGTCAAGACCCAGCATGTGCACTGGAATGGTGGGTTCTTCGCCCAGTATGGCCTCGGATATTACCACGCCGGTAACCGGTCCGAACATGAAGCCGTGACCGCTGAAACCGCATGCCAGGTAGAAGCCCTCCACTTCTTTTACCGGCCCATATATGGGTTGGCGGTCCGGGGACATGTTGTAAAGGCCCGACCACTGGCGCACCATTCTCAGCTCCCTAAGGGGCGGCAGTAATCTAATGCATGTCTTGGCCATTTCCTCCAGGAAGTCCCAACTGGACGTAATCCGCAGGTCCCTTGGTTCGTTGGGGTCCCCTCGCCCCATTATGAAACTGCCGTGGGGCGTTTGCTGGCAGTATATGTTTTGTGAAAAGGACATGAACATCGGCCCCTGCATGGGTGCGACCGGTTCGGTTACCAGTATCTGATGCCTTTCGGAGAATACGGGCATTTCCACTCCCACCATTTTACTAATAAGCTGTGAATACCCGCCGGCGGCGTTAACCACAACGGGAGTGCTAATATACCCCTTTGTGGTTTGTACGCCCTTTATCTTTCCGTTTTCCACGTCAATACCGGTTACTTCTGTGAATTTCATTATTTCCACACCCAGCCGCTGGGCCGCATTGGCATAGGCCTGGGTGGTGTGGAAGGGGTTTAAGTGGCCGTCCTTCGGATTGAAGGCCGCGCCCAGTATCTGGGTCTCGTCCATATGAGGCACTATTTCCTTGGCTTCCTTGGGTGTGATATACCTTGAAGGGATCCCTAGGCTGTTTTGGAGTTTTATGTTTTTCTGGAACTGCTCTACTTCCTTTTCGGTGGCTGCAATTATTAGGTAGCCGCCCTGTTTGAATTCAATATCATACTCGTATTCCAACTCTTCATTGGCCGTTTCAAAGAATTCAATGCTGTATTTTGCAAGCTTGCAGTTCATTTCAGTACCCCACTGCATACGAACGCCCGCGCCGCATCTTCCCGTGGCACCGCTGCACAGGTACTCCCTTTCTACAACCACAACGTCCTTTACTCCCTTTTTGGCAAGGGAGTAAGCAATGGCACAACCGGAGATACCTCCGCCAATAATTACAACGCTGGCGGTTTTATTCATCATCTTCACCCCCAACAAGCAGGCCAAGTTTTATCGGCAGTGTGGGCTGTCTATAGGTATGAACCTTCAGATCGGCCACGTCTTGTCCCGTTGCTTTTGCTATTTCTTCAAGTATAAGCTGACTGCAGGTCCTACCCTGACAGGGACCCATACCGCACCTGCTTATTCTCTTAATCTCTTCAATTGTCTGGTAACCTTTCCTTATATATTCCCTTATTTCCCCCAGCGTAACTTCTTCGCAGCGGCATACGATGGTGTTATCGCTGTAATAGTCATCAAGGGAAAGGCACCTTACCACCATTGATAATTCCTTGGGCACCGCAATGGCAACAACCGGTGTCCTGTCCTGGGCCTTACTATTCTGGACCTTTACCACCTTTGCCCTGCACACCGGTTTTCCTTCCCTGTCCAGGCCGGTCACATAGGTGCCCTCCTCCGGCAGCGGCGAAAACTCGTAAGGTATCTTCACCAGGGCTTCGGTCTCTGAATAGGTCTCGTCAACTACGAATATGGCAAGCCCCGGGCAGTTGGAAATGCATACACCGCAGCCGTTGCAGATGTCAACATTAAGCTGCGGACGGTCGTTTATATCTTCGAATTCCTTTATTGCACCCCTTTTGCAGGATGTATAGCACGGATTGCACGGTATCTTTTCGAAGCATTCCATTATAGCTACCGGGCCCTTTGCAAGCCGTTCCTTTGACGGAACAACCGTTTCCAAGTCTTTTTGGGTGGGTATGCCGGTACTTTTTAGCATTCTTTATCCCTCCTCATATTACAATTTTCGCCAGGCCCTTACGTATGGTATCTCCTTCCGGGCCGGACCTTAAGTCATGTAGTTGTTTCAAGTAATCCTGTTTCAACTCGTCGAAATCCGGGTTTACAAATCCAAGCCTCTTGGCGCAGCAAAGACCTGCAAGCCTACCTTCCACCATGGCACTGCTTGCCTCCTCAATGCCCGCCACGTCCCCGGCTACAAAAATACCCGGTATGCTGGTTTCCATTTCTTCATTTCTTATCGGTACATGTCCGCTCAGTTCACGGATGAATTTCATTTCGCAGCCAATCTGCCACAGCAGTTCACCCAGCGGTGTCAAACCGGTGGAAATGCACAAAACATCCGTTTCTATGTCAAATTCGGTGCCGGGTATCTCTTTTTTATTCTCATCAAGCTTTATAAGGGTAATTCTCTCCAGTTTTTCCTTACCGTGGGCATATATAACGCGGTGCTGCGGCATTATGGGTACTCCCATTCTCCTAATCTTGGAAGCGTGTACTGCGTAACCGCCGTACTTGGGACTCCTGCATATTACCCCTTTGACTTTAACCCCTGCCTGCAGCAGCTGGTAGCTGACAATAAGCCCGATGTTACCTGCACCCACCATGAACACGCTTTCTCCGGGCAGTACGCCGTAAACGTTCATCAGGGTCTGCACTGCCCCGGCCCCATAGATGCCCGGCAGGTCATTGTTCGGGAAAGCGGGAAATCTTTCGGAAGCTCCGGTGGCAACCACGATAGCCCTGGGCGCGATTTTTTTGTATTTTCCGTTTTGCTCCACTGTCAGCACCCAGTCCTCATAAAGGCCAAGAACCGTTGCGTCCAGCATTACCTCTATTTTGTCCTGGTACTTTTTCATTTCCTCGGCCAGTATTCCGGGTATATCGATACCTCTTTTTGATGCATGCTGTTTTTGCGAACCGAAGAACATATGGGTTTGCTTTATAAGCTGTCCCCCCAGCTGGCTGTTCCGGTCAATCAGCAAAACTCTTGCGCCGGATGCCGCAGCGTCAATGGCAGCGCATATACCTGCCGGACCCCCTCCTATAACAGCGATATCCGTTTTTATCATTTTAAATCACCTTTCCCTCTTTGTGTTTCTACAACCATGCCCTCGGTCAGTTTTTCGACGCAGGTCCGCACATTTGGTTTCCCGTTTACAACCATTAAACAGGACGAGCAGTTTCCAATGGCGCAGTAAAAGCCCCGGGGCCTATGTCGATTTGGGCTGTATCCCAGCACCTTGACGCCTTGGGCGTGGAGCGCTGCCGCTATAGGCTCCCCTTCGTATCCCTCCATTTCCTTTCCGTTGTAGGTGAACTTCACTTTTCTGCCCTTCTTGAAGGTAAGAATTGGATGGCTCTCAATTCGCATTCCTTTACCCCCTGTCTGATGATATTTTAATGGATGTGAAACAATGACTTGGTGACAATTTAATTATATATATTCTCAAAAATTTGCAAGATTCCTGCTTGGAAATTTTATATAACTAAAAATTTTATAAAAAATATATCTGATATATAATAAATCCACATTATACCTTTTATGAATGAATCATAAAAAATATTAATGTGGATTTACTAGGTTTTTTATTTTTATATAATTAAAATTACGGGGTTACCCTGTTTAGCGTCCTGGCAAAGGGTATGGTTTCCCTGATATGGTCAATACCGCATATCCACGCCACCGTTCTTTCCAGCCCGAGGCCGAAGCCGGAATGGGGAACCGAGCCGTACTTTCTAAGGTCCAGGTACCACTGGTAGTCCTTAAGCGGCAGACCCTCTTCCTTTATTTTTCTAAGGAGCAGGTCGTAGTCGTGAATCCTTTGGCTTCCTCCTATTATTTCCCCGTAACCCTCCGGGGCCAATAGGTCCGCACCCAGTATCACGCTGCTGTTTTCCGGGTCCGGCTCCATGTAAAAGGCCTTTATTTTGGCGGGGAACTTTTCCACGAACACCGGTTTTTCAAACTGCTCTGCGATGAAGGTTTCGTCCGGGGCACCGAAATCGTTGCCCCATTCAAAGTCAAAACCGTTATTTTTCAGCATTTTCACCGCTTCGTCGTAGGTTATCCTTGGGAAGGGGGCCTTAACCTTTTCCAGGCGGCTTACATCCCTCTTTAGGGTCTTAAGTTCCATGGAGCAGTTTTCAAGGACCGAGCTTACAATATACTCAATGAGCCGTTCCTGCAGTTCCATATTGGCCTTGTGGTCGTAATAGGCCATCTCCGGCTCAATCATCCAGAACTCGTTGAGGTGCCTTCGGGTTTTGGATTTTTCGGCCCTGAAGGTGGGTCCGAAACTGTAAACTTTACCGAAGGCGATTGCGGCGGCTTCGTTATACAGTTGGCCGGTCTGGGACAGGTATGCCTTTTGGTCGAAATAGTTTAACTCGAACAGGTTTGTAGTACCTTCGCAGCTGTTTGCGGTAATTATTGGCGACTCAATAAGCACAAAGCCCTCTCCGTCAAGGAACTCCCTAATCGCCCTGTTTATTTGGGATCGAATTTTAAGAATCGCATGCTGCCTCGGGTGCCTTATCCACAGGTGGCGATGGTCCATCAAGAATTCTATGCCATGCTCTTTCATTGTAATGGGATACTCCTCCGACAACGATACCGGTTTGATATCGGTCACTGATAACTCATATCCGCTGGGAGCCCTTTCGTCCTTCCTTACAATCCCGGTCACAATTACCGAGGACTCCTGGCCAATTTCCTTGCACAAGTTGAAGACATCCTCCGGCAGTTCGTTTTTTACCGCAACGCCCTGGACAAAGCCGGTGCCGTCTCTTATCTGGAGAAAGGCGATTTTCCCGCTGGACCTTTTGTTGAACAGCCATCCCTTTATAGTTACTTCTTTAGCTTCATGGTTTTTCAGTTTATTGATGGTGGTCTCTGTCATTAATACTTCCTCCCCTTACGTTTTTTACATTATGATTTAAAATGGTTGTACATGCCTTTCATACAAACACCGTTACCGGCGGCGGCTTCCTTCAGCCTGTCCACCGCCCGGGCATCAACAGTGTACCGTCCCATAAGCATTTTCCCGTCAAACTTGAATTCACCGTGGCAGTCCGACCCACCGGTTACTATTAAGTCGTGGCGGCGGGCAATTTCCCTGAAAACCGCAGCCTGCTCTTCGGTGTGCCTTGAATGGTAGGCCTCTATTCCCTGTATCCCTTCCCGTATGCAAAGGTCGATATAGTGACTGCTGCTTAGTATCCCGGGATGGGCCAGGACCGGTACTCCGCCGCAGTTTTTTATAAGGGTTATTACTTCCCTTGGCAGCAGTTTATGCCTTTCCACGTATGCGGGACCGCCATAGCCGATATATTTTTCAAAGGCCTCCTTTACGGTTGAAACATAACTCTTTTCCATCAGCAATCTTGCTATGTGGGGCCTTCCCATAGAATCAGCTTTCCCGGCTTTTTTTAACACTTGGTCAAAGGTTATTTCAAACCCCAGGCCGTTAAGTTTTTTGACTATTGCCCGAACTCTCTGCACCCTCGCCTCTTTAATGTTTTTTAGAGCGTCCAACAGCCTTGTATCGGTGTGGCATATGTAATAACCCAGGATATGCAGCTCCCCGTTGTCGGCACTGGTATTCAGTTCAATGCCCGGAACCACCCGTACCCCGTACCTGGTCCCTGCATTAAGGGCTTCGGAGATTCCTTCAACCGTGTCATGGTCGGTTAAGGAAATTGCAGCCAATCCAAGCTTGGCCGCCTGCAGGACCACTTCCTCCGGGGATAGGATTCCGTCCGATTTGTTGCTGTGCAGATGCAAGTCAGCCTTTGACATTGATATCCTCCTTCTAGAGCTCTACCGGCACTGCCCGATTACGTCTTCTATCACTCTCAGCATGTTGCCCCCCATAACCTTTGCCGCATCCTCTTCGCTGTAACCCCTTTTGAGGAGCTCTTCATAAATCTCATAAAAACATTCAATACCGGTTATCCCCTCCGGCAGGTCTTCGGTGCCGTCAAAGTCACTGCCCAGCCCGGCACAGCCGGGGCCTCCCAACTGGACAATATGCTCTATGTGGTCAACCACCGTCGATATGCCCTCCCTTTCCCTGCCCAGGAAATCGGGAACGAAATTAACGCCTATGACACCGTTTTTGTCAGCCACCGCCTTGATCTGCCGGTCGTCCAGGTTCCTTTTATTATTACATAGGGACAGGCAGTTTGAATGGGATGCAATAACCGGCCTGTCGGTCAGTTCTATTATATCCCAAAAACCTCTTTCTGATATATGGGACAGGTCTATCAGCATGCCCAAACGGTTCATTTTTTTTACAAGCCGTGCCCCTTGGCTGCCCAATCCCCTGCTGTCACTGTCCCCTATACCGCCACAAAGCTTGTTTCCCGGGTTCCAGGTAAGAGATAGGCAGCGTATTCCAAGCTTGTAAAGCATGTCAAGGCGGTGCAGATTATCCTCAAGCAGGTATGCCCCCTCAACCGCCAGTATAATTCCCAGTCTTTTTTCTCGTATGCATTCGTCAAGGGATACCCTGTCAATTATTACAACGGGGCTGTTCTCGCAGCTTGAAAGGTTCATGTAAAAAAAGTCCAAAAGGTCCCAAAGACCGTGAAAGTGTTCCCTTGAATTGAAACGGTCGCAAAACAGCGCCATGAACTGTATATGCGGAACCATCCGGCTGAGGCTGGAAAGGGTTATATGGGTTTTGCCGCTGTCTTTGATAATGCTAGTCCCGGTTTCAAAGGCCTTAAGAACGGTATCGCAGTGCCCGTCTACACTGAGGATATTTTTCACTATTCGGCCCCCTTTCATGGACTTATTACAATTGGTGCTACATAATAAAAACCTGCCTTGTCAAAAGCAGGTTTTTAACAAGTATTCTTCTTACCTGGGCTCGACTATAAGTTTTATAGCCGTTCTTTCCTCACCATCTATCAAAATATCCGTAAAAGCTGGTATACAAATAAGATCCATTCCACTGGGAGCAACAAATCCCCGGGCTATTGCCACTGCTTTAACTGCCTGATTCAATGCGCCGGCACCTATGGCCTGCATTTCGGCGTTGCCTTTTTCCCGGAGAACGCCTGCTAGTGCACCGGCTACTGAGTTTGGATTCGACTTTGCAGACACCTTTAATACATCCATCAATAAAAGCCCCCTTTAAAATTGAATATTGCATTGTTGTTTAATATTCTACATATAGTAAAAAAATCCTTTTTTATATGTAATATTTTAACCTATAGGCTTTTACAAAGCGATATTTTAATATGAAATATATTTTTTGCCGACAAATAAAAGGGCTTTTTAAGCCCTTCTATTTTGCGTATTCAATCGCCCTTGTTTCCCTTATTACGTTTATTTTTATCTGCCCCGGATAATCCAGTTCCTCTTCTATTCTTTTGGATATATTCTTTGCGATAAATACTATGTCGGTATCGCTTACGTCCTCGGGCTTAACCATAATCCTGATTTCCCTGCCCGCCTGTATTGCATAGGACTTATCCACGCCGTTAAAGGAACTGGCTATTTCTTCAAGCTGTTCCAGTCTCTTTATATACGCTTCCAGGGTCTCTCTTCTTGCGCCCGGCCGCGCTGCCGAAATCGCATCCGCCGCCTGTACCAGAACCGCTTCTATTGTAGTGGGCTCTATGTCGTTATGATGAGCCCAAATGGCATGTATAACTTCTTGTGACTCCCGGTACTTTCGCGCTATGCTTACCCCTATCTGAACATGGTTGCCTTCCATCTCGTGGTCGACCGCCTTGCCGATGTCATGCAAGAGTCCTGCTCGCCTGGCGAGTTTCGCATCGGCACCCAGCTCGTCGGCCATGGATGCGGCAAGCTGTGCAACCTCTATGGAATGTTTAAGTACATTCTGCCCGTAGCTGGTACGATAATTCAACCTTCCGAGGTATTTTATCATTTCCGGGTGTACCCCGTGTACCCCCGTCTCAAAGGTTGCCTGTTCGCCGTGTTCACGGATCTTGATGTCAACTTCCTTTTTAGCCTTTTCAACCATTTCTTCTATCCTAGCCGGGTGTATTCGCCCGTCGGAAATAAGCTTTTCAAGGGCAATCCTTGCTATTTCCCTCCTTATCGGGTCAAAACCGGACAGTATCACCGCTTCCGGGGTATCGTCTATAATTAGGTCTATACCGGTCAGCGTTTCCAGGGTTCTAATGTTCCTGCCTTCCCGTCCTATTATCCTTCCCTTCATTTCATCGTTGGGTAACTGAACTACAGAAACGGTAGTATCTGTAACATGGTCTGCCGCACATTTTTGTATTGCGCAGGTTATTATCTCCCTTGCTCTTTTTTCGGCTTCATCCTTTGCCTGGGCTTCTATTTCCTTGACCATTACGGCTGCTTCCTTTTCAATCTCTTTTCTTATATCATTAAAAAGAATCTCCTTTGCTTCCTCCGCTGTAAAGCCCGACATCCGCTCAAGCTCTTTTTTCTGCTTTTCATACAGTTCGTGGATGTATTCCTGGTGTCTTTTGATATCTTCGTCCCGGCGATTCAAAAGTTCTTCCTTTTTTTCAATCGCCTCTATTTTCCTGTCAAGGGATTCTTCTTTTTGAATAAGCCTTCTTTCTATCCTCTGCTGCTCATTCCTTCTCTCCCTGGCTTCCTTTTCGAATTCGTTCCTGAGGCGGTGGACCTCTTCCTTGGCTTCCAGCAGCTGTTCCTTTTTAAGGGTTTCCGCCTCCTTCTCGGCATCGGCAATCAGCTTTTTCGCCAACTCTTCGGCATTGGTGATTTTTGCCTCCGCAATAATTTTCCTTACCAAAAAGCCGGCCAGGAAAGCCACCAGGGACGATATTAATGCTATTATCAGCTTATCTATACTGCAACACCTCCTTCTATTTCGGTTTTCTTAGGTATATTCTTAAAGGCGCTTAATTACTGAAAACAGGACTGCCATAATACTACCGTATCACAATAATTTTATATTCTTTTGGTATTTATGTCAAGCTGAATGCCGGGGGCGGCGGTTTCTAAGACCGGGACCTACCGAAATGCTGTGCCAGTACCCGGTTTATGGCTTCAAAGCTGAAACCTCTTCTCACAAGATAGCCCATCAACCTTCTTTTTTGTTTTTCGTCCTTTACATCGCAGCCTTTGAGTTTTGTTTCCAAAAGTCCCTCAATCACTTTTTTCTCGTCAATGGCCAAGTATTCACTGCTGTTTTCAATCAACTCCTTTTTTATACCCTTTTGTTCCAGCTCCATTTTTATTCTGTGCCGGCCCATTGGGTTGAATTTCATCCTGTCCCTTATATAACAATCGACATATAACGCGTCATCTAAATAGCCGTCGTCCTTCAGCCTTTCAATCACCTGATCGGTAACCTGGTCGGGGCACCGGGTATTTAATCTCTTTCTTACTTCCGCTTCGGTTTTCAATCTTTTCGAAATAAACCTTAAAGCCGTTTTGTACCCGTTTTCAAATTCATCCATAGCCGAACTCCTTTCAAACAGGTTGAAAAGTAAAGCGGACCATCCCCGAATTACTGGGGACAGCCCGCCTTGATGGTCATTTGTCTGTCCTTTGGTCCTCGCCCTTTTCACTTGGAAGGGCTGCCAGGCAATGCTTTTCCCTGACCATTCTTTCGATTTGCATGCATATGTCGGGGTTTTCTATAAGGTACTGCTTTGCGTTTTCCCTGCCCTGCCCCAGCCTTGTATCGCCGAAGGAATACCAGGAGCCGCTTTTTGAGGCTATCCCGTCTTCAATTGCCATGTCCAGTATGGCCCCCTCCCTTGATATGCCGCTGCCGTACATTATATCAAACTCTGCCTGCCTAAAAGGTGGGGCGACTTTATTCTTAACAACCTTGACCCTTACCCGGTTACCTATGCTGTCATCGCCCTGCTTGAGGGTTTCAACGCGGCGGACGTCCAGTCTCACCGAGGCATAGAACTTAAGAGCCCTTCCGCCGGGAGTGGTTTCGGGGTTTCCAAACATAACCCCCACTTTTTCCCTAAGCTGGTTTATAAATATCGCGGTGGTTTTGGACTTGTTTATCGCCCCTGCAAGCTTTCTAAGGGCCTGAGACATGAGCCTTGCCTGCAGTCCCACATGGGCATCTCCCATTTCGCCCTCCAACTCAGCCTTTGGAACAAGGGCTGCAACGGAATCTATTACTATAACGTCCAAGGCGCCGGATCGCACAAGGGCTTCGGCAATCTCAAGGGCCTGTTCACCGGTATCCGGCTGTGATACAATCAGGTTTTCTATGTCAACGCCCAAGTTGCTCGCATAAGCCGGGTCCAAGGCATGCTCGGCATCTATAAATGCTGCATTGCCCCCGGTTTTCTGTGCCTCGGCAACTATGTGAAGGGCCACCGTGGTTTTTCCCGAGGACTCCGGTCCGAAAATTTCCACTATCCTTCCCCGGGGAACCCCTCCTATGCCCAGGGCAACGTCGAGGTTTAAGGCCCCCGTGGGAATGCTTGAAATGTTCAGGCTTGCCCCCTGGTCCCCCAGTTTCATGACAGAGCCTTTCCCAAACTGCTTTTCAATCTGGTTTATGGTAAGTTCCAGTGCTTTCAGTTTTTCATTGTTCATATAAACACCACCTTTTAAAAATAGGAACAGATGTTCTATATATATTATATAGTATTAACTCTTTTTGTCAATACTTGCTATATCACCGACCAGGTACATTCTCAGAAGATTTAGCGCATTCTTGGCTGCGTAGGTTCTGACCTTTTCACGGTTTCCGGAAAACATAAGCTCCCGTACTTCCGTATGGCCCCCTGAGGATAATGCAATATATACAAGACCCACGGGTTTTTGTTCGGTCCCCCCATCCGGCCCGGCTATCCCGGTAACCGCTAGGCCTATGTCAGCGTCACATGCCCTTCGTACGCCCTCGGCCATTTGAAGGGCGGTTTCTTCACTCACCGCCCCGAACTTTTCAAGGGTTTGGTCGGTAACTCCCAGGAATTTTTGCTTCATTTGGTTGCTGTAGCTTATAACGGCTCCCATGTATGCCTTCGAAATCCCGGGAACCGATGTAATGAATGCGCTTAACTTTCCGCCGGTGCATGATTCTGCAACGGCAAGGGTTTTTCCTGACTTAAGCAGCAGCTCTGCCGTGACCTCGTGCAGGGGCCGGTCGTTGTATGAATATATATACCGGCCCAACCTTTCTTTTATCTTTTCCATCATATCGGTAATGGACGGGGGCACTTCGCCGCCGGCATCCGACCTCGCGGTAAGCCGGACCTTGACCTCCCCGTCACCGGCATAGGTGGCTATGGTGGGTTCTGTCTGTCCCTTGATTAGGTCGTACAGCGCATGTTCCAGTGCGGATTCTCCAATACCAAAAAATCTAAGGGTTACCGATACCAATGCCTGCTTTGACCTTTCCCGCAGGTAAGGTACAATTTTTTCCAGGAACATGGGTTTCATTTCAACCGGCGGGCCGGGAAGCATGATTATGGTTGTGCCGTTAAGCTCAACTATCGCTCCGGGAGCGGTTCCGTTGTCGTTGGGCACAACCAGGCTTCCCTCCGGCAGGTAGGCTTGTTTTATGTTGTTGGGTGTCATTTTTCTCCCGGACTTGTTGAAAAAAGCCTCGAGCTTTCTAAACTCATCCCGGTGGAGCACCAGCTTCCTTCCTGCCACCTCCGCTATGGTTTCTTTCGTGATATCGTCCGAAGTGGGCCCCAGTCCCCCGGTGGTTATTACAAGGTCGGACCTTTCCATGGCGGTCCTTAGGGTACTGGTGAGCCTTTCACGGTTGTCCCCTACCGTAACGTGGAAATAAACGTCTATACCCAGCTTTGCCAGTTCTTCCGATAAAAAGGCGGTGTTGGTATTGATTATGTTTCCCAGTAAAAGCTCTGTGCCAACGGATATTAACTCTGACCTCATGCTCATTTCCTTTCTGTTCTAAGTATTCGGTATTCGGTAGCTTTAGCTCATCTTGAGTTTATGAATATTTTCCTGCACTTGTACAGGTAATCTGCCAGGGATATCAGCGTGAGAGCCACCGCTGTCCAAATCGCTATCTGGTCAAAGGGTATTCCAATATAACTAAAGGGAAAATTATTAAGTATAATGGCAACAACCGCCACAACCTGGGATATGGTTTTAAGCTTGCCCCATATGCTTGCCGCTATGACCTGGCCCTCGGAGGCGGCAATGCTTCTAATCCCCGTTACCACGAACTCCCTGGCTATAATCACCATGGCTATCCAGGCGGACAACTTGTCCATTTGCACCAGGGAGATTAGCGCGGCTGTGACCAGCAGCTTGTCGGCAATTGGGTCCATAAGCTTTCCCAGCTTGGTTACCTGGTTGTGCTTTCTTGCAATATAACCGTCCAGGCTGTCGGTAAGCGCCGCCAGTATGAACACGCCAGCCGCCAGGTATTCACCATAGGTTATTTTGTTAAGCAAAAAAACCATGAATACCGGAACAAGTATTATTCTAAACAGGGTTAACCTGTTAGCCAAATTCATCAAACCACTCTCCCAACCAAATCGTATTCCAGGGCATGTTCCACTTTTACCCGCACGTATTCTCCCGCCATTATTTCTTTATCCGAATGGAATAACACCGTGTTGTCAATTTCCGGGGCGTCTCCATAGGTTCTGCCGTAGTACCCGTCCCGGTCACGGCCATCGGTCAGCACCTCCAGGACCTTTCCCACCATCTCACGGTTGTTTTTTAATGAGATTTGCTGCTGTTCCAGCATTAATATTTCCCTGCGCTGCTCCGCAGTACTTCGCGGTACCCTGCCGCTGAAACCATAGGCGGGGGTATCCTCTTCCCTGGAGTATACGAACACTCCCAGCCGGTCAATGTATCCCTTCCTGACGAGGGTCAGCAGCCTCTTGAAATCATCTTCAGTTTCACCGGGAAAGCCTACTATTACTGTGCTCCTTATAATCACCCCGGGAATGTTCTCTTTTACATAGTTAAGCAGTCTTTCGGTCTGGGCGGCGGTGGTCCTTCGATTCATGAGTCTTAAAATCCTGTCGCTGGCATGCTGTATTGGAATATCCAGGTAGTTGCACAGCTTGGACTGGTCTCTCATGGTTTCTACAAGCTCCCGGGTTATTCCGTCGGGATAGCAGTAAAGCAGCCTCATCCAATGTAAACCGTCAATCTCACATAGTTTATTAATCAGCCAGGGAAGCTTCCTTTCGCCGTAGAGGTCCCTGCCGTAACCGGTTGTATCCTGTGCAACCAGTATAAGCTCCTTTGCACCGTCGGATACAAGGGACTTGCCTTCCTCCAAAATATCCTCCCAGCGTCGACTCCTGTATTTGCCCCTAATCCTTGGTATAATGCAGTAACTGCAGTGGTTGTCACATCCCTCGGCGATTCTTAAGTATGCATAATGGCTTTTTTCCAGGCTGTCCCTGGGCAGTCCCTCCGGTATAGCAAAGTCGGGGTGTCGGATATTCAACACCCTTTTCCCCTGCGCCGCTTGTTTTACTGCCTCTATTATTTCCGGGAAGCTGGTGGTGCCCAACAAAACGTCTATTTCCGGCATTTCCCGCATTAG
>JAAYEV010000008.1 GCA_012728565.1 Clostridiales bacterium
AAATTTGTTTCGATTTGATTTGTTATAATGAAGTTTATGAGGAAGTTGAGTTGGAAAAAGGCTATCTTATAGGTCATGGACAAAGCTATGTACGCAAAATAAATTTCGAAAGTAACGAAGGCATTACAGTTGACAACCCATTTTTTGAATTAATCAAAATATTTAGAAAAAAGAGGACTAATAATACCGAAATACTTGATTATGTTAAAAAATATGGATTTCTTGTTTCCTCGGATAGTAATTATGAAAGCATCGAGGATTTTATAAGACAGGGAAAAAAGATTACGGAATTATGGAAAAAAAACGAGCAGATACAAAACGTCAAAATTGATGATTTGAAAAAGTGGTTAAGAGCCGAAAAGTTTTTTCTAGATAAATCACTAACTGTTATCAATGTATATCAGGGCAATACGTTTTCCCCTGAAGTGTATTTTGAAGAATCTATTAGAGAAATAAATATGAATCCAGAAGCATTTTCTTATGCAGGGTTTCGGTATATTACGAGGGAGATTTCATCAAATGTTAAGAATTTAGCCATATGTAGCGAAAAGGTAGTAAAAACTTCGACTTCTGCAGAAATTGGCGAGGAAAAAATTAGGTTGAGGAATCCCTTCTTGGAACCACCAAACTTATTAACAGCTTTATACTTATACTTTTATATTTGCCTACAGGAAAGCACGAGAATTTGTCCAGTCTGCCTCGGGCCTAACATGAGAAGGATAGACGCAGAAACCTGTAGTGAAACCTGTGCTGAAACTCATAAAGGGCGAAAGAAAAGAAAAAGAATGGAGGAGAAAGCTAAAAACTACATTGTAAATAAATACGGAAAATCTGATATCTCACCTTATGAGATATTGAAGAACGAAAGAGATTATATTTTTTCAAACATCGGTAAATCAACCCCATTCAACGAAAAGAGAATAAGAGAATGGTTAAGTGAACGGTAGGCAAAATATTGTCCGGCAAAAACCACATCAGAACTATACAACCTTAAACACAAAACGGTTTATTACGATAGGATGAATGTTATTAAGGAGGCGAATGATGATGGCGAGCATTGAAAAGCGGACCGAAAATTCATACCGGATAACTGTAAGTCTCGGCTATACACCTGATGGCAAAAAATTAAAGCGCACAAAGACAATCAAATTAGACCCAGGATTGACAGAACGGCAGCGGGAAAAAGAATTACAACGACAGGCGGCACTTTTTGAGGAAGCAGTACAACGGGGAACTTACTTTGAACCTTCAAGCTTTACGGTGGAAAGCTTCGCTGAAAAATGGCTAGATGAACACGGGAAGTCTTTGGCAAACAAAACACGCCTGCGCTATGAGGGTATATTGCGGGGACGGGTTGCGCAAGCCCTGGGTCATTTAAAACTTGAAAAGTTGAAACCTATGCACCTGGTAGAGTTTTACGGGAACCTACAGGAGGATGGTATAAGGGAAGATGGAAGGGACGGGAAACTTTCAAATTCCACAATTCAGTATTATCACCGGGTATTGAGTGCAATGTTAGCCGATGCCGTCCGGTGGGGCCTGCTAAAAGAAAACCCTTGCGAAAAAGTTAAACCTCCAAAAGCAACATCCAAAGAAATGCCCCAACTGGACGAGGGGGATATGCGAAAACTATTAACGGCATTAGAAGGGGAACCGCTTAAATACCGGGCAATAATCGAACTGGCGTTTGTTACTGGCTGCCGGAGGGGTGAGCTTGCCGCTTTGCAGTGGAAACATATTGACTTTGATAATGGCATATTGCACATTAGGCAGGCGGCAGAATACATTCCGTCAGTCGGTGTACAGGTTAAGCCACCCAAAACAAAGGCGGGGGTTCGGGACATTGCCCTTCCGGCTTCTACTGTGCGGCTATTGAAAGAATATCGGAAATGGCAGCTTGAACAGAAAATGAGGCTTGGCAACCTGTGGCAGGACGGTGATTGGGTATTTACGAAATGGAACGGGGACATGATTTTCCCGGATACGATAGGGGATATATTCAAGAAGTTTTTGAAGCGTCACAACCTACCGGCAATACGATTTCACGATTTGCGGCACTTGGCAGCAACGCTGCTTATCCATGAAGGGCTGAACGTCCGAGCAGTTGCCGGACGAATGGGACATGCTAACCCCGATGTCACAATGCGGGTATATGCTCATGCTCTCCGAAGTGCGGACAAGCAGGCTGCCAGTATAATGGAAAAGCTAATTAATAAGAAAACGCCTGCTGGACATAAGCAAGCGTAATTCCCACCAAAATAGTACCCAAATAGTACCCAAAATAACTTATCTAAAA
>JAAYEV010000077.1 GCA_012728565.1 Clostridiales bacterium
GACCTTGAAGGATTGGATGGCAGCAAAAAGGAGGAGGCAATAAAGGAAAGGATAAAGCAAAAAGGGAAACAGCTGGTGGGCAGGGATGAGGCTCTTGGCACAACTCCAAGGCAGCTCACCGACCTTTTGGGCAGCCTTTGCGACTTAACCAGCGGCAGCGGAGACAAGGGAACACCGATAGTCCTGGTGCAGGGCTATTTCGACGATTATGCAAAGGAATAGGATGCCTATGATAAATTTATAATACGAGGCAAAACCGGTACGAGCATGGGGCACCGGTTTTGTTGTGCCATGAATAACCGGGGGAATTGACGCGTATAATCTGTCAAGGTGTTTAACATACCGCCGGCTGGGATAAATCTATAATATATCTATAAAGCAAGTGCAAAAAATCAGTATCGCGGGGGGATGCGGCAGTGAACGAAGATTTCAAAAATGGTGCAAATCAAGGCATGGAAAGCAGGATAGAGCAAGAGGTAGATAAAGGTGAAAAGGATGCTGATACCCGGCTGCGACCAAGGAAACCAATAATAAAGATAATTGTCCCGTTCCTTGTGGCAGCGATTATTTTCGGGATTTGGGCCTACAAGAACCTGCTGCCCGGGGGTATAATGGGGCAGGATGATTCGGAATTTGCCCTTGACGCCACAGAGGACTTTGACCTGGAGAGGTTTTTGTCCCACGGCCTGCCGGTCATGATTAACTTCAGGGCGGACTACTGTACTACGTGCCGTGATATGGACCCCATCATTGAAAAGGTCAACAGGGACTTACGGGGCCGGGCTGTCATCAAGTCGGTGGATGCGGATAAAAACCTGCAGGCCGCCGGTAAGTTCGGTGTATGGGTTATCCCCATGCAGTTTTTCTTTGATGCGGAAGGCAAGCCCTATGGCTACCACGAAGGGTTTTTGCCGGAGGAAGATATTATCAGAATACTCAAGGAGATTGGTATGAAATGATAGACCGATGGCTTGGCGTTTTGGGAGAGCTTATAACCGCCCATTTATGGATTGCTCCTTTGCTGGCGTTTGCTGCGGGGGTTCTCACCTCCTTTAGCCCCTGTTCGCTGTCCAGTATACCCCTTGTTATCGGGTACGTAGGCGGTTATGCCGGAGGGGACACAAAGCGGGCTTTCAGGTATTCGCTGGTATTTTGCGCGGGCATGGCGGTAACGTTTACAGCACTGGGGACCCTGGCTTCGCTGTTCGGCAAGCTGATGCGGGGAAGCGGTTCCTGGTGGTATATACTGCTGGGAACCCTTACGGCCCTTATGGCGCTGCAAATGTGGGACATAATAAACATTATACCCCAGGCAAGAGTAATGGGAAAGAGCGCGCGGAAGGGCTATATAGGGGCTGCGATGCTGGGGATGCTTGGCGGTTTTTTTGCATCCCCCTGCGCGACACCGGTGCTGGTTGTGCTGCTGGCAATGGTAGCCCAAGGCGGGAGCCTCCTGTGGGGTGTGCTGCTTCTGTTCCTCTACTCGCTAGGCCACAGCGTGCTGCTGCTTGTCGCCGGCACGTCGGTAGGCCTTGCAAACGGCCTTGCTTCATCCACACGGCTGGGCAGGCTGGGACGGGTATTCAAGATAGCAATGGGCGGAGCAATACTGCTTCTTTCCTTCTATATGTTTTACTTGGGCTTTTAAAAAGGGCCGGCTGCGAGCCGGTCCTTTTTAAAAGGGCATAAACCGGTTTAATATAATTATAACCGTCATCCCGATAAGTATTGTAATAAGCACGTTTCTTGTCCTATAGGCGGTAAAGGCGGCCACGGCCCCGGCCAAAAGGTAGTTGTTGCCAAGGGATATATCAAGGTGTCCCTCGGGCATCAAAAGAGACGGTACTATGAGGGCGGTAAGAAACGCCGTCGGCACATGTTTTAACCATCTCTCCATCCAGGCCGGCATTCCGGTGCTGGCAAACAGTACCTGGGAGCCTATGCGGGTGATATAGGTGGCGGCGGCCATACCCAGTACAATTGAAACAAGCTTAAGATTCATCCTTACTGCCCCCTTCCATAAAGCCCCCGACTATGGCCGCGGTGGTTGCGGCCAGTATTATGTACCATTTACCGGGGAGGTATAAAGCCCCCAACACTGCGCTCAGGGCCGAGACCAGGAAAATGGTTATGGAGGTCCTGTCCGCGAGACGGGGTATTAAAAGCACCAGGAAGGTTGCCGGCAGCGCAAAATCTATCCCCCATTCCAGCGGGTTGGGTATAACATTGTAAAAGTAAGCGCCCAGGCAGGTGGAAATGTTCCATACTATATAAATCAATGCGGATATGCCCAGCTGATAGTTTGGGTCGTAACCCTTCCTTTCTATCCTGTCCATGGTCAAGGCATAGCTTTCATCCACAATGCCAAAGGCCAGCAGGTACTGGAGGGGCTTGGATAGCTTGAGCAGGTAGGGCGAAAGGGATGCGCCCATAAGCAGGTGCCTTAGGTTTACCATGAATGTGGTAAACACCACCGTCCACCAGCCGGTAATCCCCGAACCTATCATTGCAATAGCGATAAACTGCGAAGCCCCGGCAAAAACCGTCATGGACATGAAGGTTATTTCAAATATGGAAAAGCCGGCGGTCCGGCCCATTATTCCACAGGTAAGCCCGAAGGGAATTATTCCGGTGGTAATGGGCAGGCAGTCTTTTACGGCTTCCTTCCATACCCCGGCATTGGGCTTTGGTAATCCCCCGGTCAAATTGGCATGTTTCAACTGTCGCATCTCCTTCGACTGATTTTCTTCCCTATACAATTCTACATGTCGGCGCTCAATCCTCCAATATACAATTTTTACCCGTAATAAGCCCTTGACATTAACGTTACGTTAAGGTGTATAGTTATGATGTCAGGAGGTGGACAGATGAAATACACGGTGCAAAGGCTGGCAAACATGGCAGGGGTCAGCCCCCGCACGCTTCGATACTACGACGAAATCGGGCTCCTTAAGCCCGCAAGGGTCAACGAATCGGGGTACCGGATATACGGCCGCAAAGAGGTTGACAGGCTGCAGCAGATACTCTTTTACAAGGAACTGGGCATAGGCCTGGAAGAAATAAAAACCATCATGGATTCACCGGAATTTGACAGGTTAAAGGCGCTGCGGAAGCACTATGAAAGCCTTCTGGCAGAAAAGTCGCGGATAGAGAGGCTGATAGCCAACGTGGAAAAGTCAATAGCTTCGGCGGAGGGGAGGATTGAAATGACCGACAGGGAAAAATTCGAGGGCTTCAAGCAAAAACTGCTGGAGGATAACGAGACAAAATTCGGCAAAGAGGCAAGGGAAAGGTACGGCGACGAGGCGGTGGACAGGTCAAATGAGGCTTTCAGGAACATGACAAGGGAGCAGTATGACAGGATGGTGAACCTTGATAAGCAGGTAAAAGAAACGCTGGCCGAGGCATTCAGGCAGGGCGACCCGGCCGGGGAGCTTGCCCAAAGGGCGGCGCAGCTTCACCGGGAATGGCTTACCATGTGCTGGGGCGGCTACGACAGCGAGGCCCATGCCGGGCTGGCGCAGATGTACGTGGAGGACGAGAGGTTCAGGGCCTATTACGACCAGGGCCAGCCGGGCATGACGGAGTTTTTAAGGGACGCGATACAAATCTACATCGCAAATAATAAAGAATAACCAAGGGCGGCCGTTTTATTCGGCCGCTCTTGGTTCGGGGTTTCCATGAGAGCTGTCAATAACAGCCCGGTTAGAATTTGTAATGTCATTTTACTTTTCAAGTATTTCCGCAGTGTTATCAAGCCAGTCGCCTTGGAAGTCCTCGATAAGCCCCTTGTCGATGGCGGTGGCAATGGCCGGGTCTATGGGCAGCTTCCCAAGCACCGGTATGCCGTGCTCCTTTGCCACTTCTTCTATGCGGCTTTTCCCGAATACGTTAATCTCTTTGCCGCAGTCGGGGCATTTGAGGTAGGACATATTCTCGATGATTCCCAGTATCGGTATGTTCATTTTCTTTGCCATGTTGACCGCCTTGGATACTATCATGGACACCAGTTCCTGCGGCGATGTGACTATTATTATCCCGTCAACCGGCAGCGACTGGAATACCGTGAGCGCCACGTCGCCGGTTCCCGGCGGCATGTCTATAAACATAAAATCAACGTCGCCCCATACAACGTCGGCCCAGAACCGTTTTATCGTACTGGCAATAAGGGGCCCCCTCCATATTACGGGGTCGGTGTCGCTCTCAAGAAGAAGGTTTATGGACATAATTTTTATTCCGTCCCGGCTTTCCACCGGCAGCAGCCCCTGCTCGCCGGACTTGGCCTTGTCCCTGATCCCGAAGGCCTTGGGAATGGAGGGACCGGTTATATCCGCATCAAAGATCGCGGTGCTGTGCCCCCGGCGGTTCATTAGCACCGC
>JAAYEV010000078.1 GCA_012728565.1 Clostridiales bacterium
GGGCTATATGTAGCGAATGTGGATGGGTACACAAAAAAGAAAGAAAGTGAGGTTAATAGCTTATGATTGAAAAAATTTACAAAAACAAATACATGGCAACATGCGATAACTGCGGAACAGGGCAAGAGTTCGACAATTGGGCGGATATAATGGAGTTTATGTGGGAGGAAGGCTGGAAAAAGAAACTGGTAGACGGGGAATGGAAGCATTATTGCACGGAGTGCTATGAAGCTTGAATACCCTGGCAGGCTCCCGGGATTAAACGAAATCATAGCGGCAGCCAAGAGAAGCCCATACGAGTACGCAAAAATGAAAGACCGCTACACATCAGAAATCGGATGGCTTGCCAAAAAACTGCCAAGATACAACCGTGTAGACATAACAATCACATGGTACGAGCCTAACCTTCGCAGGGATCCAGACAACATCACAGGCGGACAGAAATTTATTTTAGATGGACTTGTGGCAGGTGGGGCAATTAGAGATGACAGTCAACGGTATATCAACAGTATTACACACAGGTTTGAAGTGGATAGGGAAAATCCGAGAGTTGAAATTAATATTACGGAGGGGTGAATTATGGACATACAAAAAATACTGGATGACCTTGGCCTGATAGAGCAAGTAATCCCTGATTATCCAGCAGGCAGACGAAAAGGGCTGACGGATGACGAAACTGAAAAGGCCGCTGGTGGGGCAGTAGCGAAAGCAATTAACGCATTAGAGGAACTATACAATAAACTAGCCGGATACGAGGATGCAGAAGAAGAAGGGCGATTAGTGGAACTGCCTTGCAAGGTGGGAGACACAGTATATTTCAATAGCTATTATTCTAAAGGCACACTACGAGGCGAAGTAAAAGCAATCACTATCGACAAACACGGCACAATACTTACATTACTCACCAAAGCCAAGCAAATCACACGAAAGCCTATTGAGCAGGTATATGCAAGTGAGGAAGAAGCGGAAAAAACGAAGGGGGAATCATTATGCTAGAGCAATACCTATTAGGGGGGGTTAGATGGAAGAGAAAACAGTATACATTACAAAAAGCAGACAAAAGTTGCATGAAAAGGAAAAACGGTTGCTGGAATTTATCCGGCGGCTTGGTTACGGAGAGATTACAATTAGGGTTCAAGATGGGTTACCGGTGATGGTGGAGAAGGCAACCGAGAAGGTGAAATTATGAAATACTGTAAAGATTGTAAGTACTATATACCAAAGGCCAGGTACCAATTTGAGATGCGAGATGCAAGAATGAGGGAATGCAGATATTACTCTATTTGCAATCGAATCAGGAAATTAGTCGAGGAACAACAAACACAACAGATATCCTTTATGTCGATTAAATATTCCAAATAAACAACGGTATGCTGACCGGAAAACCGGAGGCATCTTAGCAACGATTACGTTGTTAGGGTGCCTCTTTCTTTTGGGAGGGGATTTTGTGAGGTTTAAGTGTGAAATTGAGAAGATCACTACCTTAAAAAAAGGTGCAAAACTTA
>JAAYEV010000079.1 GCA_012728565.1 Clostridiales bacterium
CAATAAAAGCGCTGAGACCGAGAAAGAGATTTATCTGCTGAAACAAAGCAAATAGCAACAGCTTCTTAAATATTCCTATTATATAAGTCTGCAGCAATATGCAGGCTGTTTTCTTTTTGCCGCGGTCGCCCATTTCATATAAACTTCGTAAAGTCCCATACCGATAAAAATATATAGAGCCAACTATGCCCAAAAAGGCCTGCGGATATTCAAACCGGGGCCCGTTTCCGCAACATGGTCAGGCCGGGTGCGTCCCGGGACGAAGTGGGAGCGCGCCCATTCTGCCCGGCAGTGGAGGCAGGTTGTTGCCCGTCCGCCAACGGGGGCGGCCCGTGCACCCCGGCAGCGGTGGCGGCACGGTCAGAGGTGGCCCGTTACTCACCCGGCGGTGGAGGTAGTACGCTGCCGTCCCGGCACGTCGGAGGCAGATCGTTATCCATCAAACAGCTTAGGTAGCCCGTTACCATCTCGACATGGACGGTGACGACCGGTTGCCCGCTCGTCGATGGGGCGGTATACTACCGGAACGGTCGGGAGCGGCCTGTACGCCCCGGCAGAGCCGATGGGGCAAGTTGGCAGCCGCAAAACGGGCGGCGGCGCCGCATACGGGTAGCCGCGAAACAGGCGGCGGTAAAGACGGATAGTCTAAAGAAACGGCGGCAAAGGCGGGCAGCCCAAAAGCCGAAAAAGGCCTTAGGAGGAATAAAAAATGGTCAGGAAAATTATTGCACTTATTTTAATAACAGTCTTTATTTTATCATACATACCCCCGGACCTTTTGGCCAAGGCGGCGGGCCCCCCTGAAATAAACAGGGTCTTGCTGCGAAGCGTAAGGGATACCGGAGACCGGGTAACCCTGACCTACGAGATACGAGGTAAAAACTTTGTCAATCCTCTAAGTGTCTACATAGATGACATATATGTCATGCCCAATCATGTCACCGACAGCACCATCACAATAATAAGGGAAGAAGACACCGATGATATATTCGCAGTGGGGCTCAAAACCATCCGTGTAGTTAATGGAGACGGTGAAAGCGAGGAAGTCAAGTTTGAAGTCGTGGCACCGCCCCATATAACGGCGGTAAGCAAAACCAAGGCAAAAGTAGGGGAGCCCCTTGAAATATACGGTACCGGGTTTGAGGACATAACAAGCGTAGTAGTGGCGGGGGTACCCTATTCCGTAGGGCCTGATTCCGGCTATGAGGCAGTAGTAAACCCCGAGGGGAACAAGATAGTTATTGAAAAAGTAAAATCCCCGGTATTCTACAGCGTCACCGATGTCAGGGTCAGGAAGGACGCGGGTCTTGGCAGCGATGTCCCCGTTGAGGATGCGATAGAAGGCATTCTAAGAGGCTGCATATCGGTGGTAGGCAAACTGACAGACATCGAGGTGGTAAGCCTCGAGCCGGATTCCGGCCATGTAAGCGGGGGCACCGTGATAAGAATGATGGGCAACGTGGAGGAGGGCAAAACCAGTTTTAACAGCAGCATGAGAGTGTTTGTCGGCGGTAACGAGGCCACCGACGTGCAGGTTATAACCGACAGCGCCGGCAAGGTAGTGGGCCTCCAGGCAGTAACCCCTCCGGGCGTGGCCGGGGAATGCGAGGTTGTAATACAGGACAGCGAAGGGCACAACGAATACGTACTGCCCCAAAAGTTCACATACGTCCAGGCCGGCAACATGCTGGTGGTTACCGACGTAACCCCGTCCTATGCAAAGGAATCGCAGCAGCAGAAAGTAGTAATATCAGGAAGAAACATAGCAACCTTGAACATAAGCCAGCTCCAGGATGTGGAGCTGCAGCAAGGCCACGAAGACGAAGGGTACGACCCCTTGAGCAACCAGTACACCCTCGTTTACAAGGGGAGATACAACGACAGCCCGGTAACCATAGAAAGAAAGATTAAGGTTACAATAGGGCTTATAGCGCCGATTGAAGAAGTCCTTAAGATACAGGAAAACGGGGACCAAATATCGGTCACAACACCAATAATAACGCTGCAGCAAAAGGGGATACCCGAGATACATGATGTTGTGTTGGATACCGAGACGGTGGTGACCGATGCAAACGGCAGCCAGGTGATTTACAGGGTGGAAAAGTATACCCTGAGAAGCTCATTCACCTACCTGCCCGATATGACCATACCCGAAATAGACAGCATTACTCCCGGAAGGGGACCCTGGGACCAGGATATTTACATAAGCATTAAGGGTACCAATTTCCAGGTGCTGGCCGAAGAGGTAGACGGTGTCCAGGTCAAAAAATACCCGGTTATAAAGGTGGGGCCAAGGACCATAGACCCCAACGATGACTCCAACAGCCCGCAGGTCCGCGTGTACGACAGCGACGGGAACCTCCTGGACGGAAAAAAGTATACCATAGGCACCGAGATTAGAACGGTAATACCGGCCGGGGACGTTGCACTGGAAGGCTTTGTCAACGTTTCGGTTACAAACCCTGACGGGGGCTACAATTTCGCGGAAAACCTGTTCCGTTTCATGGACCCGCAGCTGCCGGACAGCGAAAAGCCAGTGATTGACAGGCTGGACCCGGACAAGGGCACAACCGGCGGGGGAACCGAGGTTAAGATATTCGGCGCCAATTTTGACAACAGAGTCGAAAACCTTATAGTTACCATAGACGGGGCGGAAGCCCTGGTTAAAAGCGTGAACAGTCTCGGCAGCCAGATAACCATCATCACCCCCCCGGGCGAAGAGGGCTTTAAGACGGTGCAGGTTATAAACGGGGACGGCTCAATGGCAACGCTGGAAAACGGGTACTACTATACCCGCGTGTCCAGCGACCCGGTTATTTACAGCATAGCACCGGATATAGGCGGGGCCGGTACCTGGGTGATAATAAGAGGCCGGGATTTTAGGCCTCCCGTTCCGGAGTCCGAGATAATAGCCAACAAGCTTGGGACCAGGGTGCTGCTGGACGGACAGGACATAAACGATTACCTGACGGACGAGCACGGCAACATACTGCTGGATGCCGACGGTAATATTATGTTCGCCGATGACGGGCAGAGGACCTGGGTTTTGGACGAGTATACGATAAAAATAAAAATACCGCCGGG
>JAAYEV010000080.1 GCA_012728565.1 Clostridiales bacterium
CCGGCCAGGGGATGGGACAGTGACGGGGTGCCCCTAAGGGAGACCATTGAGAAGCTGGGCCTTGAATGGGATTTGTAGCAGAAAAAATAAAAGCCAATAAACAAGAGGACGGGGGCTGTGATTGCAGATCACAACCCCCACCTTATTGATTTTTTTAAGTCATCTGCTGCTTGTGAATGAAGGTTGCGCAGTCGGTCTCCTCGGTATCTTGTGCATTACGCGGCTGGATTTCTATTTTGGCCGCGTTGCAGTAGTCGCCCTGTGCATGGTAATGGCAGGTGTCCACAACGCACTTTACACCTGGCAGGTGCTGGTTTTTCTTTTCAACCCTTCCTTCCATCAAGGCATTCCTCCTTTTTTGTGCTGTTCTTAGTATCCATTTTTAACTCAGGGTTTATGCAGTTTATTTATGGGAAGCGAAATGCTAAACAAAGCGGCTTCATTTTTTAATTGGTGTTGTACATTTTCTTGCAGCGGTGTATAATTAAATTACATATGAATATATGCTCATATATTCAAAGGAGGTTTTTAAAAAATGAAACGAAACGACACAGCCTGCGACTGCAACATAATCCACCGGGACGTAGTGGACAGGGTATCCAAAACCATGCCCCGGGAAGAGACGCTTTACGACCTGGCGGAGCTTTTCAAGGTTTTCGGTGACAGCACCAGGATAAAGATATTGTGCGCACTGCAGCAGCAGGAGATGTGCGTTTGCGATATTGCGGCGCTGCTTGGAATGACCCAGTCGGCCATATCCCACCAGCTGCGGATTCTCAAGCAGGCAAGGCTGGTCAAGTACAGGCGGGAAGGGAAGGTTGTGTATTATTCGCTGGACGATGAGCATGTAAGCAACATATTTGCACAGGGCTTTGCCCATGTAAGCCACAGGTAAAAAAGACAGCGGGGGTGTAAAAAGTGAGGGACGCATCCAGGGTGGAGTTTTATCTGGAGGGGTTAAACTGCGCCGCATGTGCGGCAAGAATTGAGGAAGAGGCAAAAAGGATAAGGCACGTGGACAGGGCTTCGCTAAACCTTGCCACAAACGTGCTGGCGATAGACGCGGCGGATGTCAAAAATCACGAGCAGATAATGAAGGACGTTTCGGGCATGGTTAAGGAAATAGAGCCGGGAGTTACGGTAAAAATATTAACGGGTAAAGAGGAAAGGACCGGGTTCGGCGGCAGTGCCGGTACAAGGGAAGCGGCGGTCCTTTTGGCAGGGGGCATTCTATTTGCGGCGGCTCTTTTGCTCCGGCTGCCCAATGATTTAAGAATCATGCTGTACGCCGTCGGGTACCTTTTGGTTGGCGGCAGGATACTTGCAGCCGCCGGAAGGAACCTTATTAGGGGAAGGGCCTTTGACGAGAATTTATTGATGAGCATATCCACGCTGGGCGCCTTTGCGATAAGGGAATACCCCGAGGCAGTGGCGGTTATGCTGTTTTTCAGGGCCGGGGAATTTTTGCAGGACCTGGCGGTAAACCGGTCCAGGAAGTCCATTGCGGACCTTATGGATATCAGGCCGGAATACGCCAATATAAAAACGCCCGGCGGGCTCAAAAGGGTTTCCCCCGCAGAGGTTAGAGTAGGGGATATAATACTGGTAAAGCCGGGAGAGCGAATACCCCTTGATGGGGTTGTCGAAGAAGGGATATCCGCGGTTGATACTTCGGCACTTACCGGCGAGGCGGTGCCAAGGGATGTGGAACCGGGGTCGGGAGTGCTGTCCGGGTTCATAAACAAAAACGGGGTGCTTTCGGTAAGAACAACCAGGGAATTCAAGGAATCAGCGGTGGCAAAGATTCTGGAGCTGGTGGAGGATGCAGGAGCAAGAAAGGCGCCCACCGAAAAATTCATTACCCGGTTTTCAAGGTACTACACCCCGGCGGTGGTGTTCGCCGCGGCGGCGCTGGCGCTCGTTCCACCTCTGTTGATACCGGGAGCGCATTTTTCCGACTGGGTGTACCGGGCGCTGGTATTCCTGGTGGTATCCTGCCCCTGTGCGCTGGTGATATCCATACCCCTTGGTTTCTTCGGGGGTATAGGTGGCGCCTCGAAAAACGGGATACTCATAAAAGGGGGTAATTTTCTCGAGGCCCTTGCCGAGTTGGACACCGTCGTGTTTGACAAGACCGGGACCCTCACCAAGGGGGTGTTCAAGGTGACCCGAATAAACCCCGCTGATGGGGTTGACGAGAATAAACTACTGGAATACATCGCCCGGGCGGAGTACGGGTCCAATCACCCGGTGGCGCTGGCAATTATTGAGGCTTACGGCAAAAAGCCGGACGGCGATGGGGTGAAGGGCTACACCGAAACCCCGGGTCTGGGGGTTGAGGCTGTAATAGACGGTAAAAAAGTCCTGGCGGGCAGCACCCGGCTTATGGAAAGGGAGGGCATAGCCTTCCAGCCGGTGGAAGAGGCGGGAACGGCTGTGTACGCGGCACTGGACGGGAAGTTTATTGGAAGCGTTGTAGTGTCCGACGAGATAAAGGAGGATGCGGCCGCCGCCATAAGGGACCTTAAGGCGCTGGGAGTTAGAAGAACAATGATGCTGACCGGTGACAGCCAAAGGGCTGCGGAGGAGGCGGCAAAGGCCCTTAATATAGACGAAGTGCACGCGGAGCTTCTTCCCCACCAGAAGGTTGCCATGGTGGAAGCAGCCCAGGGGAATAAGACCTCCAGGGGCAGGGTGGTGTTTGTCGGGGACGGCATAAACGATGCCCCCGCCTTGGCCAGGGCCGATATAGGGGTTGCAATGGGCGGCCTTGGGTCGGATGCGGCCATTGAGGCGGCGGACGTGGTTATTATGACCGACAGGATTGGAAAGCTGGCGGCGGCAGTCCGGGCGGCCCGGCGGACCAGGGCTATAGTATGGCAGAACATCATCTTTGCGCTGGCGGTAAAGGGTATCGTACTGCTGCTTGGAGCCGGCGGAATTGCTTCCATGTGGGAAGCGGTGTTCGCCGACGTGGGCGTTGCGCTTATAGCCGTATTAAACTCCATGAGGGCCATAAAGCCGTGATGTTTACCCGCGCCCTGCAGCCCCTTTACTGGGCGGTGACAAGGATATATAATTATCTATGTATGCGCATACTGTAATTACGGGACGGAGGAATAGCATTGACAAACAAACCACAGGACAACAGGCTGGGCACGGAACCCATACTACCGCTTCTTTTCAAGCTGGCGGCACCGTCAATCCTGTCCATGTTCATCCAATCCATGTACAATGTTGTAGACAGCATATTTGTGGCAAGGCTCAGCGAGGACGCACTGGCGGCCCTGTCGCTGGCCTTTCCCATTCAAATGGTTCAAATAGCCGTGGCGGTGGGAACGGGCGTCGGGGCAAGTTCGCTTATCTCAAGGTCCCTGGGCCGGGGCAGCCGGCGGGAGGCGGAGAGAGCGGCAAGCCACGTGCTGCTGTTGGCCATAGTCTACGGCGCGATAGCGGCGTTTATAGGTGTATTCTTTCCCGAGCAGCTTATCGGCATGTTCACCGACGACCCGCTGCTTATTGATTACGGCACAAGGTATATATGGATTATATTGGTCGGGGCCACGGCGATGTACATCCCGATGATTGCCAACAGCATACTGAGGGGAGAGGGAAACACCTTCATACCCATGGTAACCATGCTGATTGGTTCCATCATGAATATAATACTGGACCCGCTGTTTATATTCGGGTACGGGATTTTTCCAAGAATGGGCATAGAGGGCGCCGCGGTGGCAACGGTTCTTTCAAGGATAATAAGCGGAAGCTTCATCGTATATATGTTGTTTAAGGGCAACAATGAAGTGAAGGTGAGTTTCAGGAATTTTGAATTTGACTTTTCCGTAATAAAGGATATATACCAGGTGGGTTTCCCGGCGGTGCTTATGCAGGTGCTGGCTTCGGTGATGATAGGGGGGCTAAATGTCATCCTGGCCGGTTACAGCTCCACCGCCATTGCAGCGATGGGGATATATTTCCGGCTGCAGTCCTTCGTGTTTATGCCGGTATTCGGGCTGAACCAGGGCTACCTGCCCATCGTGGGGTATAATTTCGGGTACAATAACTCCAAAAGGGTTAAAGAGGTTATGAAGGCGGGTTTCCTGACCGGGTTTGCCTTTACAGTTCTGGGGTTCGCGATATTCCAGCTGTTCCCGGAACAGCTTATTTTGCTGTTTGGTGACAGCCCGGAACTTATGGAAATCGGGGTAAAGGCTCTGAGAATCATAAGCCTTGCCTTCCCGGTTATAGGCCCCGCCATAGTGGGGGGCACCACCTTCCAGGCGGTGGGCAAGGGTATGCCCAGCCTTATACTTTCCTTTTCTAGGCAGATATTGATCCTGCTGCCGCTGGCCTTTCTGCTGGGCAAGATCGGGGGATTGGACCTTATTTGGTACGCCTTCCCGGTAGCGGAGCTTATTGCGGTGGTATGGATGGCGGTGTGGCTTAAGAGTACCATGAAGACGGTGTTCAGGATAATGGAAAGAGACGTTTGATTCCCAACGGGAATTTAGGATTAGTTTCAGGTGGATTTTTCAGTGATATAGGCCTTGATGGCCTTTAGCATCGAATCAACTACGTATCTTTCGCTGTCCGTGAGGTCCCTGCCCTCAAAACGGGCAGTGATTGATTCTACAGCTTCTTCGGGTTCAACGTGGTAATAGTTGTTGTCCGCCGTGAAACGGCATACCCTGTCGATACTCTGCCGGTCCAGCCGGGCCAGCAGTTTTACATATTTTTCCGTATCGTTTCGGAAGAATTCCCCGACGATTACGCCGTATTGATCTGAAAGCATACCGTCAAGGCCCTTGGTGGCTTTAAAAATATTTAGCACATTCTCCCCCTCGGCCGTATAGGGGCTCTGGGAAATCCATTCCAGGACTTCCTTGGCGCCGGCGGCGTCGTATTCTTTCGCGTACAATGACCAATCAATGCCGGGCAGCAAATCAATTATTTCCCGGAATGATTTTTCATCGTCTTGCTGGCGGGACTGGAACAGTTCATGCACTCGCCGGGCGATGGAAAGGGCCGAGCCCGCCCCGCCGTCCGGGGTTTTTGCGTCATCAGTGTCTGCCGGGTCTGCCGCACCTGCATCACCGGGAGTGTTTGCCGATCCCGCTGCGCCCGTCTCATCGTCCGGGACTGCAGCACCCGCCGTGCCCGTTTCAATGCCCTGGTCCCCGGCTTTATTCCATGAAGGGTTTTTGAAGGATATGGAGATGGACATACCTGAATTGTATATTATATAACCGGTTACAAGGGTGATTATAAAAAAAGCGACCAGCAGCGCTTTTACCGCTCTCATGGCATTACCTCCCGGTCAGGATTTTAGGTTACCTAAAATATATATTACGGGGGAACAATAGTCAATATTTGCTTTACCGGAAGTATAATATAAGCTATAGTAATTAATAACAACCAAATGTGATATGGGAGGTTATTGTTATGACAGGCAGGCTGCTGGAAAGTATGCTGGATACAATCGGGAACACTCCTTTGGTGAATTTGTCCAGGATTACAAAGGGTCTGGAAGGGGCCATATATGCGAAGATTGAGTACTACAGCCCGGGTTTTAGTAAAAAGGACAGGATTGGTCTGCAGATAGTAAAGGACGCGGAAAGGCAGGGGCTCCTTAAAAAGGGGCAGGCGGTGGTTGAGCTTACCAGCGGCAACACCGGGACCGGACTGGCGGTGGCGTGCGCCCTCAAGGGGTACCGGTTTATCGCCGTCATGTCAAAGGGCAACTCGGTGGAAAGGGCAAGGATGATAAGGGCCCTCGGCGGTGAGGTTGTGCTGGTGGACCAGGCGCAGGGCTCGGTGCCGGGTCAGGTAACCGGCGAAGACCTGGCCCTGGTGGAGCAGGAGGCGCAGCGGCTTACGAAAGAACTGGGTGCCTTCCGCGGGGACCAGTTCAATAACCCAAGCAACGTACTTGCCCATGAGCTCCATACCGGCGAGGAAATATGGCAGCAGTCCGGGGGAAGCGTTGAGGTGTTTGTCGATTTTGTCGGGACGGCGGGAAGCTTCATGGGCTGTTCAAAGGCCCTCAAGAAACACAATCCCGGAATAAGGTGCTACCTGGTGGAGCCGGAAAAGGCGGCGTATTATGGCGGGGGCGACCTGTCGGACACAAGGCATAAGATTCAGGGGGGCGGGTACTGCATGGAGCTGCCTTTCCTTGACAAGGACATGGTGGAGGATTATATTACCGTAACCGATCGGGAAGCCATTGAGACGGCAAGGAGACTTGCAAAGGAGGAAGCGATATTCGGAGGTTTTTCCGCTGGTGCCAATGTGGCCGCCGCTTTGAAACTTTTAAAGGACAGGGAAAAGGGCAAAAAAATAGTGGTGCTGATACCCGATTCCGGATTCAAATACTTAAGCACAGACCTTTACGAATAATTTGAAGATATTATTGTTCCGGTTCTGCCCAGGTCTGCCGAAAGGGCCAGTAATCTTGCAGCGTTTTGTTTCCGGTTTAGCGTCACATAGGCTTTATCCATCTTTTTCTCCTTGTGGTCGATTCTAAACGTAATTATATTGCAAGGGAAAGGAAATGTAAACCGGGGTAAACGGCGAAATTGATGAGAATTAAGCCGGAAAGGGCATAATTTTTATATTCCGGTGCTGGTGGAAGGTAATCGAAAAGATGGGGAGAATGATAGTATAATACGCTATATCGGTATAAGGAGGAGTTATTCTATGACCAGGCAGGCAAAGGCGGATTTGATGCTGATGATGATTACGGTGTTCTGGGGGTCGTCTTATGTTCTGACGAAGGTTGGACTTGGAACCCTCGGGCCCTTCAGCCTGACGGCGTTAAGGTTCATCATAGCCTTTGGGGTTTCCGCCCCCGTTTTTGGCAGGAATATAATTGACGCGGATAAAAAGACTTATAAATACGCATTCATCCTGGCGGTTATTCTTTTCGCGGTTTTTATGTCCATGACCTTTGGCCTTGAGCATACATCCGCGTCCAATGCGGGGTTTTTGGTAAGCCTTTCGGTGGTTTTTATACCGATTATCTCTTTCCTGGTTTTGAAGCAGAGAATAGAGAAAAAGGCTATAGTCGGGGTATGCCTGGCGGTAATCGCAATAGCTCTGCTAACGCTGGATACAAGGCTGCAGGTCAATCCCGGCGACATTTTATGCCTATTATGCGCCCTGCTGTTTGCAGTCCATGTGGTGGTGACGGGAATCTTTACCCGCCATGTGGATTCGATTGCCCTTGGCGTTTTGCAGCTTGGCTTCGTGGCGGTTTTTGCCGCAGCTTTTTCGTTGGCTGCAGAGAGAATGACGCTGCCGGGGGATTTTAGGTCATGGCTTGTGGTGCTGGCTCTCAGTATACTGTGCACCGCAGTGGGGTACATTGTGCAGACAACGGCGCAGCAGCACACAACCGCCACTCATACCGGCCTTATCCTGTCGCTGGAGCCGGTCTTCTCTGCTGTTTTTTCGTATATAATACTCAAAGAAATCCTGGCGCCGAGGGCATATGCGGGTGCGGCGATACTCTTGGCAGGGGTTTTAACCGCGGAACTTGACCTTAAGAAAAAACTGCCGAAGGATAAGCCCGGAGCGGGTGCGGAGAAAGCAAAAGAATTATAGGAGGGGCATAAATACATGAGAATAGTTATTGCGCCGGATTCCTTTAAGGGGAGCCTGTCGGCGGGGCAGGCGGCGGCGTACATAGAAGAGGGTATACGACGGGTGATTCCGTCGTGCGCTATTGATAAAATCCCCATCGCCGACGGCGGCGAGGGCACAGTGGAGGCGATGGTCGCCGCAACCGGTGGCGAAATTGTGAAGGCCTCGGTTTGCGGGCCCTTAATGGAAGAGGTGGATAGTTTCTTCGGGATACTGGGGGACGGCCA
>JAAYEV010000009.1 GCA_012728565.1 Clostridiales bacterium
GGTCAGGGTGACCGGGGCAAACCTTAGTAAATACCTTGGCATACCCGCCTACCGCTACGAAAAGGTTAAGGAGGGTACCGAGGTGGGCATTGCCACGGGGCTGGCATGGACACCGGTGGGCGGCGAGACGCTGTCCATAGAAGTGACCACCATGAAGGGCAGCGGGAAACTGGTGCTTACCGGCCAACTGGGCGACGTGATGAAGGAATCCGCCCGGGCGGGCATAAGCTATATAAGGTCGCGGACGGAGGAACTGGAGATTGACCCGAACTTTTACCAGGAACTAGACATACACATTCACATACCCGAAGGGGCCATACCCAAGGACGGGCCGTCGGCGGGTATAACCATAGCAACGGCGGTGATTTCCGCCCTTGCCAATGTGCCGGTCAGGAAGGACACCGCAATGACCGGGGAAATAACCCTAAGGGGCAGGGTGCTGCCGGTGGGCGGTATAAAGGAAAAGTGCCTTGCGGCCAACAGGGCGGGTATATCAAAGGTGTTGATTCCCGCGGAGAACGAGAAGGACCTGGAAGAGGTGCCCGCCAACGTTAAAAGGAAACTGGAATTTGTAACGGTGGACCACATGGACAGCGTGCTGGACCACGCCCTTATGAGGGATTAAGGCAAAAAGGGACAAGGGACGGTTCTTTGTCCCATTTCAACGGGAAAAAGACAGAGACAAGGGGACCAGAGACAGGGAAAGACAGGGGACGGTTCTCCTGTCTGATGTGGGGCGGTGTGCAGACAAGGGGACGGTTCTCACGTCTAATAAAGGGCGGCGTGTCGGAGCATACGCCGGCACAGGCACGGGTCAGTACGTGGGATATGTGTCTCAGGAGACAAGGGGACGGTTCTCCTGTCTAATGCGGGGCGAAGTATCGGAGAGTAAGCCGGCACAGGCACGGGCCGGTGCATGGGACATGTGTCGGCTTGGGATAAGGAATGATTTTATGGAAATAAAGATAAGAAAGGCGGAAATGGTTATTAGCGCGGTGGCACGGGGCCAGTACCCCGCCGAAGGGCTGCCGGAGGTGGCAATAGGGGGCCGCTCCAACGTGGGCAAGTCCTCCCTTATTAACACCCTCCTAAACCGGCGCAATTTTGCCCGCACCAGTTCCCAGCCCGGCAAGACCAGGACCATTAATTTTTACCGGATAAACGATGCCTTCTTCCTGGTGGACCTTCCGGGCTACGGGTTTGCCAAAACGTCAAAGTCCGAGCAGCTAAAATGGGGCCGCATGATGGAGGAATACCTGAACACCCGTACCACGCTGCGGGGCGTGCTGCACCTGGTGGACATAAGGCACCGGCCGACGCAGCTTGATGTTATGTTTTACGAGTGGATAAAGCATGCGGGCTTTCACGGGATAGTGCTGGTCACCAAGGCGGACAAGGTACCGAGGGGCAAGAGGAAGCAGCGATTTGACGAAATAATAGAAGCCCTCGGAATGGAGGGCGACGATTTGCTTATACCCTGCTCGTCGGCAACCGGCGAGGGAAGGGACGAGGTATGGGAAGTGCTGGCGCAGCTCTGTGACCTGGCCTAGGGCAGGGGGTGCACAGGGCGCCGGCTGCCGTGCGGCATACCGGCAGCCAAAGGAACGGCTTCCCGGTTACCGGGCTTTTTCGGAAGCGGTGGTACCGCTTCTTTTTGATTTCAGCGACGGTTTAAACTCCGCCGCCACCATGCCCGCCAGTATAAGGGCGCAGCCGACAAGCTGCCTTGGAGTGAGCAGTTCGCCCAGCATAATGTAGGCAAAGGCCTGGGCAAACACCGGCTCCCCAAGGAATATAAGCGCCGTATGGGTGGGACTGGTATGCTTTTGGGCAATGTTTTGCACTATGAAGGCAAAGGTTGTCGCAAGCAGCGATGTTACCAGCACCGCAAGCCACACGCTGGTCTCTGTCGGGATAACCGGTTTTTCCAGCACAAAGCTGAACAGCGTGCTTAATAGGGCCACCACCGTAATCTCCACCGTAGCCAGCAGCATGGGGTCCGACATGTGCGTATAGCGGGAAATCA
>JAAYEV010000081.1 GCA_012728565.1 Clostridiales bacterium
AAGAGGTAACGGCATATCCAGCAGCCTATTAAAAGGACTGGGGATCGAGGGATGGGACCTTTTTATCGCCGTTACCGACAGCGATGAAGCCAATATTGTGGCATGTATTACCTCGAAAAAACTGGGAGTCAAAACCGCCATAGCAAGGGTGCGCAATCCCGAATACGTCGTGGAGCTGGACTTCATGAGGAGCAGTTTGGGGATTGACTATATAATAAACCCTGAATACGCAACCGCCTGTGAAATAATAAGGCTGCTGCTCAACACCTATGCGTCCTACGCGGCGGATTTTGCAAAGGGACAGGTACGGATGTCCGAGATAATAATTGAATCCGCATCCGTCTTTGCAGGAAAACAGATTAAGGACCTGAAATTACCCCCGGGGGTGGTTATTACCGCCATAACTCGCAGTGGTGAGGTAATAATACCCAACGGTTTCGATTATATAATGCCGGATGACACGCTGTATATAATGGGTGAAAAGAGCGTCGTTGACAGAGTCGCAAAGAATGCAGGGGCGCATATAGTAAACAACAGGGTGAAGAATGTTATGATAATTGGCGGGGGCAGGATTGGCTATTACCTCGCTAAGGGGCTGGAGCACCTTGATATAAATGTTAAGATAATCGAGCAGGACTTGGAAAGGTGCAAAGAACTGGCGGAAGGCCTGGATAACGCACTGGTACTGCACGGCGACGGTACCGACCTTACGCTGCTAAAGGCGGAGAATATTGAGGGTATGGATGCATTTCTTGCCGTTACCGGGTATGACGAGGAGAATCTTATGGTATCCGTTTTGGCCAAGCGGATGGGAGCCAAAAAGGTTATAGCCAAGGTAAGCCGTTCCAATTATACTTCGGTGCTGGAGACCATAGGTATTGACAATGCAGTGAGTCCGAAACTAATAACCGCCAGTGACATACTGAGGATAGTAAGGGGAGGCAGGATAGTTTCCATTTCGCTGCTTATAGGCGGACGCGCCGAGGTGCTGGAGATTATACCGCAGGAGGGCGCTCCGATACTGGATAAACCCCTAAAGGAACTGGGAATTCCAAAAGGGATAATAATCGGGGCGATACTAAGGCACGGAAAGGTGATAATACCCAACGGCGATGCGGTAATAAAGGCTTCGGACAGGGTTATAGTATTTACGTTGGATTCTCGTGTAGACAAGGTTACGAAACTTTTTGGCTGCAAGAGGGGAGGCCTTGGTATAAATGAATTCGATGATAGTGCTAAAAACGCTGGGGATGCTGCTTCTATGTGAGGCTGCTACGATGCTTCCTTCCGTCATTGTTGCCGCTATCAACGGTGAGCATGCGGTTTTTGCGTTTTTAGGCTCTATGGCGATCGCAGCGGCTATAGGGCTGGCACTTTTTCCCATTAGAGTGAAGGATAAAATAATCAGGTACAAAGAGGGATTTGCGATAGTCACCTTTGGATGGCTTATGGTTTCGATAATCGGAGCCCTGCCTTTTTTATTCACAGGGGCTTTACCCTCTTTTGTTGACGCGTTTTTCGAAACGGTTTCGGGTTTTACAACCACCGGGGCAACCGTAATAAACAACGTTGAGGTGCTGCCCCGGAGTCTCCTTTTTTGGCGTTCCTTTACCCACTGGCTGGGAGGGATGGGGATACTGGTATTAGCGCTGGCACTGGCTCCGGCGCTGGGGGTGGGAACCTTTCAGATACTTAAGTCCGAGAGCCCCGGTCCAATTTCCATCAAACTGACCCCGAGGGTGAATAACACGGCCAAAATTCTGTATATTACCTATACTGTCATTACGCTGGCGGAAGTTTTGCTGCTTGTATTGGGCGGAATGCCCCTGTTTGACAGCCTGGTGCACACCTTCGGGACCCTGGGCACCGGGGGATTTTCGATAAGGAATGCAAGCATCGGTGCCTACAACAACGTATACTTTGAAGTTATAATAACCATATTCATGGTCGCATCGGGAGTAAATTTTTCCCTTTATTATATTGCATTCAAGAACAAAAGTGCGAGAGAATTTCTCAGAGACCCCGAGTTTAAGACGTACCTTTATATAATAGCCGCAGCCATTATTATGATTACGTTAAACCTGAAAGGAAAAGTATTCGACGGCTTACTGGAGAGCCTGAGGCATGCATCTTTCCAAGTGGCATCCATAATAACCACCACCGGGTTTGCCACCACCAATTATGATTCATGGCCGGACTTCAGCCGGGCGGTGCTGTTTGTGCTGATGTTTATCGGCGCATGTGCCGGTTCCACCGGCGGGTCGGTTAAGGTTATAAGGATACACCTGCTATTCAAATACATGAAGCGGGAAGTAAACAGGCTAATCCATCCAAGGTCGGTAACGGCGGTAAAGATAGGGGATTTCCCGGTACAGGAGGAAGTATTGTCCGGCGTCATGGCTTTCACAATGTTTTATATGGTCATATTTATTGCAGCCTCGCTGCTTTTGGCGGTTCAAGGCCATGACCTCGTAAGTTCGGCATCCGCCGTAGCCGCAACGCTGGGGAATGTCGGCCCGGGATTTGGGATGGTAGGTCCGGCTACAACCTATTCCTCTTTATCGGATTTTTCAAAGCTGCTTCTTTCGTTTTGCATGATTCTTGGCAGGCTGGAGATATACACCGTGATAGCGCTGCTATCCCCCCGCTTCTGGAAGCGGTGATTGTATACGGCCCCTGTCACGTTTTAATCTCCCGCAGCATGTTTTGGGCAAAAAGCCTTGCCTTTTCTTCAATACCGGGCACCGCCTTTATATCCCCGGGGTTGTTGGCGGTGGCCATTATTGCGAAGTGGGGGGGCAGACGGAAGCTTTTGTTTATGTTTAGCGCCCCTATCAGCTGCTTTGCCACCGAATCGCTGCCCGAGTTGCCGGAGACTATTATGCCGAACAGCGTCTTATCAAAGAACTTGGTCCGCCTGTACAAGGCGGTGAGCCGATTTATAACCGCCATGAGGTTTGCCGATACCGAGTCGTTGTAATTGGGGCATATCCATACAATCGCGTCCGCCTTTTCTATTTCGGGGAATATCTCCTCCACCATAACCCCCCCGTAAAAGCAGCTTCGCTGCCGGCTGAAATGCTTGCAGGTTGTATAGGAGCATCCCTTGCAGTCCCGCACCGCGCCGTTTTCCACGTGAAGCTCGGTTATCCCGCCGCCGGGGAGATGCTTTTTTATCATATCCCACAGCATGAGGGTGTTTGATGTTTCGCGGGAGCTGGCGTGGACCGCCAGTATCCGCGGGCTTTTAACCGTGGACGGGAAGTCCTCTAAAAGGCGCCTTCCCAGCGCAGTACAGAGGCTGGCGCATACTTCCTCAAGGGAGCTGCCAAGCTTTTTGCGCCAGGTAAGGAAGTTGCGCAGTTCCGCCGTCGCTTCCACGAGGGGGCTGCCGGGGAAACGGCAGCCCAGGCGGTTGGCAAGAAATATTATGTTTTGCGCGGCGCTCTTGGTGAAAAGCTCGCTTTCGCTGTGCAGCAAAAGGCCCGCCGAACTGCCGCCCAGCGCGTCCCCTCCCCTCTTGTAAAGGATGCGGAATAAATCAAGCAGGGGTATATTGACGCCGGTCTGGTCCAGGTCCGCCGCGAACAGTATTTTTTTGTTTTTGAGGTCGGGAATATCGCCGGTATCGGGCAGGACTTCCACCGGTATGCCGGATGTGGCCGCCTCCACCATTTTAGAAAGCCGGCCGGAGATTCGGCCCGGGGCAATCAGGCTTATCTTTTTCACAGCATTTCTCCCAGCCTTTCGTAGGTGGTTTTTATCCTTTCATAAAGCGGCGACGGAAGCCTGTTGGTTTCGATTTCGGTACCGCAGCGGCCCAGCCTGTTAAGGCACCCCATGTATACCCCTCCCAGGAAGGTGGAGCTGTAGTGCCACTTGCCCTTGATAAGCGCCATGACCGAAAGGCTGCCGGAGGAAAGGGCCGGCGCCACGTAGGGCTTGTAGCCCTGCTGCCGCACGTACAGGTTGGCTTTCTTGGCTTTTTCGGTTAACTCCAGCGACAGGGCATCGTTATAGTTTTCAATGCTGTTGGCTATGACAAGCCCTTCGCCGTGGGGACCGAAGGCCCTGCCCTCCTCCAAAAAACGGGCGCCCCCCGGGGCCTTTGCCGCGTAATAAGCAGCCCGGGCGTACATCACCCCAAGGCCGAATCCCCTTACCTGTTCGGCGGCAAGGCCGCCAAAGTCCAAAACACCGTTTTCGTCCCGGTTGCTTTCCAGGAAAACGGTTTTGCAAAGAAGGTCCACCGGGTCGGACACCACGCCGAAGATGCCGGCAAAACCGGCTTTTCTTGCTTTTTTTGCATATTCGGCCGCAATCCTTGAGTTGGCTTCAAACTGTGCCATCCGCACATCGCCGCTGTCTTGTCCCACCGGCGGCACCCCCGCCGATATGCAGAACAAAAACAGGTCGCAGTTGAATATTTCGTCATCCCCAAGCATTATAACCGGGGGATAAGGTGTGCCGCCGCCGGGGGAGAGCACCTGGTTTGCCTCGCATTCCCACCTTTTCATGTTGTTTATGCTCCTGCTGTGTATACCGATACGGGATATGACATTTCCCCCCAACAGGCGAAGGCCGGTAAGCAGCGTGCCCCCCACGTCCCCAAGGCCGGCTATGTTTACCCTCCATTTTTCCGGCAGTGTACTGTAAAGGGCCTTTCTCCAGGACGGGTATTCGGTGTTAACCGAGGTTACGCACCTTTTTTGGATAGCGGATTCCAGCCATTCGGGCAGGCCGGCGGGGGCGTCCCTTTCCATGAGCATTTCTATGCCCTCCTTTTCCGGGAAGGCCGCGGCGGGACTTGAAACGCAAAAACTTCGCCTGGACCTTGCCGGGTCCAGCCTGTTAAGAATATAAATGCTGTCCTTAAACAGCGCGGCCCTTTCTTCGGGTATCCGGTCCAGGTCCGGGTATAGATGCCTGGATACAAGAAGCTTGCCGCGGTACAGGTAACAGTACATAAAAGGTCCCTCCGTTACTTGACTATGGTATGCCGGAGCCGATTAAGCAGTTCCAGGTCGTTTTGCAGGTAGTGGGACGGACTTTTGTTCATATCGTAATTCATGTTGGTGCCGTGGTCCGGGCAGCGGGGCGGGTAAACCACCTCGCCCAGCAGGTCCAGGGTCAGGCTCCGTTCGTTCATCACCTGGTATTCTTCCTCAAGGGTGGTCATAATATCAATGGAGTTGTTGATGCAGGTTTCGGACAGCTCGAATATGGACCGGTTGGACACATCGCTTAGGAAAGTCGGTGAGGTGTAGGGCAGTATAAGGTTAATCGAGGGTATGAGATTCCAACGGGGATATATGCCCCTCCACAGCGTGTCCCCCCCAAGGAACGGGTACAGGGCGCTTTCGTTGAACCACGCCTTCAGCCGGGGTATGAAATAGGCGCTGTCCACCTCCCTGTCCTGGATATCGCTAAGTTTCTTGCCTCGGCCGGAGAGAATCCCCACTATGAATTTCTTTACCCTGATTCCCTCTCTTTTAAGCAGCGGGTCCAGGGCCTTGAACCGGTAGCCCTTGTGCAACAGGTCGTCCACCAGTATTATGGGCCGGTCGAAGGAGCGCAGCATTCTCACCTGGGTCTCCAGGTCCAGGTAGTAGGGAAAGGGCCCTATTTTAAAGGACTTCATGTCGGGCTGGAACAGTTTTTCGGTGTGCAGCGATTTGGTTATGGTATTCGGTACTATCTGGTTGTACAGTATGGAGCCAAAGGGTACGCACACCGCCGGGCCCAGTTTCCTGGGAACCGATGGGACTGTATCCACCCCGTTTTCGGCGCATATCTTCTTGGTTATGTTCTGTTTTAAAATACTTATATCAAAGGGCAGTACCAGCTTCCCCGGGTAAAGGCCGGTAAGGGCCCCCTGCAGCCTTTTCCTGGACCGGATTATGGACTGCTTTACGCTTTCGGCGTTCCGGAAGGTTTCCTTTATCACGTTGGAAATGTCCAGGTTAATGGTACAGGGGGAACTCATGTCCACTATGAATATGGGTAGGCGGGAATTTCCGAAATACAGCCTTTGAAATCCCTGGAGTTCAAGCACCTCTTCCGTCTTATCGTCGGGATAATCCTCAATGATATTCCTATACACGGCATAGTTGTAGTCCTTTGCAAGGCAGTAGCAGAGCGTTTCGGTGAGGATTATCTGTTCCAGGTTTTCGTGACGGCTTTTTTTGTCGGTGAATATGCCGTCCAGCACCACTATCCTGCCTACCGCGTTATCCCTTACGTACTCCGAGGCCATGTTGTTGTTAAATTCGCTGTACAGCATGCTGAGCCGGGCCCAGTGGAACATGGAAAACCCGAGGACCCTGTTCCCGTTTCCGATTTCCTTGAGTATCAAAACCCTGGGGCTGGACCTTTGGAGAAACGGGGCAAGCTTTTCCATGGTTTCGCCGTTTCCGCCGACTATGCGGTAGAAAAGTTTTTCGAGGAGTGACCTGTCGGGGTTTTCCACAACCTCCACATCGGTGGATACCGGGGTAACAGGCGTTTTGTACTGGGGTTCCCTTCGGTACAGGCCGTTTGCGTATATGTACTTCTGGGCCAGCGGGTCCACCAGCATTGAAATGTCCCTGTTCCGGTCTATATAGTCCCTTATTTGAGTGGAGCTTATGTCCTCGTACTGCGGGGGCAGCGACAGGCTTATAACCTTTCCTTCCAGCCGGCTTATTTCCCTTCCCAGTCTCTGGTCATCATTCTCCGAGGAGAGGGCGCTTTTCCTGTCAAATATAATATGGTTGAAGGAGTGTATAGAATCCGGGCTCTTTTTGTCCCTGTAGCCCGAAGCGTGGAGTATCACATCGCTTCCCACCACTATATACACTTCCGAGCAGGGAAAACTGTGCCTTAGGGCGCGCAGGTCCTTCGGGTTGGCTATGTTTATCGGGATATCGCCGGGGTAAAGGAATATGCCCGGCTGGTCCGCCACCGACATGTTAATTATATTTCTCCGGGTAATGCTGGGCTGGGTTCGCTTTGACCATGAAAACTCGTCTATGGCCAGGAATACTTCAAAGCCCAGCCGCCGTATTTCCTTCGCAATCTCCTTGTGCCCCAGCGAAAAGGGGTCGAAGGTGCCGGGGAAAAAGGCTATCCTTTCCGGGTGGGGTAAGTTTATGCTGCCGCGGTGAAAGGTGTAGTCGGATATAAACTTGTATATGCTGCTTAGGGCGTATGCGTTGGTAAACAGCGTAAGCTCGTTGTCCCAGGCATCCGGCAGCAGCGTAAGCACTTTTTTGGCGATGAGCTTGAATATGCAGCCCTTCTGTTCCAGGTCCAGGTACGCGGAGCCGAATATTTCCTTGCCTATAACGCTGAAGGCAATCTGCCTTATCTGTTGGTCGTAGTTTACAAAACCGCTGAGCAGGATTCCCAGTATTTTCTCCATCCTGTCACTGTCGCCGTCCTCGCTGCAGGGGAATTTGTTTTTGTACTTCACGTAGTATGAAAGGGTTATGCCCGCCGTTTTCAGTATCAGCGAGTTTACTTGGGGCCCCGACTGCTTGGTTTTCTCCGCCAGGTAATCCAGCACCTCTTCCAGCTCCACCGGCTGTAGGTGTAGAACAATCTGGCCGAGGTAGTAGGGGATATACTTGGTAAACTGGTGGCCTTCAAGCTCCAGCGCCCTAACCAGCTCCACCGCCACATCGTTTCTCTGCTCAAGGCTCAAGCCGGGCACCAGGCGCACAAGGGCCTCCCCGGCGGCGATACGAACGTCCTCCACCGGGCTTACTTTAATGAGGTTACAAAAGTGCATGGCCGTATAAAAGGCGTTGCCGCCGCCCTTGTCAAGGGCGTGCTCCAGCAGCAGTTCCACCTGAATCCTCTTTGAAACCCTGTCGGTGGCGGTTTTCAAATTACTCAAAAAGATATCCGAAGGCCTGGACAGGTCCTCTTTACAAAAAGCGCGGTATTTTTCCGCCGTCTTACCACCCGGTTCAAGCAGCCTGGCGACCCGGTACCTCAGGTAGTTTTCCGCCGGTAAGCGGGACCTTTGAATATCCCGCGAGAGCACGGCCATTAACCGGTCAAATGCATTGCTGTGCTTACTGAGGCCGGGCACAAGGCTGCGGGCCGCATCAAGGGCGGCGAGACGAAGGCCGCTGTCGGGGGAGTCCAGCCTTTTTATCACGAACCCGGCAAACTGCTCTAAGACATCGCCGCTGCAGGCGCGGGGCAGCGATTTGACGGTCTCCAGCAGGTACAGCTGTACCCGGGGATTATCGAAGGCGCCGTTGGAATAGAACTCGCCAAGGACCCCTATGTAGTCGTTTATATAACGGGGCCTGCAGCGGGCAAAAAGGGAGCCTATCATCACGCTGAGGCCGTACCCTATCCACACGCGGTGGGAGGGTATTATCTTGTGGTCCGGGTCGATATATTCCGTAATATACTTTCGTAAAAGGTCGGCGCTTGTCATGTCCGGGGTGTCCAGCACAGCGTCCGGGGGCACTTCCTTGTGGTATTCCTCGTCATAGGTTGCAATGAGAAGTCCTATAAGCTCGCTGCAGTGTCTTCTGATATCGTCCTCCGGGTGGGTCAGCTGCTCGTACAGGAACTTGATGGTGATAAGTTTCTGTTTCTGGGTTAGATAGATGGAATAGTCCTCGAAAACGCGGAGGTACTCCCTTAGGTTCTTCCAGTCCTTTTCACTGCGGGCGGATTCCAGCATTGCATTAAGGGAGAACTCGTCCCGGAGCCGGTACATCAGGTTTATGCTGTGGCGTATAGACTGGTATTTCAGGTTTTGGACCACCTGCCGCCCATGCATCAGCGAATAATAACCCCTGGCCTTAGGATAGGAGCCGGGCGTTGCTTCTCCGGAGTCGGGGTCGGTGTTTACCCCCAGGTGGACCATGTAGTCCTCGAAGTCCTTAAGCTTTGCAAATACCCTGCGGTACCTGTTCTCCTTTTCCTGGTCCAGGTTGTCCAGTTTCCCCATAACTATATCAAAGGAGTCCTCCAGGGTAAATATGTGCATCCTGCCGCCGCTGCTTTTAGGTTTTCTCTTTACCCTGAAGTCCGAGTATATCAGTATGAGGGATTCAAGGGGCAGGTGTTCAAGCTCCAGGTCCCAGGTGGAGTGATTTATCGCGATATTCCTTATGTATACAATGCCTCGCTTTTTGAACCACTGGTCGGTATAGTAATAGTGAAGGTAGGGAACCCTTTTCGCCTGGGCGCCCCTGCATCCGTACTTTCCTATGTCATGCCCGGCCGCTGCGCCGGATACCCTTCCCAGGTCCACCGGCAGCCCCAGCTCTTTGAGCTGGCTGGCGATATATAGAGAAAGAAAATGCACGCCGCAAATATGGTCAAGGGTATCGTGGCCCAAGAGCTCCCCGTTCAGTTTCATCATTTGGTATATGTATTCGCCGTCAAAGGCTTTCAGGAACAGCCTGTACTCATCGGGGTTTTCGGTAATTTCCCCGTTATGGGCGTCAAGAAACCTTAAGGGGTATTTGCTCTGCCAGGTGCCGTCGTCCGAGGACTTTTGCAGTTCGCAAATCTCTTTCAGTACCTGCAGGTATACGACGCATGCCGCGTCCAAGCTGTCCTTAAGCTGGATTTCCGGGACGTGGGGAAAGGACTTGCTTAGCGTGTACTGGTATATGTAATAAAGCCAGTCGTCGGGGGCGTCACCGCCGGAAAGGTCATGCAGCATTAAGCCGCACAGGTCCAGGACGGCGCGGCAGCTGTAGTCCTTTTCCGCTATAATTTTTTCCAACTGCCTTACAAAGGAGGCCTTTTGGGTATGCTTTTTCACAAATGTTCCGTTTATAGCTTTGGGGTAGGTTTTTCGAAGGTTCATAAGGGATGAAGCAATTCTCTTTCCGGCATCCGATACAAGGTCCTTATCCACCCGAGCACTTCCTTTCCTACTGGATTTGTTTATTGATATATTATACTATAATGATTATAGTTTCCAACAGCTTTTCAAAAGATAAGTACCGGCTGTTTTACTTAAAAAAACGGCAGTGCAAAAGCCGTGAACCTTGGGAAGGGAGTTGCACATAAGCTTTTGCCTGCCGTGAGCGCCCGGCCTTTATGCCGGATTTTTTTATGGTCGCCTTAACCGGCGGGTAACCGTTTAAGGCTTCTCTACCCTTTGACGGTTCATGCTTTCTTTTGTTCCTTAAGCGCCGGGAAGACTTCCCGGGGGCCGGCGGCAATTTTTTGACCGTGTGGTTATAAATGCCGTAATTGGAGTATAATATTATCGAATAATTTTACTTGAAAAGGTACAGGGAGGCTGGGGCATGAAAAGAAGGCTGATGGTTCTGGCGCTGGTCGCCGTACTGGTTGCTGCCGCAACCGCATGTTTTTTGTTAAAACCCGACGAGGACGGTCCTAAGGGCCAGGACGAACAACGGGATTCTGAACCCGGCAGGGTGGAGGACAGGGTTTCGCAGCAATTGGTGGAAGTATTTCCACAAAAAATTGGATATGAATGGTTTTATTCGGGCTTTGCGGAATACGGACACCGCATGAGGCTGGATAATATATCCGGCAGCACTGAAAGCTCGGAGGTTTTGGTTTACGAGATATCCGGCGAAGTGGATGACCCGTCCGGCGGCGAGGCTCCGGGCGATTTCAGCCTGGAAATGGAGTACGTAATAACCAAGGACACGGTAACCGAAAAGATAATAAGGGGCGAAAAGCTGATCCATGTTTTTAGTGAACTGGAGCTTTTGAAACTGCCCCTCCAGGCGGGTACAAAGTGGCAGCAGAAAGTGGAGATAAACGGCAAAGAACAGGAACTCACCGCCGAGATACTGTCGGCGGAGGCGGAGGAAGAGGAAGGGCCGGTAATATACAGGGTAAGGTACACCGTTCCGATGGAGGGAATGCCGGACGGTATTTACGTGGAAGAACGGGCCTTTGCCGAAGGGACGGGTTTAATCCATTATGCAAGGACCCTGGGCGAGGAATACGATTTTATGTTTGAATATTTTATTTTCCAGCCTGAAAATGATTAGCTTAACAAATAATGATATTGATTGTAAGCGGAAAAACAGTTATAATATTATCACGGCAGAACGCGGGTATAGCTCAATGGCAGAGCACCGGCTTCCCAAGCCGGAAGTGCGGGTTCGATCCCCGTTACCCGCTCCATTTTTCGGGGCGATAGCTCAGTTGGGAGAGCGCTACCTTGACATGGTAGAGGTTTCGCAGGTTCGATCCCTGTTCGCCCCACCATTTTTTATCCCCTTTTTCAAGGGGTTTTTTGTATTTTATACAGGTCGATAAAATACCACCCAAAAAGGATTATGAAGCAAGATTATGATAAGATATAAATAAATGAATAACTTAATTCTGACGGCGGTCGCAGAAACCCGCCTTAAAAAAACAAGGGGGAAATATCTTGGATAACAAAACAATGATTAAGATGTTGGCTCGAAGTGCTATGGTAGCGGGGATATATGCAGCAGTAACAATAAGCTTTGCCCCGATAAGCTATGGTCCGCTGCAGGTGCGCATATCAGAGGCCCTGACGGTTCTGCCTTTCCTGTGGCCTGAAGCCGTGATGGGGTTGTTCGTAGGGTGTATAACGGCCAATTCCTTAGGGGGCCTCGGGATATGGGATATCGGATTGGGCAGCTTGGCAACACTATTGGCCGCGTGGCTTACATCAAAAACGACAAAACCGTGGTTGGCTCCACTGCCGCCGGTGCTGGTTAATGGTGTAATAGTAGGCGGCTATCTGTCGTTACTGTATAATATGCCTTGGTGGTCGACTATGGCGTATGTGGCGGCCGGGCAGGTAATCGCATGCTACCTGTTGGGGCTTCCTTTACTCCACCTGATGTTAAAAAACAAGAAGGGATAGCAAATGCATGCCCCTATTCATAGGGCTGCCGGGCCGGTATAAGATATTGAGGAATGTGAAGGTTTATAGACTGACGCATATTTTTTTAATAATTACATTTTTTTCTAAAGGACTTTTCGGGTCTTTGTATAATTATCATAATGGAACATTTTGCATTATCCTTTTCAATACCTTTTTCGGAGGCAGAAATGAAAAAGGCGCTTACAAAAAACCGGGAAACCCACATAACCATTTTGATGTTTTCCGGTCCCGATGAAGAAGTGAAACAGGTACGCTTGAGCAAAACGATTCTTAGGTCGGTCGCACTGTTTACGGCGGTTTTTTTGTCATACAGTGCCGCCCTTACAACGGGATACATGTACCTTGATAAAAATCATCGGACCGCTTTGGCCAGGATAGAATATCTCAAGGAGGACAACCAGAGACAGAGCATTGAAATAGCCGGCCTTTACAATTACAGCGACAAGGTCAGGAGCAAGATGGAGGAGCTAATCGAGTTTGACGGAGAGATAAGAAAAATGGTGGGTTTAAAGAGCGACAGCGATAAGCGGCTTGAGGAGTTCCAGGGTGTATTGGTGGCGTCCCGGGGCGGCGTGGTGGAAAGGCTGCCGGGACTTGAAAAGGCCGAGCTGGTGGAAGCCAAGATGACACCCACCGTAATGATGTCCTCGATAAACAACCTGGACGACGCGGTGCAGGTTCTGTCCAGCCAAATGGACATCCAGAAGCAGGAAATGGACAAACTGCTGTCGGATGTGGATGCACGGCTGGAATACCTCGAAGCCAAGCCCACATTCCTGCCGATTTCGGGCAGAATCACGTCCCGGTTCGGGGGCAGGAAGCATCCCTTCAGCAGGAAATACGATTTCCATGAAGGGGTGGATATAGCTGCCAAGTCGGGTACCGCCATAAGGGCGCCGGGCAAGGGGATTGTTACCTTCTCGGGCAGGCAGGGTGGATATGGTAACTTGGTGGAAATAAACCATGGATATGGAATAATAACCCGCTACGCGCATAACAGCGCCAACCTGGTTAAAAAGGGAGACAGGGTTTCCAAGGGACAGGTGATTGCCAGGGTGGGCAGCACCGGCGTCAGCACCGGGCCCCATGTTCACTTTGAGATAGAAGTGAACGGGAAGGCGGTGGACCCCATCAAGTTTGTAAACGGCGATATATAATATTAAAAAAGCCCCGGAGCAGCCGGGGCTTTTTTAATATTACACAAATATCCATTGACAATTGCCCGTATATGGGGCATAATATTCTTTAAAATATCTTATTACAAAAGCGGTGAAGGGGAGAAGTATGCAAGGACCAATTTACAGAGAGCCGGTGGTTGGTGTAAACCGGTATGCGGCCTTGGCAGAATCCGCCCCGGAGCTTCAGGGGTGAAATTTAGAAGTAGTTTCTGACGGGTGACCCCGTTAAAGGTCGAGAGATTGCCAAAGGGCAAAATTAGGTGGTACCGCGTGGGTTATTTACCCCCGTCCTATAAGGGACGGGGTTTTTTGTTTCAAGGGAATATTCCCGAAGGATAGTTTACAGCATTGATACTACAAAAAGAAAGGAAGCGATGGATTTGGAAAAAAGGCTTATGACACCGGGGCCAACCCCGCTGCCTCCCCAGGTAATAGAGGCTTTGGGAAAACAGGTACTGCATCACAGGACGGACGAGTACGCCGATGTGCTGGCAAGGTTTAACGACGGCCTGAAATATGTCTTTGCAACCCAATACCCGGTTGTTACCCTTACAGCTTCGGGCACCGGGGGCATGGAAGCCGCCGTTGTGAATTGTTTTAACCCGGGGGACAGGGTACTGCTTGTGTCCGCCGGTGTGTTCGGGGACAGGTACTACGACATATGCCGCTGCATGGGCCTTGACGTAAAAAAACTGGAAGTGCCCTGGGGAAAGGGCGTGGGTGCGCAAGAGGTGCTGTCGCACCTTGCCGGGGACGAAAAAGGGGTTATTGTCACCCATAATGAAACTTCCACCGCCGCCCGCAGCGATATAGAATCCATAGGAAAGGCCCTAAAGGGTACCGGCATGTTCTTCATAGTGGACGCGGTAAGCTCCCTGGGCGGCATGGAGGTACGGCCGGAGGAGTGGGGCA
>JAAYEV010000082.1 GCA_012728565.1 Clostridiales bacterium
GTATTCGCCATCATCTGTTTTAAGAATCAAATTACCGTCATCAATTTCATAAGAGCCAATAGCATAATAACTGCTCAACAGGGAATAAGTGAAGGTAAATCTATTGCCATCTTCCAGCGACACTGTGGGTTTTGCAGGCTCTTTTGATTCTCGCATTATATAAGTGCCAACGGGTATATTTTGAACAGCCGTTTTAGGGGTTTTGGAACACCCTACAAAAACCCATGCAAGAACCAGCAATAGAAGCATCATGGAAAGTAGTTTTTTCATATAACGGACCTCCATCGTATAATTGTGAATCTTTGCTTTGCATCTTTCTACTTACAGGTGTATGCGAGTTTTTTAAAAGTTTTTCACCTGTAGGATATTTGGTTATTATTCCATATAGGATAGTAAATTTATCTCCTGTGTCATTAGCTCCCCTTCCGGCCCGGGCAAGGACACCGACATCAGCAACTCGGCATAGTCCGCATCGCCGATTAAAATTCTGTAGACTCCCCCCGCTTCCCAGTTTTTAGCGGCATTTTCTTCGGCCAAAAAATCTCTGCGAACAGTCCCGGTTTCTCCTTTTTCGCAGCCGGTAATACGGATGTCAAAGTCCTCCGGCTGCGGATAGAGTTCCGGGATTTGGAAATAGATAATGCCCGCATCTTTATGATAGTCAATGCTATAGCCGATGCTGGCCAGGGTTAATTTGGCAATATCAAGCCCCTGCTCCAAATCACGGTACATAAGAATATGCAAAGCGGTGAGCGGAACGCCGCGGCCCTCACCCATCGGATGGGAGCTAGAGATAACCGATATCTCTCCTTCCCTGTTTTCGGCAATCAGCCAGGGGCGCCCCATGCTAATGGTGTCTAATAGCCAGCCCTCCTCATCAAAACTAGTCGCATCGACAAGTCCGATTTTCGAAGGGTCATCCGGCTTTAAACGGTATTCTAAAGCATATGCTTCAATCACCCTGTCATCATATAGGTCCTCAAATCGGTCTGTACATTCCAAACGTATAATTTCAGCATCTAAGAAAATGACGCTGACAAATTGTCCGTAAGTTTCTATATCTCTTTTTATCATTGTCCATGCATGGCTGATTAAGGGGTTGGGATCGGCCAGACCGGCTGCTAGTTTTATTTCCAGTTCAGAGGTCATATATTGCTTGTCAACGAAATCCGCCGGCGGTTGTTCGTTGTCGGAATCCAGAGGTTGCTCGCTCTCAGAATCCGGAGGTTGTTCTCTGTTGGAAGCCGGCGGCTGATTATTATACGGTGCGGCTGAGCGACAGGAAGCCAAAACAGCAAGGGGCATTATGACAATAAGCACTGCTGCCGCAACGATATATTTTCTTTTCATACTTTCTACTCCTCGTATAATAGTATTTGCAGACCAAGCCTATGAATTTTTCCAGTCCTGCCAACCGGGATACCTCTATTTGAACTCCTCAAGGGGTTACTTCGAAGAAGTAAGCGGCCGCCCTGCCTTCAACGGCCATGCACTTTGAAAATGGCATGTTTACCTTTGCGTTAGCCTGTGTAACAATGGTATAAGAGGCCGTTGCGGACAGTTTCGTTCACTCCTTGCGGAATCTTTGGTTACTGCTGTTTTAGTCTGTTCCCCCGGCCCGGCGTCAACCTCGGACCTCCGGGTGTTTGTTCGCTTATAGTCTATACCCTTTAATCAAGAAAAGTATATTAATAATTGTTGCTACAATACTATTTTGGTTCTCTCTTCTCCTAATGTTTCGACTATAAGCTTACGTATCTCATTTTCTTTGTCTTTATACGCCTGGTACCACATTCTATCCATTTTTTTGCTATTTGAACGTTTATCATATGCTCCATTAGAGCCCGAATGTTTATCAAAGTAAATATTAAGCTTATGATATAACTCTACTCCCTTTTCACAAGTTTCCACTAATTCCTTTCTCAATTTTTTTATTTCCTCTGTGTTCTTATCATCGCTTTCTTTATAAGCCATTTTAAATTCAATAAATTGTCTTTCGGTGTATCTAAAATAATTCTCTATCTCTTGAATACCATTGGATAAGATATAAAAGGGGATACCGACTTTAAACTCTCCATCTATTCTTTCAAAACTTCCATCATGTAGGATGCCTTCCTGACTCAACATCTTTAATATTTCACTTGGAACCGTCATTAAAGCTATGTCACTAAAAGTTCCGACTTCATGTCCTATTTTTTCCTCTAAATTTTTCGTTTCCATGAAGAAAAAGATATTAGCAGCAAGTGATACAAGTAGCAAACCAATGAATACTACTTTGTATTTTTCAAACTTCAATTTCATGTCCCCCTCATTTCCTTAGAAACAAGATAACCTTTCGTCAGTCCGATTAGTTTTGGTTGTGGCAGCAATGACCCTTGAGCACGCCCGAAGCGTGAAAATTTTGTTCTTCGATGAGGGTGTCCCCAGAGCAAGAGCAGCACGGATGCTGTGGCAATTATTCTATTCTGCTTTATGCCACCTTAACTCTTTTTGATCAATAGATGAATTATTCATGGGTATCTGATACTTATACAGTATTTCACCGGTGCCTGATAAAGCTATTGGATTCACTTGGTGGTAAAGATAAGGCTTATCCCAGACAAAAGCTACATTCTTATCTTTTTTTACTTCCTGCCTTTCCCTCTGTAACTCTATGCCGGCTTCAATATATTTTACATTATCATCTTTTACATTGATAACCATCACAGTTACAGAACCTTTATCAGTAGTGGCATTTAAACTTCCGATTGTCCTA
>JAAYEV010000083.1 GCA_012728565.1 Clostridiales bacterium
GTATTTTGGCAGCCTACTTTTGCAAAGGTCAATAATGGTATCCAGCGCTTGCTGCATGTCCTTTTTTTCTATAAAAAAGAAGTCGCCGTCCCTTGCATTGGTTACCGGGTAACGTCCCTCGTTTATCCTGTGGGCGTTGACCACTATGGAACTCTCCCCTTGCTGGCGGAATATTGTTTTAAGCCTCACAACCCTTACAACCCCGCTTGTTATAATATCCCTGAGAACGTTGCCCGCCCCCACCGAGGGAAGCTGGTCCACGTCCCCCACCATCACCAGCCTTGTACCCGGCCGTACCGCCTTCAAAAGATGATGCATAAGCAGTATGTCAACCATAGATACCTCGTCTATGATAAGTACTTCACAATCCAGCGGGTTGTCCTCATCCCTGCCGAAGGCTGATATATGCTCATCTTCCTGGTACGAGAACTCAAGCAGCCGGTGGATGGTGGATGCCTCCCTGCCACAGGCTTGGGCCATCCGTTTTGCCGCCCGGCCGGTGGGCGCCGCCAGCGCCACCTTGAGGTCCTTTTCCTCGAATATGTCTATTATGGCCTTAATGGTGGTGGTTTTTCCAGTGCCCGGTCCGCCCGTTATAACCACAATCCCGTTTCGCATGGACTGGATTACCGCCTCTTTCTGGACGGTGTCCAGGACAATGCGGTGCTTTTTCTCAAAGGCTTCCAGCTCCCTTTCCATGTCCAGGTCAAAGGCATCGTATTCCATGAGGGCAAGCTGGACCAGTTTGGCCGCCACCGACGATTCGGCATAATAATAGGGCATGTAGTATACAACCGGGCCGTCGGGCGAATCTTCAATCTTCAACTGGCCTGCGATGGCAAGGGACGAAATGGCATTCTCCACCTGCCGGGGCTCCACCCCCAACAGCCCCGCCGCCCGGGAAACAAGCACCTCCCTTGGTACAAACACATGCCCTGCGCCTGCAAGTTCCGTAAGCACATACTTGGTCCCGGCATAAACCCTGCCGGGGGAATTTGTTTCCATGCCCATGGCCATGGCAATCCTGTCCGCCCTCTTGAAACCAATTCCCTCTATATCCTCCACCAGCCTGTATGGATTCTGCTTTATCAGCTTAATGGTCTCTTCCCTGTACCTTTTGTATATCTTTATCGCAAAGGCGGTACTAATGCCATAGGTCTGAAGGAATACCATCACTTCTCGAAGGCCCCTTTGCTCCTCGAAGGCTTCGGCTATCCTCCGGGCCTTTTTTTCCCCGATGCCCTCCACCTCGGTAAGCCTCATCGGGTTGTACTGGATAATATCCAGCGCCTCTTTCCCCAGTGTATCCACTATCCTCTTGGCCGTTTTGGGTCCAATGCCGGGTATTAGTCCCGACGCGAGGTACTTTTCTATACCCTCCAGCGTTGACGGGACCGTTTCGGCGTACTCGGACACCTGCACCTGCTCCCCGTAAACCGGGTGGTATACCCATTCCCCCTTGACTTTCAACTGTTCCCCTTCCCTGACAAGGGGCATGTATCCCACCAGCGTTACCTGTTCGCCTTCGCAACTAAACCTAACTATCGAATACCCGTTGTCATCGTTTCTGAATACAATGCCGCTTACGGTACCTTCCAACTCCAGCATCAGCCCAACCTCCCGCGCTCTACTGCCAAAAATTATATCACATTTTTTCCCTTAGTTCCCTGATTTCTTTGAGCAGCATGGCTATATCCGACTTGGTGGCGGGGCAGTTGAGGTACTCGTCGGCGTTCTGACCGCCGGTCTCCCATGCGCCCGCCATCTCCCTGTGTACAAAATGGCAGTTGCTCATGTGCTGTTTAAGGCTTTTAAGGCTGTGCAGGCATTCCACCGTCCTGTCGTCCCTCAGTATTACAAGGCAGGCGCCGGATTCTTTCTCCTTCACGTGCTTTATCGCAAAGCAGTTAACATAGCCCCTGGCGGAATCGTTTTTTGATATTACCCGGCGCATTTTAAGCGGTATAAGTATCGTTTCACGGTCAAGGGGTACCGGCACCGACCTTACACACCTTAAGAGCTTGCAATACTTTTCCTTTAAAGCCCTAAGGTCAATGGCGTATTCCTTTGCCGTATTTTTAAGTACCGTTTTTACCGTGCGCGGCACCAGTACCGGTTCCCGGTCAAGGTATATTACCTCGGTGGCATTCCCGTAAACGCTGTGATATCTAGGCACCAGGGCGGCCAGGACTTTTTTTGAAGAACAGTTCTGCTCAAGCAATATGGGATTCCTCCTATTCTATCTTTTTCTAAAACATTATAAGCTTCCCCTTAACGATTGGTGCAATTGGGTCTTATAAAGCCCGGCCCGGCTTGGGCGCCGGGCCGGGCTTTTCGAGCAGCTTAAGCAGCCTAAATATTTTCCTACTGTACCGGAATCTCGGTTATCTCGGTGGATACTATCCTCGCGCTGTCAATGCCGGTTATATCTCCACCGCTTGTGGTAAAAATATCGCGGTTTACTATCATGTCCATGGCCGACTGTACTTCCTGCTGCGTGATATCCTCCCGTGCATTGTCCACCGATATGGTGGACCTTCTGCCCGCAGCATTTAAGAATACCATCTCCAATCTCCTGGCCATCCTGTCACCTCCCTCCCTTTCGGCTGTGGGCGCAAACAAATCCACTTCCCTTTTGGGCTTTCCTATTCCCGTCCGGCCGGTCCCGGCTGCTAAATGTTTACCAGTTCCGCCTCGTTAACCCGGGTGACCGAAACCATCGGGTAAACCTGCAGCCCGGAAATCACCACCGCGACGTCATAGGCATCCTGGTCGGCGGCTGCCGGTTTTACCCCGGAATAGGTCCTGGTGGAGTACCTGGGGTTTCCCTCATCGTCCAGCCCCACCTCGTACCTGATCCTTAACCTGGAACCCATCGGCTGTACCTGCAGCGGCATATTTTCACCCCCTTTCAGCTCAATTTTACAGGGTGGACCTGCCACGGGTAAAAAAACGAAAGGGGTCTATGGGGGCGGCTGCCCGGTGGGGTTTGGCTTCGTTTTGACAAAAAAAGTACCGGGTTATGCCCTATAAGGGCTTTTACCCGGTACTTTAAGGTGCCTATTCCTTGAATCTACCTGCCGAAGGCCTGGTCCCTCAGAGCTTTCGCCTTGTCCGTCCTCTCCCAGGAAAGGTCAAGGTCTTTCCTGCCAAAATGCCCGTAAGCGGCCACGTTCCTGTATATGGGCCTTCTTAGGTTCAAGTCCCTTATTATGGCCGCGGGACGAAGGTCGAAATTGTCGTTTATAAGCCTTATAATTTCTTCCTCGGGTATTTTGGCGGTGCCGAAGGTGTCCACCATAATTGAAACGGGGCTTGCCACGCCTATGGCATAGGCCAGCTGCACTTCGCACTTTGAGGCGATACCCGAGGCCACTATGTTTTTGGCCACGTATCTGGCCGCATAGGAAGCGGAACGGTCAACCTTGGTGGGGTCCTTCCCGGAAAAGGCCCCCCCGCCGTGCCTTGCGTAGCCGCCGTAAGTATCCACTATAATCTTTCTTCCGGTCAGCCCGGAATCCCCCTGGGGACCCCCCACCACGAACCGCCCGGTGGGGTTTATAAAATACCTGGTATTTTTGTCTATCAACTCGGCGGGCACCACTTTTTTGATAACATGCTCAATAAGGTCCTCCTTGATGGTCCGGCCGTCCACCTTCGGATGGTGCTGGGAAGACAATACTATGGTATCCACCCTCACCGGCTTGTCCCCTTCATATTCGACGGTTACCTGGGACTTGCCGTCCGGCCTTAGGTAGGGCAGTATACACGACTTCCGAACCTCGGCAAGCCTTTTTGTCAGCCCGTGGGCCAGGTGTATCGGAAGCGGCATCAGCGTGTCGGTCTCGTCACATGCGAAACCGAACATCATGCCCTGGTCGCCGGCACCTATGGCCTCTACCTGGTCGGATTCCCCCTGCTTCGCTTCAAGGGCCTTGTCCACTCCCAGCGCTATATCCGGCGATTGTTCGTCTATGGATGTCAAAACGGCACAGGTATCGCTGTCAAAGCCAAATTTTGCCCTGGTATACCCGATATCCCTGAGAGTCTGCCGGGCTATGCTGGGTATGTCCACGTAGCACTCGGTGCTTATCTCCCCCATCACCAATACCAAGCCGGTGGTAACCGCAGTCTCGCAGGCAACCCTGGCATTGGGGTCCTTCTCAAGTATCGCATCCAGCACCGCATCCGAAATCTGGTCGCATATCTTGTCCGGGTGCCCCTCGGTAACCGATTCGGACGTAAACAGTTTTCTTGTCATATGCCTATCCTCCTTTTAAAATGCCCCTAGAAGTATTATTGCCTTGTCAAATAAAAATAAAAAATCCTCCTCTGTAATCAAGGAGGTCACCGCCACCTTATCTTACAGAACCTGAAATTCTGTGGGAATTGGCACCGCTGCGCATACTGCGCCGGTTGCCGGGTTTCATCGGGCCCTTATCCCTCCGCCTCTCTTGATAAGGCAAATATTTGGTTTTCCGATAAGAAATACTATCACAGCATTCATAATATGTCAATCATATTGCACCAATAATCCCGTAACTTATGAGGGTGATTATAAGTCCAGCCACGGCATTGCCAAGGAATATGGCCGGAAGTGCATGCAAAAGCCTTATGTTCAAAAGGGCCGCTGCAAGGCTGCCCGTCCATACACCGGTGCCGGGCAGAGGTATCGCAACAAAAATGAAAAGTCCAGGCACATAGTATTTCTTAATGCTGCCGGCCCTCTTAAGTGTCCTTTCCACCATTTTCTCGGCAAGGCTTTTAAACAGGCCGGTCCTTTTCACAAAACTAAAAAAGGGTCTAAACACCAGCATTATAACCGGTGAGGGAAGGATGCTGCCAGCAAGGGCCAGGACAAAGGCATGCATCGGGTGCATACCCATAGATATTCCCATTGGTATGGCCCCCCTTATTTCGACATAGGGAAGCATTGCCACGAAAATCACCGCCAGCTCGTTTCCTATAAACTGAAGCACATCGGTTACAGCGCCGGTCACGGTCCACACCCCCATACAATACAACACAAAAATTATACCCTATAATAGGCCCCATGTAAAACACCGCAAAAAACGGCGCAGAAATACTCGCACTGAAACTGCCCGAAGAAAAGCAAAAGCGGGTGTTCATGAAGCCTAACCGAATAAGGTTATAAATAGAAACGGCGCTTTTTCGCGCCGCTTAAAATTTTGGTGGAGGGAGATGGATTCGAACCATCGAAGTCTCCGACAACAGATTTACAGTCTGCCCCCTTTGGCCACTTGGGTATCCCTCCATGATGGAGCTGGTGATGGGACTCGAACCCGCAACCTGCTGATTACAAATCAGCTGCTCTGCCAATTGAGCTACACCAGCCCGTGGTGGGCGCAACCGGGCTCGAACCAGTGACCCCCTGCGTGTGGAGCAGGTGCTCTCCCAGCTGAGCTATGCGCCCATCCTATTTAATTGTAAATGGTGACCCCTAGGGGATTCGAACCCCTGTTACCGCCGTGAAAGGGCGGTGTCTTAACCACTTGACCAAGGGGCCTCGTATGGTCGGGGCGAAGGGATTTGAACCCCCGACCCCATGGTCCCAAACCATGTGCGCTACCAAACTGCGCTACGCCCCGGAACCTTTCGCGTCACTATAACATTATACATAATTAGTGCTTTTTGTTCAATAGTAATTTATGTTTTATAGTTCACAATTTACATGGCATATTCCCGTCACCGACCTGTGTATCATATATTTAATGGTATTGTAACATGCTTGTAACTATTTTACCCTTTTCATTACTATATAATAAACTGTGCAGGCGAGGTCAGAACAAAACGCTTGCCTTTACGTCAAAACCTGTAATAAATGAAGACAGCTCCCGGCGGGAAAAAACACCCACTGCCCTGCTGCCGGAGGTATCAATCATTATACTTTAATTTACCGGGAGGGATCAATTTGAAAAAAACAGCATTATTCACAGCATTATTCCTGTTATTGTCTGTTATTGTCCCCGTGCCTTCGCTGTCCGCAGGACAGGGAATAATACACAGTGAAACAGAGGAAATGAGGATAGCACGCAACGTGGTTTACAAAACCATCACCCGGTTCACCGACCTGGGATGGGACAGGATTCACGTGCTGGAGGCGGACATCTCGGACCGTCACACCCGGCTGGACCTGCTAACGCCCCCGGGCGGAGTGGGTACCGCAAGCACTCTGCCGGAAATGGTGAAGGACTCCGAAACAATAGCCGCAATAAACGGCGACTTTTTCATTTCCGGGGAAGCCTACTCCCCAATAGGGCCGCTGGTTAGGGACGGCAAGATTCAAAGCAGCCCTACGTATAGAATGGATGAATTGGCGGTGTTTTCGCTGGACAGCAGGAAAGTACCCATTATCGACTATTGGAAATGGGAAACCAAGCTTTACATAGGGGACTTGGAATTCCCGGTTTCCGCGATAAACAAGATAAGCAGCGAATATGCCTATCCGGTAGTTTATACTGAAGAATGGGGGGATATCGCCCCGCCGGTGGCCTTTAATGACATCCTATACGTTACAGTCCAAAAAAACAGGGTAATAGATATAATACAGGGCGCTGCCCAGGAAATATCCATACCGGAAAAGGGAATGGTAATAATGGCACGGGGGGATGCAGCCTCGGGTATGATGCAGGTCCTTAAGCCCAACTCCCCGGTCAGCCTGGAAACCACCACCACCCCCGACTTTGAGAAAATGGACCTTGCAATAGGCGGAGGCACCATCCTGGTTAAGGACGGGGCTTTATACCCATTCACCCACAGCATTGAAGGCAATCATCCAAGGACCGCCATAGGCTTTTCCAGGGATGGCAAAAAAGTAATCGCCGCTGCTGTGGAGGGAAGAACCAAGGGAGCACGGGGCATGAACCAGGCCGAGTTGGCCCAGCTTTTAATTGAACTTGGAGCCTACCAGGCCATAAACCTGGACGGCGGCGGCTCCACCACCATGCTGGCCCGAAAGCCCGGCGACGAGGTTTTGACGCTGGCAAACACTCCTTCCGATGGGACCCTAAGGCGGATATCAAACGGAATCGCGATAAAAAGTACCGCTCCCAGGGGAAGTTTAAGGCATATTCTCCTTGAGGCAGAGGACACAAATGTATTTACCGGAACGGGTAGAACCCTTTCGGTAAAGGGATGCGACAGCAACTACAACCCGGTTGATATAGACATAAATAGGGTTAGCTGGAGTGTTTCAGGGGTGGAGGGTTACTTTGACCGGAATGTCTTTTACCCCCTGGCACCGGGTAAGGCGGTAATAACCGCAAGCTACATGGGCAGGTCCGCCGATATCACGCTTAAGGTTTTGGATGCGCCGGTTATGCTGTCGGCACCGGACGTGCTGAAAACCGACCTGGACAAAAACCTGCCTTTCA
>JAAYEV010000084.1 GCA_012728565.1 Clostridiales bacterium
CCGTCGTTGGACTATAAAGTCATAGAAAACGGAATACTTGTTAAAGACGCGAGGGACTTTGAGCCGGAGCATATATTCGAGTGCGGTCAGTGCTTTCGCTGGAACAAGGAATCGGACGGGAGCTACAGGGGTGTTGCCGGCGGAAGAATCCTAAGGGTAAAAAAGAGGGGCGGTGATATATTCCTTGACGGGGCCGATGAGAAAGAGTTCAGGGAGTACTGGGCCCGGTATTTTGACCTTGAAAGGGACTACGGTCAAATCAAACAGGCATTGTCCAGCGACCCGGTGCTTAAAAGAGCGGTGGAATTCGGAAGCGGAATACGCATTCTCAAACAAGATACCTGGGAGACGCTTATCTCCTTTATAATTTCCGCCAACAACAGGATTCCGAGGATAAAGACAACCATAGAAAGGCTGTGCCGCTGTTTCGGCAGTCAAAGGGAAGCAAAGGGGGAAACATATTTCGACTTTCCCACCCCGCAGCGCCTGTCGAGGCTGGATGAGCAGGATATACGCTCCTGCGGCTGCGGTTTCAGGGCAAGGTACGTGCTTGAGGCTGCAAGAATGGTGGAGGAAGAAAGGGTGGACCTTGCATCGCTGGAGCGGATGTCCACCGCGGAGGCAAGGTCGGTGCTCTTAAGTTTTCCCGGTGTAGGGCCCAAGGTTGCGAACTGTATCCTGCTCTTTTCCATGGCCCGGTTTGACGCTTTCCCGGTGGATGTATGGGTAAAAAGAGTGATGGAGCATTACTATTTGAAAGGGGATACCCCCCTGGCGGAGGTCAGGCGGTATGCCGAAGAAAGGTTCGGTCCCCTTGCCGGGGCGGCGCAGCAGTACCTTTTCTATTATGCCAGGAGCACTATGGGCAAGGGGTCTCGGCTGACACAAAATTGTTGAAAATGAGCATAATTAATGGATAGGGAGAGAAATAACGGCACATTCTGCTGTCACTTGATATTTTAACCGTTTTTGGTTCAATTTTAGCCGGAACAGGGTTTGATTACTCTGCCGGCTTTTAATATTATATAAACTGTAATTAGCACTCGCCAGTGGCGAGTGCTAACAAACGCCAAACCAAACCATACATATAGGATAGGAGGGTAAAAAATGAACATCAAACCACTTGGAGACAGGGTAGTAGTAAAGGTGCTGGAAAAAGAGGAAACCACCAAGAGCGGGATTGTGCTGCCCGAAGCCGCTAAGGAAAAACCCCAGGAAGGTGAAGTACTGGCGGTGGGAAGCGGAGAATTGATAGAGGGCAAGAGGATTCCCCTGGAGGTCAAGGTTGGGGACAGGGTTATTTATTCGAAGTATGCGGGCACCGAAGTTAAAATGGACGACCAGGAATACCTTATCCTTAGACAGAGCGATATACTTGCCATAATTGAATAGGCAAAACCAATAAAAGGAGTGAATGGACATGGCTAAACAGATAAAATTCGGCGAAGATGCCAGGCGGGCACTGGAAAGAGGCATAAACCAGCTGGCGGATACTGTAAGGATTACCCTGGGACCCAAGGGTAGAAACGTGGTGTTGGACAAAAAATTCGGTACACCGGCAATAACAAATGACGGTGTAACAATAGCCAGGGATATTGAAGTGGAAGACCCCTTTGAAAACATGGGCGTTCAGCTTGTCAAGGAGGTAGCCACAAAGACCAATGACGTGGCCGGTGACGGTACCACTACCGCTACCTTACTGGCGCAGGCGATGGTAAGGGAAGGCATGAAGAACGTTGCGGCCGGGGCCAACCCGATGGATATTAAGAGGGGCATCCAAAAAGCGGTGGAAAAGGCCGTGGAAGCGCTGAAGGAGCAGAGCAAGGATATAGACAAGAAGGAATCCATAGCCCAGGTTGCTACAATTTCGGCGTCGGATGAAGAAATTGGGGAACTCATTGCCGATGCTATGGAAAAGGTAGGCAAGGACGGCGTTATCACAGTAGAAGAATCCAAGACAATGGGTACAACTCTTGAACTGGTGGAGGGTATGCAGTTTGACAGGGGATACATCTCCGCCTACATGGTAACCGATACCGATAAGATGGAAGCGGTTTTGGATGATGCCTATATACTTATAACCGACAAAAAGATAACCAACGTCCAGGACCTTCTGCCGGTGCTGGAGCAGGTGGTACAGCAGGGCAAAAAACTGCTTATAATAGCCGAGGACGTAGAAGGCGAGGCCCTTGCAACACTGGTGCTCAATAAACTGAGAGGAACCTTTATCTGCGTTGCGGTTAAGGCTCCGGGCTTTGGCGACAGGAGAAAGGCGATGCTGCAGGATATAGCCATCCTTACCGGCGGCCAGGTTATCTCGGAAGAGCTGGGCCTTGAGCTTAAGAACGCTACATTGAGCCAGATGGGTAGGGCAAGGCAGGTCAAGGTGTCCAAGGAAAACACCATAATAGTTGATGGTGCCGGCAGTGAAAAGGAAATCAAGGACAGGATCAAGCAGATCAAGGTACAGATTGACGAGACCACTTCCGACTTTGACAGGGAAAAACTCCAGGAAAGGCTCGCAAAGCTCTCCGGCGGCGTAGCCGTCATCCAGGTAGGCGCTGCCACCGAGACCGAGCTCAAGGAGAAAAAACTCAGGATCGAGGACGCCCTTTCCGCGACCAGGGCCGCGGTGGAAGAGGGCATAGTGCCCGGCGGCGGAATAGCCTTGATAAGGACGGCGGCTGCCGTGGACAAACTGATTGAAGAAGTTGACGGGGACATAAGGACCGGTGTGCGGATAGTCAGGAAAGCCCTTGAGGAGCCGGTGAGACAGATAGCCAACAACGCGGGCGAGGAAGGCTCGGTTGTGGTGGAAAAGGTTATGTCCCTTGAGGGTGCCATGGGCTTTGACGCCTATAAGGGCGAGTATGTGGACATGATAAAATCGGGAATCCTTGACCCCACCAAGGTTGTAAGGTCAGCGCTGCAAAACGCCGCATCGGTGGCGGCGATGGTGCTAACCACCGAGAGCCTGGTGGCGGACATACCCGAAAAGAAAAACGACATGCCTCCCGGTGGAATGGGCGGAATGGACATGATGTAATCGTTAAAGAGAAGCCGTTTTCACGGCTTCTCTTTTTAGTTCGTAGAGGAGGCAAACTTTCGCTTCAGCATCTCTATATCCTGGCTGCCTGCGTTCCTGGTTTTATGCCATCCCCTTTTTTCCATGGCCTTAAGTACGTCAAGGCGCATCCTGTGGGTTTCATTCAAGATATTCTCCAAGATATGGCTAAAGGCTTCCCCCGTGCTCTCGTTAATGCAAGCGTTGTACGAGCTTGAGAGCTGTTTTTCCGAAAGCAAAATATCGATAAGAATTTCCCTGTCTCCAAAATAATCGGTATCCATGGATGGGAAACCTCCCTTAACTGTTGTCGCTGTGAGATACTACGTAGTTTAATAGGGCTTCATAATGGCTTTTGTGCTTTTCCGCCAAGCTGCTGCATAGGTTCTTAAGCTCGGAATCTCTGCACTGCCTGGAATACTGCTTAAGCTTTGATATCATCAGGGACTCCTGGGATAATTGTTCCTCCAGTATGGACAAGTTTTTGGACGACAGTGGTACAAAGGCTTCTTCTGGATAGGGATTTTCCATCCGGTGACCTCCCCTTATGTTTTTTCTTCTGTATATTATTGTCCCCGGTTGTTTTTTTTATTTGGGTAAAATGTTGCCCAAATAGATATAATACTCCTTAATTGGGACATTTCTCATTTTTTTGATATAATTTTTGGTATAATATTAATATTAAACCCGCTGCCGGGCGGGATACCCGTCCGGCTTAAAGGTCAATAAAGTGTTTGACAAGGTATTCTAATTTGACTATAATACTCAAAAATACCTGATACGTGAAATCACGGCCGGTGCAGCGATACCGGTCCAACCAAATGAAAAGGGGATGCTTGTATATGTACCAAGACAAGGTTGTAAAGAGCGGCCTTACCTTTGACGATGTGCTGCTGATCCCGGCCATGTCACGGGTTTTGCCGAAGGAAGTAGGGCTTAGTACAAACCTTACGAGGAAGATAAAGCTTAATATTCCGATAGTAAGCGCAGGCATGGATACGGTTACAGAAGCCCGCATGGCCATTGCAATGGCCAGGGAGGGTGGCATCGGAATAATTCACAAAAACATGTCGATAGAGGACCAGGCTTCGGAGGTGGACAAGGTTAAGCGTTCGGAGCACGGGGTAATAGTTGACCCCTTCCACCTGGGGCCGGACCGTCCCATTTCAGACGCCCTGGAACTTATGGAAAGGTATCGTATTTCGGGGGTGCCTATAACCGTTGACGGAAAACTGGTGGGGATTCTCACCAACAGGGATTTGAGGTTTGAAACGGATATGACAAAGAAGATTTCTCAGGTCATGACCAGCGAAAACCTGGTCACCGCACCGGAGGGGACAAACCTGGCCCAGGCCCAGGAAATACTGATGAAATACAAGATTGAAAAACTGCCCATTGTGGACGGGGAAGGAAACCTCAAAGGGCTTATCACCATCAAGGATATTGAAAAGGCCATTCAGTACCCCAACTCCGCGAAGGATACAAAGGGCAGGCTGCTGGCCGGCGCGGCGGTGGGGGTTACCCCGGACATGATGGACAGGGTGAAGGAACTGGTTGACGCCAAGGTGGATGTGGTGGTACTGGATACCGCCCACGGGCATTCTGCCGGTGTTATTGAAGCGGTGGAAAGAATTAAGTCGGCATACCCCGATATTCAGCTGGTGGCGGGCAATGTTGCCACCTACGAGGGTACCGAGGACCTTATCAAGGCCGGCGCTGACGCTGTGAAGGTGGGCATAGGGCCCGGGTCCATCTGCACCACAAGGGTGGTGGCGGGCATAGGGGTGCCACAGATAACTGCGATAATGGACAGCGCCGAAGCGGCGGCCAAGTACGGGGTGCCCATAATAGCCGACGGGGGTATCAAGTACTCGGGGGATATAACAAAGGCTATAGCCGCCGGCGCCGATACCGTAATGATTGGTTCACTGCTTGCCGGTACCGAGGAAAGCCCAGGGGACATTGAAATTTACCAGGGAAGAAGTTATAAGGTATACCGGGGCATGGGCTCCATAGCGGCGATGGCATCCGGGAGCAAGGACAGGTACTTCCAGGAGGACAGCAAGAAGCTGGTACCCGAAGGGGTGGAGGGCCGGGTGCCCTACAAGGGGGCGCTGGCGGATACCATTTACCAGCTGGTTGGAGGTTTGCGGGCCGGAATGGGTTACTGCGGTACCAGGACCATTGCCGAGCTGAAGGCCAATACCAAGTTTATGGCCATTACCGCTGCAGGTCTTAGGGAAAACCATCCCCACGATGTCCATATAACAAAGGAAGCGCCAAACTACAGTCTAGGTTAAGAAAGGGGTATAAAGATGCCACAGCCTTATGAAAGCGGGTTTAACGAACAACACCGCAGGCAGGATATTGATGTGGAAAAATTTATTGAGGACCAGGTAAGGACCATACGGGAGACGGTGGGGGACAAAAGGGCCCTGTGCGCCCTAAGCGGCGGCGTGGATTCATCGGTGGCGGCGGTGCTGGTGCACAAGGCCATTGGCGACCGGCTCACCTGCATATTCGTAAACCACGGCCTTCTTAGAAAGGACGAGGAGACAGAGGTGGAAAGGGTATTCAGGGACATGTTCAACATGAACCTTGTAACGGTGGACGCTGCCGACAGGTTTTTAAGCCGGCTTGAGGGAGTAACCGACCCGGAAGCGAAGAGAAAGATAATCGGCGAGGAATTCATAAGGGTATTCGAGGAAGAAGCCGGCAAGCTGGACAGGGTGGACTTCCTGGTACAGGGCACCATATACCCCGATGTGGCTGAAAGCGGCAGCAAGGGTACCTCGGTAATAAAGAGCCACCATAACGTAGGGGGACTGCCGGAGAACATGACCCTTTCACTCATAGAGCCTCTGAGGTCGCTTTACAAGTACCAGGTGAGGGAGGTAGGCATAGGCCTTGGTATTCCGGAGCATCAAGTATGGCGCCAGCCCTTCCCGGGCCCGGGCCTTGCCGTAAGGACAATAGGGGAGGTCACCAGGGAAAGGCTCCAGCTGCTTAAGGAGGCGGATGCGATAGTCAGGGAGGAAATAGCGAAGGCCGGCCTTGAAAGGGACATATGGCAGTATTTCGCAGTGCTTTTGGACATAAAATCCGTCGGGGTGAAAAAGGACGAGAGGACCTATGACCACGTGGTGGCAATAAGGGCGGTCAACAGTACCGACGGGATGACGGCGGACTGGGCAAAAATACCCCACGAGGTGCTTGGAAGGATCTCGTCAAGGATTGTAAACAATGTAAAGGGTATAAACAGGGTTGTATACGATATTACTGCGAAACCGCCCGGTACAATTGAATGGGAATAGTAAAAAGAAGCGGCTGAAACTCTATGTTTCTTATTGGGTTTCGGCTTGCTACATTCCTTTAAACTATGGTCCATTTGCGATGGATGGCTGCGGATGCTTGCTGTGGAGTACTGCGCAGGCGAGATTCCACAGCGGCAGCAGATATATATAGCAGGCAGTCAGAATACATACTGTTGGTGCACCGACAGTGCCAAGCGGCACGCTTCCGGCAATTGACCAGGGAATCAGTGGTGCAACAACGACGGCGGTGTTTTCCAGATGGACCGCCATGGTCTCCGGTTCTTTTTCAACATCATTGCATATCTGATGTGTCAGCATTATTGTTAGAGTCTGATTGCAGGCTATCATACCGGTCAGAAGAGAGGTTATGAGAATGCCGCCGAAGGGTGTGACTTTTGCACTGATGGTGCAGAGTATTTTTTTAACACCTTCCAGGAAGCCTGTGCCGTTGAACATTCCCGCATAACAGGAGGACAGGCATACAATGGCAAATACCCTCGTCATAGAGATTATTCCGCCACCGGAAAGAACCGACGCAAGCGCCCTGTTTTCGGGGTAGTAGCCGGTGATTGCAATTTCCAACAGTTTAGAAGGTTGTATACCTTGTATGAACAATGAAAGTAATGCACCGAAAACTATACTGACACTCATGGTGATTTTGACATTGATTTTGAACAGCGAGAACAGAATTATAACAACAGCAGGAACCAATGTCGATGGATGCAAGTCGAAACATTCCGCGAAAATTTCCTGCACATCCGTACTGCCCATTTCTGCCTGATAAAGCATTCCGAGTGCCAGGTAAAAAGCACAGGACACTGCAAATGGTACTAGCGAGGTCTTTATCATATTTACTATATTGCGAAAAATATTTGTGTTGGTTAAATTACTGACCAGCAAGGCGCTGGTGGACATGGGTGAGCAGCGGTCTCCGAAGTATGCGCCTGAAAGAATGGCACCGCCGGTGAATAAAGGCGGGATTCCCATACTGTTTGCCATAGTCATACAAATCACGCCGACGGTTGCAGCTGTGCCAAATGAGGTTCCGGTAAGAACGGAAACAAGGCAGCACAACAAAAAGGTAATAAGCACCATGGCCGATGGGCTGCAAACCTTTGTTGCGTGATAGACAATGAACGGAATTGTACCACCAGCCCGCCATATGGCGGTGATAATGCCAATCAGTATGAAAGTTATAAGTATATTTCTTACAGTTCTTATGCCTGAAAACGCCATTTTCCACATCTGCATCGCGGAGTGATTTTTATAGATACCATATGCGAAAAACATTATGAAACCAAATAAAAGGGCGTACAGAATTGAAAGGTCAAACCACACACACGCAAGCAAAGCCAGTGCAAATATGCCAAGTATCCCTATCTCTAACATATAGCTTCACAACCACCTTGTCGTCCAGACCTTTATATTCATATACTACCATATCTTATAAAAGGTCACAAATCTCACGGAATGCTCCATAGGAAAGGGTTGTACAAATCGGAAGTCTCCAGTACCAGTCATTTGGCCATTTCGGAAGCACAATGATAACGTATACTGCTGAAGTATTATTTTTCACATCATACATGGCATTCTCTCCTTTCTTTCATATTTTATCGTCCTCAAAGTCGGGGTAGGCCGGATAGCTCTCGCCAAGCTGTTCGTCGTATTCGAGGTAAACCGGGAACTCCCGTCCTCCCATCCGGAATACCTTGTATGGTTCCTTTTGCCCGGGGCACATTCACTCACGCTCCTTTCGGGTAAGAAATATAAAAGAGCCCCTATGATAGCTTTTTTTATTTACTATCATAGGGGCAAATGCATGTTTCCGGTAGTAACTTTTCACCCTAAAAAAGTCACGTTTTTTCGGCTGATAATATACAAATTCTACCATTATTTGCAGGAACATATAGGAAAACTTTACCGAAAAACCACGTATTTAGGCCTTTTTGGCATACGTGACGGCGGCTTCTTAATAGTCGTTTAAACGACCATTATTTATCGCTGTATACCCGGCACCGCACATGCCGGCATAAAGCACCATGCAGGTCGTAAAGGCGTCCAGCATTGCGGAAAACACGTTTTTTAGCAGGACATAGAGATAAAACGGAACCGCGGCTACACCCAGCAGTGCAAAAAACAAGTCCGTCAGAGCGGATAGAGTGGGCGCAGCGCACAGGCTGAGAGATACAACCGGCAGCACTGGGCGGCGGAAAAGCCGGGCCAGCAGGCGTGCCGGAGGTGACTTTGCAGTAATAACGCCCCAGGGTTTATCTCTGTGCAGGCTTGCACTGCTAAAGGGCGTGATGATGGTGAAGGTCAGCAGGCAGGTGACAGTTATATCAATGGTGGTGCTGGTTGCGTCTGTCGGCATGAAATCCGCCTTATGGTAGACAAGGGCCGCGACCATGCCGCCAATAATGAAACTGAAGGCGGCGGAGACCGATGCCTGAATGCGCATGTAAACGGCAAGTTCCCTGTTCATGAACCGTCTCCCTTATTCGTTATTAAGACGTATTGCGCAAGCTCGTCCCGGCTGGATATATGCAGTTTTTCGTAGATTTCCAGCATGATATTCTTGAGCCTGCCGACGGAAATATTATGCTGCTTCGCGATTTTTGAGTAAGGAACTCGGCGTGCCACCATCTGTGCCAGATGCGCTTCCCGCAGGGAAAGAATCATTGTGATGTTGTCCTTGGCGAAATGGTTGTGAAAGGTCACCCAGTTTTTAACCGTGCGCTTCCACTGCTCTATGACGGCATCGAAGCAGGCGGGGAACGCCTCCTCCAGGCACTGCTCCATAAGGCCGCCGAAATCGGAAACAGGTTCCGCAAAGGGTGTTATAAAGCCGTGGGGCAGGGCAATACCCATGGCTTCCAGAAGCCAGCGCCGGGCTTCATCCTCGCGTCCCAGGCAGTGACAGGCAAGAGCGCATGCCACCCGCAGATAAATATCCGGGAACGTGACACCTCGCATCGGCGCGCTAAAGGCCAGCGCAGACTGCGCCACGGCCAGCGCGATTTCATGTTTCCCGATACACATGAAATACTTTGCGCGCAAGTAGAGCAGGTACTGCGGTTTCAACTGCGGCGGCAAAGCGCTGAAATCCCCCGCCGACAGCCACCCGGGAACCATGTTCGGGGCGTACACGCTCACGGCGACGCAGGCCAGCGTAAGCTCCGCAAAAGCTGAAATGTTACTGCCGCGGCCCGCGCCCACACAGCTTTTGAGATAAGCCTCAATCTTTTGATACGCAGGGTAGTCTCCCAGGCTGATAGCCGCCACGACCGCTGCCAGGGACGCGCGCAGCCTTGACGCTTCGTCCCCTTCGGTCTTATCATAGCAGCGCATTACGCTCTCGAAATCGCCCCGCAAATAGGCAAGCTCCGCTTCGTATTGAAGCCGCAGCTTTTCCTCCTTCACGGTTTTCAAAATAGCGTCGGGGTCATAGGCCGGCATGGGCATGGTAGTGGCTTCAATAATACGGGCAAGCTCGGAGGACAGCGATTGTCCCGGCGGCTTTTTCTCCCTGCGCGGATCGGCGGGTTTTTCTGCATCACCCGGAATCATCCACGACCTTCCGTATTTTTTGGCGCAGGGTACCCGGTTATCAGCTAAAAGCCGCTGCACCTGCCTTTGAGAAACGCCCCATTTTTCGAAAGCCTCTGCAGCCGTTATATATTCCATCCTCAAACGGACCTTCCTTTTGGAAAATTATAGATTTATTATAGACATTTGAACGACGTTTTGCAACTGCATTGGGACAGTTGCAGTCAAAATACTTTGTCCAAGCGGAAGAGATATTGAATCCTGATATAACATGTGCTACACTCATTTTGCAGTGTTAAACAAGCGGCACGGGGTAAATACTATGCCAAGGGGATTACTGTTCAAACAACAGGCGATTCTTTAAGGGAAAAAATAAAGGAAATGATCTAAATTAAACCAAGGTGGGAGGATGCGGGTATGGATACGGACGGAATCATGGAGGGTCTAATAAAGGAGAACAATTCCAAGATCGTGATGGTGGTGATGGACGGCCTTGGAGACATCCGCAGCCCGGAGTTTGACAACAAAACGCCGCTGGAGTACGCAAAAACCCCCAACATGGACGCGCTGGCAAGGGAATCGGTTTGCGGAAGGCACATCCCGGTTATGCCGGGCATAACCCCCGGCAGCGGTCCCGGCCACCTGGGCATATTCGGGTATGACCCCAAAAAGGTCGTGATTGGCAGGGGCGTGCTGGAGGCGGTGGGGCTGGGGCTGGAACTCAAGCACGGTGACGTGGCCGCAAGGGCGAACTTTGCCACGCTGGATGACAGCGGGCGCATAACCGACCGAAGGGCGGGAAGGATACCCACCGAAAAGAATGAGGAACTTTGCGGTATACTGGGTGAAATAAAGGAAATAGACGGCGTGGAGATAATAGTCCGGCCGGGAAAGGGGCACCGGTTTGTGGTAATCCTAAGGGGCGAGAACCTAAACCCTGCCGTGAACGATACCGACCCTCAGCATGAGGGGCATGTCCCCCTTAAAGCCGAGCCGCAGAAGGAAGAAGCGGCCTTTACGGCCAGTGTGATAAACAAGTTTGTTGAAAGGGCTGAGAGACTTTTACATAACCATCATCCGGCCAACGGGATACTGCTTCGGGGCATATCCTCAAGACCGAAGATTCCCGGGTTTAAGGAGAAATACAAGCTGGAAGCCGCGGCCATTGCTTCCTACCCGATGTACCGGGGCATAGCCGACCTTTTGGGTATGACGCTGCTTCCCGCGCCGGATTCCATAGAGGGATTGTTTAAGACCTACCTGGAGTTTCACAACAAGTACGACTTTTTCTTCATACACGTAAAGGGCACCGACCAGGCGGGGGAAGACGGGGAGTTCCTTACAAAGGTGAACGTTATTGAAAAGGTGGACAGGGCCCTGCCCATACTGCTTGAAAAGAAGCCCAACGTGCTGGCCATAACCGGCGACCATTCATCGCCCTGCCCGATGCGGTCCCACAGCTGGCACCCGGTGCCGGTGCTTGTGAACTCGCAGTTCTGCGGCAGCGACGACGCGGTACGTTTTACCGAGAACCAGTGCAACATCGGTGGCCTTGGCTTCTTTGAAAGCAGGCACCTTATGCCGCTTATCATGGCAAACGCGCTTCGCCTTGACAAGTACGGCGCTTAAAGCAGAAAAACCTTTGGTATAAGCATATGCATATACCAAAGGTTTTTTTTCTTTCACACTGCTACCGCAGGGCAGCGGCAAGCGCGCTGCATATCATATCCCCCACGCCTGAGGTGGTTCCCTTTCCGCCCAGGTCGGGGGTCAGCTTTTCTTTATACTTAAGTACCTCTGTGACTGCATCCATTATAGCTGTGCCTTCCCGTTCGCGGCCTAAAAAGTCCAGCATCAGCTTAACCGTCCATATCATGGCTATCGGGTTGGATATCCCCCTGCCAGCAATGTTTGGCGCAGAGCCGTGAACCGGTTCGAACATTGACGGATACTTACCCTCGGGGTTTAAGTTTGCCCCCGCGGCAAACCCCAGCCCGCCCTGCAGCGCGGCGCCCAGGTCGGTTAGAATGTCGCCGAACAGGTTGGAAGCCACCACCACGTCAAAGTCCTCCGGATTCTGGACCATGTACATTGCCGCCGCATCCACGTGGAAGGACCGGGTTTCTATATCGGGATACCTTTCGGAAAGTTCCCTGAACACCCTGTCCCAGAACACCATGCTGTAGTTCATCGCGTTGGACTTGGTAATGCTGGTAAGTTTTTTGCCCCTTTGTCGGGCCAGCTTGAAGGCGTAATCCATAACCCTTTCGGTGTTTTTCCTGGTGAAAACACTGGTTTGAATCGCCGTCTCCTCGGCGGTACCCTGCCGTACAAATCCGCCGACGCCGGCGTACTCCCCTTCGGTGTTTTCCCGGACGAAAACCATGTCAATGTCTTCTGGCCCTTTGTTTTTTACCGGGCACTCAATACCGGGCAAAAGTTTTACAGGCCGTAGGTTTATGTACTGGTCAAAACCCTGCCTTATTCTAAGAAGCAGGTCCCTTAGGGATATATGGTCGGGGACTCCGGGAAAGCCTACCGCCCCCAAAAGGATGGCATCGTATCCCCTCAGAATGTCCAGCCCGTCCTCCGCCATCATTCTGCCGTGTTTAAGGTAATACTCGCATCCCCAGTCGTAATGGTCGGTTTCAAAGCAAAGGCCGCCGTGCAGCCGGGCGATTTCATTCAAGACCTTTAGTCCTTCCCGCATTACCTCTTTTCCCACGCCGTCACCGGGAATGACCGCTATTTTATATTTTTTCATATTAATACCCCCTCAAAACGCTGTCAAAAGAATTCTACCAGAAATGCCGCCGGTTTACCAGCAGTCCGCGCTTATTTAATTTCCACGGATTCCGACGGCAAAAAAACACGAACATTATAATTTAAAAATCAATAAATATACGTTAAGTAATATACAAATTGATGATTTTAAAGAGATTTATTCGCTATTTCTATTGACACTGACAATCCCCTTTGTTAATATTTAAAATAAAGGAAAGAATATAGCTGAATAAGTGTTTCGCTCATATAATGGCGGGAATTGGCCCGCGAGTTTCTACCAGGCGACCGTAAATCGCCTGACTATGGGTGAAAGCGGGTTTATTACGTTTTAAACCCGTGTACGTTTTGTACCCCCCGTAAGATAAACCCTGCGGAGGTTTCACCTGTATACACCGCAGGGTTTGTACATTTTTCGAAAGGAGTTTTGATGTATGCCAAAGGTTGCGGTTGTAATGGGAAGCGATTCCGACCTTCCGGTGCTGGAAAAGGCTATAGACCTGCTGGCGGATTTTGGTATCCAAAGGGAAGTAAGGGTTATATCCGCCCACAGGACCCCGGATGCGGCAGCGGAGTTTGCCAAGGGAGCGCAGCGGTCGGGAGTGGAGGTAATAATTGCGGCTGCCGGTAAGGCCGCCCACCTTCCCGGGGTGCTGGCATCCATGACCACCATTCCCGTTATCGGGGTGCCGGTTAAGTCGTCCTTCATGGACGGGCTGGATTCGCTTCTTTCCATGGTGCAGATGCCAAGCGGCATACCGGTGGCTACGGTGGGCGTAAACGCCGGCGAGAACGCCGCGCTGCTGGCGGTGCAAATGCTTGCGCTGAAGCACCCCGAGCTGGAAGAAAAACTGGCAAGGCATAGGACTGAAATGGCGGATGCGGTAAGGGAAAAGGATGTAAAAATCAGCAGCCAAATGGGAGGTAGATAACATGTATTATGCAAAGGTTTTTGTAACACTTAAGAAAAGCATAGCCGACCCCCAGGGAAACGCGATAAAAGGGGCGCTTCTGTCCATGGGATACGACGGCGTGAAGGACGTCCGCATGGGAAAACTGATAGAGATTAAGCTGGAGGACTGCTGCAGCGAGAAGGCACGGGAGAAGGTAGAGAAAATGTGCAGTACACTGCTGGCAAACGCGGTGATTGAGGATTATTCTTACGAAATTACGGAGGTACAGCCATGAGGTTCGGAGTGGTGGTTTTCCCGGGTTCCAATTGCGATGTTGACTGCTACCATGCCCTAAGGGACGTGATGGGACAGGACGCCGAATACATCTGGCATAAGGCCGACAGCCTGGATTCCTTTGACTGCATTGTACTGCCGGGAGGGTTTTCCTATGGCGACTACCTTCGGAGCGGCGCCATTGCAAGGTTTTCCCCGGTAATGGAAAGGGTTGTTGAGTTCGCCCAAAGCGGAAAACCGGTAATAGGCATATGCAACGGGTTTCATGTGCTTACCGAGGCCGGCCTGCTGCCGGGGGCTATGCTCCGTAACAGGAACATGAAGTTCATATGTGACAATGTGTATATAAAGGTGGAAAACTCCGGCACTCCCTTTACAAGCTTGTGCAGGGACGGGCAGGTGTTAAAAGTTCCCATAGCCCACTGGGACGGGAACTATTACGTGGACAGTGATACGCTGAGGGAAATGGAAGAGAACAACCAGGTGGTATTCAGGTACTGCAGCCCGGAGGGGCATATAACCGATGAATCCAATCCCAACGGCTCGCTGCAAAATATTGCCGGTGTCTGCAACCGGGAAGGGAATGTTTTGGGGATGATGCCTCACCCTGAAAGGTGCGTGGAAGAGATACTTGGCGGCAGGGACGGAATAGTGATTTTCCAATCGATAATCAACTACTTGAAGGGAGGCAAGGCCGGTGGAAAAGAAACCCTATGAAAAGGTGGGGCTCACCAGCGAGGAGTACCAAAGAATACTAGACATACTGGGAAGAGAGCCCAATGAACTGGAACTGAACATGTACGGTGTTATGTGGTCGGAGCACTGCAGCTACAAGAATTCAAAGCCGGTTCTTAAAATGTTTCCCACCTCCGGCGAAAGGGTGCTGCAGGGGCCGGGAGAAAATGCAGGCATAGTGGACATTGGTGACGGTCTTGCGGTGGTAATGAAGATTGAGAGCCACAACCACCCGTCGGCGGTGGAGCCTTACCAGGGCGCGGCCACCGGGGTGGGCGGCATTGTAAGGGATATATTCACAATGGGAGCAAGGCCGGTGGCCCTGCTGGATTCGCTCCGGTTTGGCGAACTGGATAATGAAAGGACAAAGTACCTTTTCGAAAAGGTTATAGAGGGTATTGCAGGGTACGGCAATTCCATAGGTATACCCACCGTGGGCGGAGAGGTGTATTTCAACGACTGTTACCGGGGCAATCCCCTGGTAAACGCAATGTGTGTAGGCCTTATCCGCCACGACGATATAAAGCGTGGTACCGCCGCCGGGGTGGGGAACGCGGTAATGATTGTAGGGGCTTTTACCGGCAGGGACGGAATAGGAGGTGCCAGCTTTGCATCGGCGGAATTAAACGAAGAATCCGAGGAAAATCGTTCGCCGATGCAGGTGGGAGACCCCTTTATGGAAAAACTTCTGCTGGAGGCGTGCCTTGAACTGTTTAAAACCGGGTACGTGGTGGGCATGCAGGACCTGGGAGCGGCGGGGCTTACGTCGGCCTCCAGTGAGACCGCAAGCCGCGGCGGCAGCGGCATGGACATTGACGTCGCATTGGTACCCAGAAGGGAAACCGGCATGATTCCGGTGGAAGTCATGATTTCGGAATCCCAGGAGCGCATGCTGGTAATAGTGGAAAAGGGAAAGGAACAAGAGGTAAGAGACATATTTGAAAAATGGGGACTCCACTCGGCGGTTATTGGAAGGGTAACCGACGACGGGATGCTTACCATAAGGGAAAACGGCGAAGTGGTGGGAAGGGTCCCGGCAAAGTCACTGTCCGAGGATGCCCCGGTCTATCACAGGGAGTATAGGGAACCGGCTTACTATAAGCAGCTTAAAGACCTGGACATGGAAAGCCTTGAAATGCCGGGTGACTATAACGATGTGCTTGTTAAGCTGTTAAAAAGTCCCAATATCGCCAGCAAGAAATGGGCATACCGCCAGTTCGACAACATGGTTGGGACCTGTAC
>JAAYEV010000085.1 GCA_012728565.1 Clostridiales bacterium
GAAAAGGCCCAGGAAATACTGGAGAAGAATATTAACAAGCTCCATGCGGTGGCCCAGGCCCTGCTGGAAAGGGAGAAGCTTACCGGCGAGGAGTTTGAAGAGATATTCAGCCAGGCATAGACACGAAAAGGCCCCTAGGGGCCTTTTTTTATGTTGCAGACCGGCCTTATATTGAAACTCCCGTGTAAAGGCTGCTGTAGTATAGAATTTAGGCAGGTTATTTGATATAATATGTAACCGCCGGCAGCAAGCCGGGAAAGGTATCATACTGCAAGACGTTTTGGAAAAACATGGGGGTGATTTAATGGAATTTAAGCTGCAAGCAGGGCTTGCGTCCAAGATTGAAACGGTGGTAACCGAAAACGATACTGCCGACAGTATCGGCAGCGGAGGGATTAAGGTGTTAGCCACCCCAATGATGATTGGGCTTATGGAGAACGCCGCCCATTCTGCCGTGGACCTCCACCTCCCCGAGGGTTACGCCACGGTGGGGACTCGTATTGATGTGCGACATATTGCCGCCACCCCGGTGGGGATGAAAGTGTACGCAGCGGCGCAGCTTACCGGTGTTGAAGGCAGGAAGCTTCATTTTAAAGTAGAGGCCTATGACGAAAAGGAAAAAATAGGTGAAGGCAGCCACGAGAGGTTTATAATAAACGTAGAGCGGTTTATGGAAAGGACTGCGTCCAAACAATGATGGCAAAATCATCCAAAGGGCCGGTTCGTTTTATAAATATAAAAAAATAGTGTATACCGTTGTACAGGTTTTTATGTATACATTGTTTATTTATGAAGTTTATCTTGCAAAATGCCCGTGAAATGCGATAAAATTAAAGAAAAATGAAGTAGTTATTGCATCTGGTTTAATAATATTAAAAAAATCCGAATGATGGACAGCCACAGACAAATACTATAACGGACAAAATTATATTTGGTGAGAAAAGGAGGAAATAAAATGTCGGACATGGATAGCCTGGACAGAATTGGAAAGGCAAAACGGGATTGGGAGGAGCAAAAACTGGAGAAACTTCTGGCAAAGAGGCCGGAACGCAAGGATAAATTCGTGACGGGCTCAAATGCGGAAGTGGAAAGGCTCTACACCCCCGTTGATGTTGAACAGCTGGATTATCTAGAGGACCTGGGTTTCCCGGGAGAATACCCCTATACCAGGGGTGTGCAGCCCACCATGTACAGGGGCAGGCTGTGGACCATGAGACAGTACGCGGGTTTCGCAACGGCGGAGGAATCCAATAAAAGGTATAAGTACCTGCTGGAGCAGGGTCAGACGGGCTTAAGCGTTGCCTTTGACCTTCCTACGCAAATAGGTTATGATTCCGATCATCCGCTGTCCGAGGGAGAAGTAGGCAAGGTAGGGGTGGCAATAGATTCCCTTAAGGACATGGAAATACTTTTTGACGGTATTCCCCTCGACAAGGTGAGCACGTCCATGACCATAAACGCCCCCGCTGCGGTGCTGCTGGCTATGTATATTGCAGTGGCCGAGAAGCAGGGCGTTACTTCTGATAAATTAAACGGCACCATTCAAAACGATATCCTTAAGGAGTACATTGCAAGGGGTACATATATATTCCCCACAAAACCTTCCATGAGGCTTATAACCGATATTTTTGAGTACTGTGCAAAGCATGTACCCAAGTGGAACACAATAAGCATAAGCGGTTACCATATAAGGGAAGCGGGGTCGACGGCAGCCCAGGAAGTGGCGTTCACGCTGGCCGACGGTATCGCCTACGTGCAGGCTGCTATAAATGCCGGCCTTGAAGTGGACCAATTCGCCCCGAGGCTTTCTTTCTTCTTTAATTCCCATAACGACCTGCTGGAGGAAGTGGCGAAATTCAGGGCCGCCCGAAGGCTGTGGGCTAAGATAATGAAGGAAAGGTTCAAGGCAAAGGACCCCAAGTCCATGATGTTGCGATTCCATACCCAGACAGGTGGTTCTACCCTTACCGCCCAGCAGCCGGACAATAACATAGTACGGGTTGCCATTCAAACGCTGGCGGCGGTGCTGGGAGGAACCCAGTCGCTGCATACCAATTCAAGGGATGAAGCCCTTGCGCTGCCCAGTGAAGAATCCGTCAGGATTGCCCTGCGCACCCAGCAGATTGTGGCCTATGAGAGCGGCGTGGCGGAGACGGTGGACCCGCTGGCGGGCTCCTATTACGTGGAAGCCATGACCGACAGGATTGAAAGGGAAGCTGCGGAGTATATCGCCAAGATAGACGAACTGGGAGGAGCACCCGAGGCAATAGACAAGGGATACATTCAGAAGGAAATCCAGGACAGCGCGTACAGGTACCAGATGGAGGTCGAATCGGGCGAGAGAGTAGTTGTGGGGGTTAACAAGTTCCAGATCGAGGAGCAGCCTCCCAAGGGACTGCTCAAGGTGGACCCCAGGGTGGGCGAGATGCAGAAGGCCAAGCTTGAGGAACTGAGACGCACCAGGGATAACGCAAAGGTCAATGAAGAGCTTGAAAAGCTTAAGAAGGCCGCTGCGGGCGACGAAAACCTGATGCCCTTTATACTGAATGCTGTAAGGCAGTACGCCACGCTGGGAGAAATATGCGGTGTGTTAAGGGAAGTGTTCGGGGAATACAAGCAGTCCATAGTGTTGTAGAATACTATCCCCATACAATAATTCAAGGAGGTTGAAATAAATGGATAAACCCATAAGAGTATTGGTTGCCAAGCCGGGACTGGACGGCCACGACAGGGGCGCCAAGGTTATCGCCAGGGCCTTCAGGGATGCCGGGATGGAAGTTATATATACGGGACTGAGACAGACCCCGGAACAGATTGTCGAGACCGCCATACAGGAGGACGTCGAGGTGGTTGCGATGAGCATATTGTCCGGCGCGCACAACCACCTGTTTCCCATAGTGGTCAACATGTTGAGGGAAAGGGGAGCCGATGACGTACTTGTGGTTGGCGGAGGGGTAATACCCGACGATGACATACCCGTGCTGAAGGAAGCCGGTGTTGCGGAGATATTCACCCCAGGCACACCTACCACCAAGGCAATCGAGTTCATAAAACAAAACGTAAAGAGAAAGTAGTAAGTGTTACAGCAAAAACCTTTAGGTGGTGCTACTATGAATTTACAGGAAAGGCTGGCTGCCGGAGACGTCAGGGCGCTGGCAAGGCTTCTAACCTATGCGGAAAACGACTACCCTGAGGCCGAAGAGGTAATAAAAAACCTTTACGGAAGAACCGGCAGAGCATATGTTATAGGCATTACCGGACCGCCGGGAGCGGGGAAAAGCACCCTTACCGACAAGCTGGCCAAGGCTTTGAGGGCCCGGGACAATACGGTGGGAATAATAGCGGTGGACCCCACCAGCCCCTTTACAGGGGGAGCCATCCTCGGGGACAGGATTAGAATGCAGGAATTGTTCACCGACCCGGGAGTATTTATAAGAAGCATGGGTACCAGGGGCCATTTAGGGGGTCTCTCAAAGGCTACCCAGGCGGCGGTGCGGCTTATGGACATCTTCGGTAAGGACTATATATTCATAGAAACGGTCGGGGTGGGACAATCCGAAGTAGATATAGTAAAGACGGCCGATTCGGTGGTAATGGTAATGGTACCGGGACTTGGAGACGATATACAGGCCATTAAGGCAGGGATAATGGAAATAGGGGATATTTTTGCAATCAATAAAGCAGACCTGGACGGTGCCGACAGGACAAAAATAGAGATAGAAATGATGCTGGACCTTAATGAAAACAAGGCCTGGCGTCCCCCGGTGTGCAAGGTGGTAGCCGTTGAGAATTCAGGTATGGATATACTGCTGGGACACATCCAAGAGCACAGGACGTTCCTGTCCGAATCGGGAGAACTTGTAAAAAGAAGGGCAAGAAACATAAGAAACGAGCTTATGGACCTGGTAAGGGACAGGGTTATGGAGTTCATAACGCGGGAGACCGGCAAGAAACTAACGGTGGACGACCTGGTGCAGCGGATAGTTGCGAAGGATATGGATATATATTCCGCGGCACAATATATTATGGAAGCAATTAACAAGTAAAAAGGAGGGATAAACATGGTAACCAAGGTTGACCATATTGGCATAGCTGTCAGCAACCTCGAGGAAACGTTAAAGGTGTATACGGAAGTTTTAGGCCTTGAACTTAGCGGGGTTGAAGTGGTGGAGGACCAAAAGGTGAAAGTTGCCTTTCTTCCCATAGGCGATACCGAGATAGAGCTTCTGGAATCAACCCAACCGGACGGGCCGATAGCAAAGTTTATAGAAAAGAAGGGGGAAGGGATACAGCATATTGCTTTCAGGGTTGAGGACATACATGCCGCCTTGGAGGATATGCGCCAAAAGGGAGTGAGATTGATAGACGAACAGCCAAGGTACGGTGCAGGCGGAGCGCAGATCGCATTCTTACATCCCAAAAGCACCCATGGAGTCCTTGTCGAACTGTGCGAAAGGAAGTAAAACTTATATTCACGGAGGTATGATTATGATAGGGAACAAGTTAGCGGACCTTCAGGACAGGAAAGAAAAGATTAAGGAGGGCGGAGGACAAAAGCGAATTGACAAGCAGCACCAAAGCGGCAAGATGACCGCCCGGGAAAGGATAAACCTCTTGCTGGACGAGGGCAGCTTTGTGGAAATTGATGCCTTTGTGAAACACAGGTGCAGCCAGCTGGGCATGGAAAAAACCGAGGCCCCGGCCGAGGGTGTGATAACCGGCTACGGTACGGTGAACGGCAGGTTGATATACGTATACGCCCAGGACTTCACGGTGCTCGGCGGGTCCCTTGGCGAAATGCACGCCAAGAAGATCTGCAAGGTGCTTGACATGGCCATGAAGGTTGGCGCGCCGGTGGTGGGCATAAACGATTCGGGCGGTGCGAGGATTCAGGAAGGCGTGGATGCACTGTCCGGGTACGGCCAGATATTCTATAGAAACACCATAGCTTCCGGAGTGATACCCCAAATATCGGTAATAATGGGACCCTGTGCGGGCGGTGCTGTGTATTCGCCGGCCCTGACCGATTTTGTGTTCATGGTGGATAAAACCAGCCAGATGTTCATAACCGGCCCCCAGGTAATCAAGGCGGTAACCGGCGAGGACGTTTCATCGGAGCAGCTGGGTGGAGCCAAGACCCATAACAGCATAAGCGGTGTGGCCCATTTCATGAGCCCGGATGAGAAGCAGTGTATAGAGGATATAAAAACCCTTTTGAGCTTTTTGCCGTCCAACAACATGGAATCGGCGCCGGTGTACGAAACCGCCGACGATATAAACCGCATGGAAGAATCACTGAACGACATAGTGCCGGACAACCCGAACAAGCCCTACGATATGAAGGAAATTATACGCTTGATAGCGGACAATGGCGAGTTTTTCGAGGTACAGGCCTATTATGCCACCAACATGATAACCGGTTTTGCGCGGTTTGGCGGAAGGAGCGTAGGCATTATAGCAAACCAGCCAAGAGTGCTGGCCGGCTGTCTTGATATAAACGCCTCCGACAAGGCTGGAAGGTTTATCCGAACCTGCGACGCGTTCAACATACCGGTACTAAACCTTGTGGACGTACCCGGGTTTTTGCCGGGCACAAACCAGGAATACGGCGGTATTATACGCCACGGCGCAAAGATGCTGTACGCGTATTCCGAGGCCACGGTACCCAAGATAACGCTGATTACCAGGAAAGCATACGGCGGTGCATACCTGGCGATGTGCAGCAAGGACCTGGGCGCCGACGTGGTACTGGCATGGCCCAGCGCCGAGATAGCAGTAATGGGTCCGGAAGGCGCGGCAAATATAATATTCAGGAAGGAAATCGAAGCTTCCGACGACCCGGCGGCCACCCGCCAGGCAAAGATAGACGAGTACAAGGACAGCTTTGCCAACCCCTACGTGGCGGCAAGCCGAGGATTCGTGGACGACGTAATAGTACCCTCCACCACACGACAGAGGATAATTTCGGCGCTTGATATGCTGCAGGGCAAAAGGGAAACAAGGCCCGCCAAAAAACACGGCAATCTACCGGTATAAAAAGAGGTGATATAATGTTTGGCGAAACCGTAAGTTTTGCGGAAAGTCTTCAGGTAACGGTACTGGGCATGGGAGTAGTGTTTGTTGTACTGGTACTGCTCATGTATATTATTAAAATAATGGAAAAAGTGATGTATAGAGTTGGGCAGAAAGACGCAGCCCCGATAAAGGCCGCCCCGGAACAACCAGCCTCGGCACCCAAACCTGCCGCTGCGCCGGAGCCGGTATCGGCGGATGCCGGGTCCGACATGGAGCTTGTGGCGGTAATAGCGGCTGCTGCGGCAGCCAGTATGGGCGTATCTCCCTCCGACCTGGTGATACGCAAGATAGTACGCCTGCCGGAGACTGCACCCGTATGGAGCTTAAGCGGCAGGGCCGAATTAATGGCATCAAGGAACATGAAACATTAATCAAAAGGAGGAACTTATAAATGAAAAAGTTTAATATAACTGTAAACGGCAAGACCTATCAGGTGGAAGTAGAAGAAGTAAAGGACGGCGCAGCGGTTCAGGCACCAAGGCCGGCAGCTCCGGCGGCAGCACCGGCACCGGCTCCTGCCCCGGCACCCCAGGCAGCCCCTGCCCCGGCAGCAGCTCCGGCAGCCCCCGCACCCGCAGGCGCCCAAACGGTAACTGCGCCCATGCCGGGTACGGTACTGGACGTGAAGGTAAAGGAAGGGCAAAGCGTTAAGCAAGGGGACGTGCTGGTAATACTTGAAGCGATGAAGATGGAAAATGAGATTTTCGCGCCGGCCGACGGCACGGTGGCATCGGTTAATGTAAGCGCGGGCGCATCGGTAAATGCAGGGGACGTGCTTGTATCGCTCAAATAGAACAACCCTAAGAAAGGAGTTACTCCTATGATTGAAGTATTGAAGAAATTCATGATGGATACGGGTTTTGCCGGGTTGGACATACCGCACCTTATCATGCTGGCCATATCCTGCATTCTGCTGTACCTTGCGATTGTAAAGAAATATGAGCCGCTGCTGCTTGTGCCCATAGCCTTTGGGATGCTTTTGTCCAACCTGCCGGTGGCGGGCCTAATGGCCAACCAGATCACCCGGCAGCCCATAGAGCTTATTCAGGAAGCCGGAAAACAGATTATGGTGATAACGGAAAAATCGGATTTGCAGCCCGGCGGACTATTACAGTATTTTTACCAGGGTAACCGCCTTGGAATATTTCCGCCCATAATATTCATGGGCATAGGCGCAATGACCGACTTCGGTCCATTGATAGCCAACCCCAAGAGCCTTCTTCTGGGGGCGGCGGCGCAGCTCGGGATATTTACAACCTTTATTGGTGCCATATTACTCGGGTTTACCGGCCCGGAAGCAGGTTCAATCGGAATAATAGGCGGAGCGGACGGTCCCACCGCCATATACCTGACTTCCAGGTTGGCACCCCATCTACTGGGCCCCATAGCGGTGGCTGCATACTCGTACATGGCCCTTGTGCCGATAATACAGCCGCCCATAATGAAGGCGCTTACCACCAAGAAAGAGCGCATGGTAAAGATGGAGCAGCTGCGTGAGGTGTCCAAGACCGAGAAGGTGCTCTTCCCGATAATAGTGACCATAGCAGTATCGCTGATACTGCCCTCTGCAGCGGCGCTGGTGGGAATGCTTATGTTGGGCAACCTGTTCAGAGAATCCGGCGTAGTGGAGCGCCTAACCAAAACCGCAGCCAACGAACTTATTAATATAGTAACCATTTTCCTTGGCGTAAGCGTAGGCGCCTCGGCAACCGCCGAAACGTTCCTGAGGCTGCAGACCATCCAGATAATAGTGCTGGGCGTACTGGCCTTTGGTATGGGTACCGCGGGAGGAGTACTATTCGGTAAAATTATGTATAAATTCTCCGGCGGTAAAGTGAACCCGCTTATCGGCTCCGCCGGTGTGTCGGCAGTGCCAATGGCCGCCCGTGTGTCCCAGGTGGTGGGTCAGAAGGAAAACCCGTCCAACTTCCTGCTCATGCACGCCATGGGACCGAACGTGGCCGGTGTTATAGGCTCCGCCGTAGCGGCGGGGGTACTGCTGTCCATATTCGGCTAAAAGGAAACGGAAAAAAGAATAGCCTGAAAGGTTCGGCCTGGCATCCTGCCGGGCCTGCTTCATTTTTTGCAAGAGGGTCAAGGACCGGGGAGGACCGGGGGACTGGAGGACCGGGGGACGGTTCTTTGTCCCTCTTCTTTTCCGTAAAGCTTAGTACCTTTCCTGTCAAGGGCTTTTGGCATGGGTTTCCCTTGATGAAGCCCTATGCTGCATGCCCATATGGATTAAGTAACGGGTCTCACGGCGGGTGAAAGCGGCCGGGATTCATATAATTGTTTGAAAATGTATACAATCTGGTATAATTGGAGTGGACAAGGTCGGCAAAGGAGGTTTACCCCTTGAAAGAAAGGATACTTAAGGAACTAAACCAAAACAGGCGAAGCTTTATTTCAGGGCAGTATTTAAGCGACAGGCTTGGTATAAGCAGAACGGCTGTATGGAAATACATAAACGCCTTAAAAAAACAGGGGTACGAAATAGAGGCGATACCCAACAAGGGTTACAGGCTGGTGACTTCACCGGATGTTTTAATCGCGGAGGAAGTTTACCCGTTGCTTAAAACCTCGGTGCTGGGACGAAAGGTCATTCACAGCGAGAAGTTGGCTTCCACCAGCCTACTGGCAAAGGAAATCGCCCCGCAGCAGCAGGAGGGCACCGTGGTGATAGCGGAGGAGCAGACAGGGGGCAGGGGAAGACTGGGCAGGAAATGGTACTCTCCCCGGGGCGGCGGTATATGGGCTTCCCTAATACTGAAACCCCGTATTCGGCCTGAAAAGGCCTACCAGCTTACCCAGGTGGCGGCGGTGGCGGTGGTAAAGGCCATAAAGGAAACCACTGGCGTTTCGGCCGGGATAAAGTGGCCTAATGATATCATTATTAACGGGAAAAAGGTATGCGGTATACTGACCGAGATGAACGCCGAAGCCGACGCGGTAAACCATATTATACTGAGCATCGGGCTTAACGTTAGTCCGGGCCAAGAGGATATGCCCCCTGATTTGAGGGACAAAATGACCTTCCTTGACGTCGAGTGCGGCTTCAGCGTTTCAAGGAAAGGCTTGCTGGCGGCCTTGCTTGGCGAACTTGAAAGGGTATATTTCAAGTTCCTGGAGCAGGGATTTGAGGCGGTGGCGGAGGACTGCCGCCGGTTTTCGGTGCTACTAGGCCGCGAGGTAAGGGTGGAGCAAATGGACAGGGTATTCCAGGGAAGGGCTGTTCAAATAACCGGGGATGGCGCCCTGTTGGTGCAGACCGCCGAAGGGAGAGTGGAGGTTATCTCGGGGGACGTTTCGGTGAGGGGCGTTTACGGTTACCTGTAGATATTGAATTGGCGTGTCTTTGGTGTTAGAATCGAAAGGCAAAACTTCAAATTTCGGGTGGGTGATAAAATGATTCTGGTCTTGGATGCGGGCAATACCAATATTGTGCTGGGTGTTTTTAATAACGGCAAAATGATAACCAATTGGCGGGTTTCTACCGACAGGAACAAATCCTCCGATGAGTACGGCATGCTCATAAACCAGCTTTTCGAGTATAACGGCCTGAAAATGCGTGAACTGGAGGCAGTGGTGATATCGTCGGTGGTGCCCCCTATCATGCATTCGCTGCAGCGTGCAATAATAAAGTACAGCGGCGTAAGCCCGCTGGTCGTGGGTCCCGGTGTTAAAACCGGTATAGACATAAAATACGACAACCCAAAGGAAGTGGGCTCGGACAGGATAATAAACGCGGCAGCTGCCATTCACAAGTACGGCGGGCCTGTAATACTGGTGGACTTCGGAACCGCCACCACTTTTTGTGCCGTAAGCGAAAAGGCGGAATACCTTGGCGGTGCCATAGCCCCGGGCATTATAATTTCCAGTGATGCCCTGTTCCAGAGGGCCGCAAAGCTGCCCAGGGTGGAGCTGGTAAAGCCGGATAAATATGTGTGTAAAAACACCGTAAGCAGTATGCAGGCGGGTATTGTATTCGGATTTGTCGGCTTGGTTGAGCACATGATATACAATATAAAAAAAGAACTGGGCTGGAACCATGCCAAGGTGATAGCCACCGGTGGACTGGCAAGGCTCATTGCCGAGCATACCCGGGCCATTGACACGGTGGACGGTCTGCTCACGCTGGACGGGCTGTATATTATATACCAAATGAACAGGAAATAAGTCGGCAGGAGGTTTGGACCTGTTGAATATTGGCAGCGTAAAGCTTGACAACAACGTTTTTCTTGCCCCCATGGCGGGTATAACCGACCGGGCTTTCCGCATATTGTGCAAGGAACAGGGCTGCGGCCTTACCTATACCGAAATGGTAAGCGCCAAGGGGCTTCATTATGAAAACAAAAGGACAGAAAACCTTTTAAGTTTACAGCCGGAGGACAGGCCGGTGGCAGTGCAGCTTTTCGGTTCGGACCCGGCATTACTGGCGGAGCAGGCGGCAAGACTGTGCGAAAAGGGCGCCGATATCATAGACATAAATATGGGCTGCCCCACCCCGAAAATTGTGAAAAACGGGGACGGCTGCGCCCTTATGCGAAAACCCGCGCTGGTCGGGGAAATAGTAAGAAGGGCATCCCGCTCCATTAAAGCGCCTATTACCGTAAAAATACGAAAGGGATGGGACCAAAACAGCGTTAACGCAGTAGAGATAGCCCGCATTGCCGAGCAAAACGGGGCCGCCGCCGTTGCGGTGCATGGAAGAACAAGGGAACAGTTTTACAGCGGCACCGCCGACTGGGAAATAATAGCGGAGGTCAAAAAAGCTCTGAACATACCGGTTATCGGCAACGGTGATATTTTTACGCCGGAGGACGCGGCTGCCATGCTTGAAAAAACCGGCTGCGATGCTGTAATGATAGCAAGGGGAGCAAGGGGCAACCCGTGGATTTTCGAAAGAACCCTTAGGTTGATAAACGAGGGGATACACACGGAACCTCCCGGTGTAAAAGAAGTCCTGGCGATGATAAGAAGGCATGTCGACCTTTGTATACAGCATAAAGGGGAGAAGGTGGCTGTAAGGGAGATGAGAAAACACGTCGGCTGGTACCTAAAGGGCATTAGAAACGCAGCCTCCCTTAGGAAAGAGGTCAACGGCGCCCAGACCCGGGAGCAGCTCTTCCGCCTCCTTGAGGATTATGAAAAAGCACTGGAGGGACATCCATAAAGGATGGCCTTTTTTTATCCAATATATTGAAAAACAGCTGCACAGGATATAAAATTATATTGCACAACTTTGTGCACAAAAGGAGGTGCTTAAAATCAATATCGTCCGGATTGGCAGCAAGGCCATAAACAAGGATAAATTGTATCAAACCATAGACAAGATTATTGAGATGAGAAGCAAGGGGGTTTCCCAACAGGAAATAGCGGACAGGATTGGCACCGACAGGACCTTTGTATCCCGCCTGGAGAGCCTCGGGGAGGTCAGGAAGGGCGAAAGCATTGCCTTTGTGGCTTTTCCGGTTAAGAACAAGCAGGAAATAACGGGCATTTTGGACCGTTACGGGGTAAATTTTTACCTTATTATGACCGAGGAGGAAAGGCTGGCCTTCGTAAGGGAAAAAACCGGCACCGAGCTGCTGAACTCCATAATGGACCTTATAGTGCAGGCGCGGCAGTGTGACACGGTGGTTATATTCGCCTCGGATAAAAGGGGTAAGCTTATCGAAGCCCTTGTGGACTGCCAGGTAATTAGAAGGGATATAGGTACCTCCCCTATTACCAGGGACGTATATATTCCCCCGCAGGACATAATCGAGGTAATGGAGACATTACAATATGACAGGGAGGGACAGGTATGAAAAAGGTACTAAGCGTCAGCATAGGGTCTTCAACCCGTGACCACAGGGTTGAAACCACCATAATGGGACAGGACTTTATCCTTGAAAGAAAAGGCACCGACGGTGACATCAAAAAGGCCATTGAGCTCATAAGGGAATACGACGGCAAGGTTGACGCCTTTGGGATGGGAGGTATTGACCTTTACATATGCGGTGGAAACCGGCGCTATATGATAAAGGACGCGATACCCATAAAGGAAGCGGCGGTCAAGACCCCGATAGTGGACGGGTCGGGACTTAAAAATACCCTGGAAAGAAACGTAATAAGGTATATTAGCGAGAACAGAATAATAGATTTTGAGAATAAGAGAGTTTTGGTGGTATCCGCCATGGACCGCTTTGGAATGGCCGAAGCCCTGGAAGAAGCAGGGGCAAGGGTTGTTTGCGGCGACCTCATATTTGCCCTTGGAATACCAAAGCGGATAAACTCCATACGTACACTGCACAGGATCGCCCGGTGTATAGCCCCGGCGGTGTGCCGCCTGCCCTTCGAGGTGCTGTATCCCACCGGCAAGAGCCAGGAGGTGTCAAACGAAAGGTTTGAAGCCTTTTACCAGGACGCCGATATTATAGCCGGGGATTACCTTTACATAAAGAAATACCTTCCCCGCCTGCTGCTGGGCAAGGTCATAATCACCAACACGGTGACCTCTACCGACGTGCAGCACCTTGCAAACATAGGGGTGGAAACCCTTATTACCACCACCCCGGAGTATAACGGCCGGTCCTTCGGCACCAACGTAATGGAAGCGATAATAGTAGCATTGGCCGGAAAGGGAAAGGAAGAACTATCCCCGGAAGAGTACAATCATTACCTGGAGCTTATGGAGATAAAACCCAGGATAGAGCGTTTGAACAATAATACAGCAACGGAAGCGGGAGGTAAAAAATAGAATGGGAAACTTCGGGTTTATTATCCACCCTTTATGTATAAGTGACTTTAGCAGGAAATTTCCCCTTGCACAAAAGCTTCCCGAAAAGTTTATAAAAAAACTGATGGAAAAACTGCCGCCGGTAAAGGTGTCACGGATAACCGGCATTAAATCCGAAACGGGCAGCGCAGAAGGATGTTTCGTGGCGGTCCCCCTTCTTCCCGAACAGATGCTGGGGCTGCCAACCGAGCTTGTTATTGATAAAATACTGAAGGCCTGCAAGCTCGCCCGGGACATGGGAGCCCAGGTTGTGGGCCTGGGGGCCTTTACCTCGGTGGTTGGGGATAAGGGACTTTCCATAGCAAGGGGTATTGATATACCCGTTACAACAGGGAATTCATACACGGTGGCTACTGCGCTGGAGGCGGTAAGGCGCGCCTGCCAAGCCACCGGAAGGGCCCTGGAGGATGCACAGATAGTAATAGTGGGAGCCAACGGTTCCATCGGCAGTACCTGTGCCAGGATACTGTCCCGGGAGGCAAGGTTTATGACGCTGGTTTCCAGGGACACGGAAAGGCTGGAAAACCTCGCAGCGGAAATAATGCGGGAAACCGGCCTTGCGGTGCATACCACAAATAGGCCGGAGGGCCCCTTGAAGCGGGCGGATATAGTAATAACCGTCAGCAGTTCGGTGGATACCATAATTTTTCCCGAGCACCTGAAGAAGGGGGCTATTGTATGTGATGTGGCAAGACCTAGGGACGTATCTGCCCAGGTGGCCAAAACAAGGAAAGACGTACTGATAATAGAAGGCGGGGTTGTAAAGGTTCCCGGGGACGTGAACTTTAACTTTAATTTCGGGCTGCCGCCGGGAATGTGCTATGCCTGCATGGCGGAGACCATGATACTGGCCATGGAGGGAAGGTTCGAGAACTTTTCCATAGGCAGCCGCCTGGAGATGGAAAAAGTGAATGAAATATGGAAACTGGGCGAGAAACACGGGTTTACGCTGGCGGGTATCAGGGGACCGGAGGGTTTTACCGCCTATAGTCAGCTTGGAAGAAACGCAGCGAAATACAGCCCCAAGGCACGTTAAACAACCAAAGCAAAAAACGGAAGGAAACAGCGCCCCCGCGAAGAATTATTAATATAGAATGGGGACATATGGTAGCAGAGGAGTGTCCCTTAACCTTTATAATCGGCTCACACGACTTAAGCCGCCGGAGAGGGTACGCCCGGCAAGGAGTTCCGGCGGCGGTGCCGGTATGACGAAAGGGGATTGCTGTCCATGGAAAAAAACTACAGGCTGCTGGTTATCAACCCGGGTTCCACTTCCACAAAGATTGCCGTATATGACAACGAGCGGCAGTTTTTTGAAAAAATACTGCGGCACCCGGTGGAGGAAATAGGAAAGTATGAAACAATATACCACCAGCTTGATTTCAGGGAAAAAGTTATCCTTCACGCCTTAAATCAAGAAGGAGTAGACCTGGATGATTTTGACGCCATTGCCGCCCGCGGGGGGAACATGAAACCGGTTGAAGGGGGCACCTACAGGATAAACGAACAAATGATAAAGGACTTGGGGAAAGGTGTTATGGGGCACCATGCTTCAAACCTGGCGGGTATTATAGCCTATGGTATAGCAAAAAAGCTCGGTATTCCCGCCTTTGTGGTTGACCCGGTCATAGTGGACGAACTTGACGAGTTGGCACGGTTTTCAGGGCTGCCTGAAATCCGGAGAAAGGCAAAGGACCATCCGCTAAACCAAAGGGCTGCAGCCCGCCGCGCAGCGGCACAGCTGGGCGGAGAGTACCGGGAGTTCAATTTCCTGGTAGCCCACATGGGCGGCGGGATTTCGGTGGGGGTACACAAAAGGGGAAGGATTGTTGATGTAAATAACGTCCTTGACGGCGACGGGCCCTTTTCCCCCGAAAGGGC
>JAAYEV010000086.1 GCA_012728565.1 Clostridiales bacterium
CGCCAGCAGTATCACCGGGGTCCTGTATTTTTCCGCAAGGTTAAAGGCCCTAATGGTCAGGTTGTAACAGTCCTGTACCGAGGACGGTGAAAGTACTATTATTCCGTGGTCGCCATGGGTACCCCACCGGCTCTGCATAACATCGCCCTGGGCGGGTTTTGTGGCAAGCCCGGTGCTTGGACCGGACCTCTGAACGTTTATAATGACACAGGGTATCTCCGCCATCACCGCGACGCCGAGGTTCTCCTGCATAAGCGAAAACCCCGGACCGCTGGTGGCGGTATATGCCTTTTTACCGGCAGCCGATGCGCCTATTACCGCCGCTATTGAGCCAATCTCGTCCTCCATCTGCACATATACCCCCCCAACCGCCGGCAGGCGTCTTGACGAAATCTCCGCAATCTCGGAGGACGGTGTGATGGGGTATCCTGCAAAGAACCGCGCGCCCGCCGCCAGGGCCCCCTCGGCTATGGCTTCGTTGCCCTGGATGAACCTGACCCGTTCATTTCCCTTCACTTTTTTCCACCTCCACTTCCAGTGCAAAGTCCGGGCACCTCAGCACGCACATCCTGCATCCGGTACATTTTTCCCTGTAAGTTGGTACCGGTGAGCCGTCTGCCTGTTCGGTGAAAACCTTTACCGGGCAAAACTCCACGCATATACCGCATTTCTTGCACCACCGCCCGTTAACCTCTATCCTGTACATGTGCCCTTCCCCCCTATGTAGATTTCCTGAAACCCTCACGGCATTCCTGTAGCAAAATCCATACCACCAAAGCGGGTATTTCCAAATAGCCAACCGGGGTTACTGAGCCTGCCGCATCCCCGCCGGCACATCAAAGCCCCGCAGTTTTGCGCGGGGCTTTTACATGTTTGCATTTTTGATGAAACCACGGGAGCTGTTTATTTTTTAAACATAGAGGTTGGTCTACCTGCCCTCGTCTTCCAGTTCCTTTAATCTTTTCCATAGGGTGGTCCGGCTTATGCCCAGCCTCTCGGCAAGGGCCTTTTTGTCCCCCTTCACCCTGCTGCTTACCGCCTCGATTAGCTGCAGCTCCATGTCCCTTAGGGGTCCAATCTTTACCTTGATACAGTCATCCCTTTCCTTTTCCTGTTCCGGCCATGTGCCCTTGTAAACCGCATGGCCCTCAAGAAGCTGCCGGATGAAATGCTCGTCTATAACCAGGCTTTCTGCAAGGATTGCCATTTTTTCGGCGAAGTTCTCCAGTTCCCTGGCATTCCCCGGCCAGTTGTATTCTTTTAGCAGCGCCATTCCGCCTTCGGTAATATCAGCTGCCTTGGTGCCATGCCTTTGATTTGCCAGCCTTAAAAGATGCCTTGCCAGTATCGGGATGTCCTCCTTCCTTTCCCTCAGGGGCGGCACCCTTAGGTTCAGGACATTTATCCTGAAAAACAGGTCTTCCCGGAACTCCCCTTTTTGCACCAGTTGGTAAAGGTTGTGATTGGTAGCCGCAATAACCCTTGCGTCTATATTGAGGATATAGTCCCCTCCTACCCTTAACACTTCCTTTTCCTGCAGCACCCTCAGGAGCCTGCTTTGAAGCTTCGGCGAGATTTGGCTTATTTCGTCAAGGAAAATGGTACCGCCGTGGGCCAGTTCAAACAGCCCGGGTTTACCGCCCTTTTTCGCCCCGGTAAAGGCCCCCTCTTCATAGCCAAACAGCTCGCTCTCCAGTAGGTTTTCCGGAAGGGCTGCGCAATTTATCGCCACAAAGGGCCCGTCCCTTCTCGAGCTTATATTGTGTATGCTCTGGGCGAACAGTTCCTTGCCGCTGCCGGTTTCCCCCTCAATAAGCACTGTTGTGGAAGTCCTGCCGAATTTCTTGGCCTTGGAAATGGTCTCCCTGATTGCACTGCTTTGGCCCAGTATATCCTCAAAGCGGTACCTTGCCACCAGGCCCTTGGAGTACAATTCCTTTCTCACCTTGTGTTCCAGTCTCTGTATCCTGGAAACTTCCTGCAGCGTGAACACGGTGCCCACCTGTTCACCGTCCACCACAATGGGCACTTTGTTTAGGACTATTTGAGTATTATTTATTTTAATAAGCCGTCCAAGTTCCTGCCTTCTCTCCCCGTTTAATACGTCAAAGCCGTTCTCCTTGCCCAGCATGCTTACCGGACGGCCTACCGCCACCGATGCGCTTATATCAAATATCTTTTCCGCCGCGGGGTTGAAGGTTGTAATATTCCCGTCCCTGTCCACCGCAACTATGCCCTCGCCGGAATAGTCGATAACCGCCTTAAGTCTCTCCGCCCTCTCCTTCTCCCTTCTCCCCAGGTCGCTTATATTCCTGGCGGCAATAATGGCCTGCTCCACCGCCCTCCTGCTGTGGTGTATCAAAACCCCCCTCAAGCCCTTTTTCGCCGCGACCTCCAAAACGCAGTTGCCCATGCTTACCACCGTTAACTTTTCCAGCGCCATTGCATCCTCTATCTGCCGCTCCAGTTCCTCCTTGTTGGAATAGGGAAAGTCAATAAAGTCAATTTGCAGCACATCCTTTAAGTATTCCAGGTTTTCCAGCCTTTCGGTTTTGTAACTCACCAGCCCAATCCTGTCCCCGTACTGCTTTGCCTTGATTAGGGCATTAAGGAAATCAACGGTACCGGTTTCCACCGACACAACGGGGATGGCTACAATTTCCTTTATGGCAGCAGCCGTAGCACCGCAGCTTATAATAACATCCAGTTCCTTCTCCCTTTTCTTGGCGTAAAGGTGGCCGTCCCTCATTATTCCGCCCTCGTATATGTCCATGGGTACGCCCAGTTCCCTGGATATTTCCCCGGCCATTGCCGTCAGCTCAGGATATGTTGAAACGAACAGGACCCGCGGTCTCACGTAGGCTTACCTCCCCTTCCGAACATTCTGTATCCATATTCGACGATAAAATCCAATTCCCTTTAACCATTCCACGGGGATGAAGCGGTAAATATTTAATATTTTCGTCCATGGCAGAACTTTTTTTCTTGCTTTGAATACCTTATATTGAGGAGGTGATATTCAAGTGTATTACTTTATGGGGAGACAATGCCCTCCAAACATGTTGGCCTATACTATAAGGCCGGGTGATACCTTCTTTTCCTTAGCCCAGCGGTTTAACACCACGGTGCCGGCGCTTATCGCGGCTAACCCGACAGTAAACCCCAACTTCCTTCAGGTGGGCCAGGTGATATGCATTCCGACACAGCCTGTGCCGATGCCGACACCCTGCCCGGGAGGCAATTTCTACACCATCCGTGCCGGGGATACGCTGTTTGCAATTTCCCGACGGTTTAACGTTTCCCTGGACGATTTACTGGAAGCAAACCCCGGGATTGACCCCAACAGGCTTATGATAGGCCAGAGGATTTGCATCCCGCTTCCGGAACCGGGCGAATGCCCAGCCAACACCCAGCCCTATACAATAAGAGCGGGCGATACCTTCTTTGCCATCGCGCAAAGGTTCAACGTTTCGCTGGAAGCACTGATTGATGCGAACCCGGGAGTCAATCCTGATGCTCTGCTGGTAGGCCAGGTGATATGCATACCAAGGCCGGGACCGCCGGTGGTCTGCCCTCCGGGCTCTAGGCGGTACACCATTAGGTCGGGGGATACCCTGTTTGCACTGGCCAGGAGGTTTGGCACCACGGTTGAAGCCATTATAGACGCCAACCCGGGCATAGACCCGGAATCCCTGAGGGTGGGTCAGATTATCTGCATCCCCAGGGCGGAGCCTCCTGAACCGCCGTCCGAGTGTCCCACAGGCACCAGGCCTTATACCATAAGGTCGGGGGATACCCTGTTTGCACTGGCAAACAGGTTTAACACAACGGTTGAAGCCATTGTGGAAGCCAACCCCGGTATAGACCCGAATAACCTACAGATAGGCCAGGTTATCTGCATCCCGAGGCCGGGTACCCCTGAACCGCCCGGTGAGTGCCCTCCCAATTCAAGGCCGTACACCATAAGGTCGGGGGATACCTTCTTCTCAATCGCAAGGAGGTTTAACACCACGGTTAACGCCCTTAGGCGTTTGAACCCCGGGGTAGACCCCAATAACCTGCAGATTGGCCAGGTTATCTGCGTTCCAGGCAGCCAGAGCGAAAACGATTAATAAAAAGGGCTCAGAACCTTTGAGTTCTGAGCCTTCAACTTTTCAACCCTATAGTTCATTGACCACTACTTCCCCGTTCTCTATTACTATCACCACTTTACCGCCGCCCTCACCCCGTTTAAGGCGTCCCTTGAACATAATCCTTTCGTCCGCCTGGCCGGCTTCCGGTTCCTCCATCTCCCAGTCCACGTTACCCCCGAGATAACCGGTGCCGGGAACATTCGCATCAACATCCAGGTCCGCTTCACCGGCAACAGTGATTTTTATATTGCCGCTCCCCTTTATGACCCAATATTTCTCAATCGTTTCTCCGTCAATATCCAGGGTAAAGAAACTGGAGCCGCTTACCTCTACGTCAACATCCGAAGGCAGTAAAAGGGTATGGCGGATTTGCCTTATGCCGGGTTTGAATTCACCCGGCCAGGTATTCGACGGGAACTGTACAAACAGGGTATCCCCCTCCCGGCGAGTGACCGCCTTGTACTGCTCCACCAAGGCCTTGGCCTCATCTATGTCCGCCGCCTTTACCGTCGCCTGCCCGAAAATTACCACTTCCCGGCTGCCGGTTTTTCTGATTTCCAGCCTTTCCCGCGGAGCTGAAATTACGACCTTTTCAACGCCCTCATCCAGTTCAACCCTTTGGGAAGGCACCTCCACCGGCATAATTTTGCTTTGCACCATCCAGGAAATGCCTTCAACAACACCGGTGGCGGTCAGCGCATACATTCCTATGCCGGAAAACAGGATTATCATAATTATAAAAATGCTAAAAACATCGTACTTTACTTTTGGCTCCTGTTCCTTTGAGGTGTATACATGCCATAAAATCTCCGCTCCAATGAGCACCAGTATCAGCGGCCACCACGTAAGCAGCATATCAAGTACCGCCACCTGCTTGAACTGGGCAGCCAGAATCACAACCCCTACTACTATCATCAAAACTCCAAGGGAAAGGGTCCCTACTCTCCATCTTCGCACTGCTGAGGTACCTCCTCTTCTACGGCATTCCTTCCCTTACGATCGCCCATTAGGATTTTTACCCCGCCGGCTATAAACAAAAGAGCTACTATCCCCGTTTGCAGGTAGTTTCTTATTTCGTAGGGTATCATCGGTGAAATTATCCTGTCGAATATGAGCAGCACTCCTATGAGGATAAGCCCGTATCCCAGCAGTTTCGAACTGCTCCATTTATATTTGTCCCCACCAATGAAGTCCAGCACCGATAAATGGTCTTCCTCCACCGGGGCCCTATCCCCGGAAGCCTTGTGCAGCGCGTCAAACATACTGTAAAACCATATTACCGGTATAATGAACATGAAAAACCCGATTCTCAGCCAGTCTACAAAGAAGAAGGAAAAGAAAAACAGTGTCATAAGCTCCAGTCCCAGTTTTTGGTAGCCCAGGAACATGTGCCCCGCCCCCGGGACCACCGACAGCAGGCATGTGATTATCTTCCTGTTCTGGTCATTCATTTTGTTATCTACGATGCCCGGCCCGATTTCCGGGCTTTCTCCCTCTTCGGGGTTTTGCTCCCTACTCATGTTCACCCTTTCGGCCAGCGTTATGCTGTCAATTAGGGCGACAAACCACAACACCGGCAGGCCCAGCAAAAGTATCAGAGGGTCGTTACCGCCCATCAGGACGCAGAGACCCGCTACCACCGCCACGGCCGCCGCGGCGGCTCCCATGAATATATATCCCCTGTAATAAAGGCCTAAATATATGTGGCTTAGCCCCGGTATAACCGACAGAAGAAAGACTACAAGCTTACTTTTCTTTTTCAATCCGCTACCTCCTCACCCTTTGGTTTTATTGCGTCTATAAAGGTTACAGTACTGTTCATAAGCTTATCCGACCATCCGAATTGGACCATGCCCTGGTTATCTTCCTGGAAGGGGTGGTGTATTTCGATCCTTTTTTCGGTAATTTCCGGTATCATGTTGGCAAAACCCTCGAACACCCCGGCAGACATGAAAAACAGCGTGAGACAGGCCGCTGCCGTGTAATACAGGATGCTCCACCGCCCTTGCCGGTTCCCCCTTCTTTGAGCCTCAAGGCCGCCAATCCTTTTCATAACGTTTGAAGTGAACCGTGGGTGGAGTTCCCCGGCGGCAGCCTCTGCACTTTCCAGGGAGAAAAAGGACAGGTACTTATCGGCGCACCCGTCGCAAAGCAGCAGGTGCTCCTCCATTACGCTTCTCTTTTTGCCTTCCACCGAACCTTCTGCGAAAGCTTTCCAGTCCTCCGGTGTGAAATGTACCATCTATCCATCCTCCTTCCACTGTTCCTTAAGCTTTTGCCTTGCCCTGTACAGCCTTGTCTCCACCGTTTTAACGGCAATGCCCTCTTCTTCGGCTATTTGGCGGTAGCTTTTCCCTGAAAAGTAGTACTTTATGACCACCGTCCGGTAGCTGTCCGGCAGTTGGCTGCACAGTGCCCTAATTCTTCTTGCATCTTCCCGCCTAATAAGGTCCTCCTCCAGGCTGGGACTTTCCCTTTGTCCCGGCAGCTGCTCCGGGGCTGCCAAGGGTCTTTCCTTTGCCTGGGTTCTGCCGTGCTTCCTCTTCCAGTCTATCGCCTTGCGGGCGGCTATTCTACCCAGCCAGGTCCTAAAACCCTCGTGCCGGTACCGGGGAAGGGAGATGTATACCTGAAGGAATACATCCTGTGCTATGTTTTCGGCATGGAACCTGTCCTGCGTAAGATTTAAAACGATTGCGAATACGTATCCCTTGTATTTTTCCACCAGCTCCTCGTAGGCGGCTTTATCGCCGGCGGCCGCCCGTTTTATAACAATTTCCTCCGGGTTCATCTCTCCCCCCCTTCCCCTTGAGATGTGTGATTCACATCTCACCTTTCAATACGGTGTGTCTCCATTCATATAAATAGACGAAGGATTTCCCGTTATCCCTTCATAGTTTAACATTTTTTTATGCAGGATTTTGAGCCTGAAATACCTTAAGTTGCATTTTCCCCCAAGCCACAAAAAATACCTTGTACATCTACAGTTTAACATTATAAACAGGATGGAAGTATATGAAAAATAAAGAAAAAATACTTATTCCCATGTCAAATTTGCAGGACAAGCATCGGCAGTCATGTCAAGTAAATAAATTGGACTTGAAATATCACGAAATACTTAATATAATGGTTATCAGCAGCATTCAAAATTGAGTGCTAACACCTCAAAAATGCTTCTGATTATTTGATTATTGGGAGTGTTTTTGTGTTTCATGTTAATAATACGGAAAGACACTTCCAATTGGGAAGTGTCTTCCTTTTTTGAAGCCAAAACCTTTTTATCTCAAATTAAGCACAATAAATAGAATAAAGATAAAGATTCGTTTTGAAACGGGTTTTGCGTTTCAAAACGAATGTAAATAAATCAGTTCAACAAGGGGGTATTAAAATGTCTAAAATCAACATCGCTATTGCAGGCGTTGGTAACTGCGCCAGTGCTTTGTTACAGGGGGTTGAGATGTACAAGGCATCACCGGAGAACCATATTGGGCTGATAAATTATAACCTTGGCGGCTACACTCCCGGCGATGTCAACATAGTTGCCGCCTTTGACGTGGACAGGCGCAAAGTGGGCAAACCCCTTAAAGAAGCAGTGCTTGCCAAGCCCAACTGTACTTTCCTCTTTTATGACAAGTTGCCGGATTATCCTGTAAAGGTACATATGGGACCGGTCATGGATGGTGTATCTGAACATATGGCCGATTATGACCGGGATAAGAGTTTTGTGGTGGCTGACCAACCGCCCTGTGATGTAGTTAAGGTCTTAAAGGAAAGCAGGGCGGAAATCCTTATTAATTATTTGCCGGTGGGTTCCGAGAATGCTGCAAAATTCTATGCTGAGGCATGCCTGGAGGCCAACGTGGGTTTTATAAATGCCATGCCGGTTTTTATTGCCTCGGATGAAGCTTGGGCTAGGAAGTTTCGCGAAAAAAACGTTCCGCTGATAGGCGATGACGTTAAAAGCCAGGTGGGAGCTACCATTGTCCACCGGACCCTAACCAAGCTGTTCGAAAACCGCGGTGTAATTCTAGATCGTACTTACCAGTTGAATTTCGGAGGAAACACCGACTTCTTAAACATGCTTAACCGCAGCAGGCTTAAGTCCAAGAAAAAATCAAAAACCCAGGCAGTACAATCGGAGCTTAAGACAGCCTTGGAGGATAATAACATACATATAGGCCCCAGTGATTATATCCCCTGGCTGAATGATAATAAAATCTGCTTTATACGAATGGAAGGAAGGGGCTTCGGGAATGTTCCGCTGACGCTGGATATAAAGCTCTCGGTGGAGGATGCGCCGAACAGCGGGGGCGTAATGATTGACGCCATTAGATGTATGAAACTGGCCCTCGATCGCGGGATAGGCGGAGTTTTGAATTCCATCTCGGCTTTTACCATGAAGTCCCCGCCGGTTCAATACACGGATACCGAAGCAAAAAAAATGGTGGAAGAATTCATTGATGGTAGGAGAGAGCGGTAATGAGGGCCGTCCTGTTGGCTGCCGGCGAAGGAAGGAGGCTGCGGCCTCTCTTTGATAGGCCAAAGCCTCTTGTACATTTACTGGGCCTTGCACTGATAGAACGTAATATCCTGGCCCTAAGGGAATGCGGTATAAAGGATTTCCTGGTTATTACAGGCTGTTATTCCGACGAAGTCAGGGATTATTTGGGCAGCGGCGAAAAATACGGGGTAAGCATTAATTATTTGCATAATCCGAGCTGGAAAAAAGGAAACGGGCTGTCGGCATATACTTTCCACAAGGACTATCGCCAAGATGAGAAATTTGTTTTATTGATGTCCGATCATATTTTTGAATTGGACTTATTAAAGGCATTTTTGACCGAGGCGGAGGATGTAAAGCAGGATGAACTACTGCTTGCCGCTGACAGCCGGCTGGAAAAAGTCTATGACCTTGACGAATGTACCAAGGTAAAATCCCGGGAAAATTATGCGGTAAAACTCGGCAAGAGACTGGATGATTTTAATGCCGTTGACTGCGGCCTTTTTATTGGTACCGGGTCGCTATTGGAGGCCTTATCCTGCTCAATTGAAAGGGGGGCCTATGCCCTTACCGACGCGGTTAACCTCATGGCCGGGCTTGGTAAGGTTAAGCTGCATTTCGTAGAGGATGGTTGGGTTGACGTGGACGATTATCAAAGCTATAAACAGGCGGAGAGGGTTCTCTTAAAGTCGCTGGTGCCTAAAAAGGACGGCTTCATTTCCCGGATTTTTAACCGCAGGTTTTCCCTCCGGATAACACGGCTTTTGGCCGCAACAGCAGTAACCCCGAACCAGGTTACCCTCTTATCATTCTTGACTGCAGCCGCCGCAGCGGTATCCTTTGCCATGGCAAAGCCCTTTACCGGGGGAGTTTTGGCACAGCTTGCCTCCATACTCGATGGAGCGGACGGGGAGATTTCCCGCTTGAAATTCTTAAAGAGCCGCTTTGGTGAAATGCTGGATTCCATACTTGACCGCTACGGAGATTATTTAATAGTGATTGGCATGGTTTATTCGTGGTACCGCACCTCAGGTAACACCATGGCGCTGCTTATAGGTGCGGGAGCCTTGGCAGGAATGCCCATGTCCATGCTTTTTAAAGAAAAATTCCGAAACGTTTATGGCAAACCGTTTATTCCCGAAGTCCATGACGGTATACTGTGTTATTTCCCGGCAAACCGTGATGGCAGGCTGTTTATTATTATGCTGGGAGGCATTCTAAACCTGCTGCCGGCTGCCTTGGTCTTGCTGGCAGCCGTTACCCACCTGCAGGCCTTTATCCGCCTCTACAATGTTCGGAAAAGCAGCCTGACTTAGAATAGTCAAAGGGCAGTACCATTAACCGTAAAGCCCTTTATCCACACATGATAAGCGTCCAAAGACAGCCCCTTACTTCTTGGGCTGTCTCTGGACGCCTGCACAGATTAATCCAATAGCACGACTTTATAACAGCCGTTAATCTGCGCGGGATAGCTTTCAGCTATTCCACCGCTGTAAAAGATTTGAACACTGCTGCCTACCTTTATATCATCCATTGTTATCTTTGTTCCCTCGGCGTTTACCAGTTCCGCATCACCTGTAAAAACCACTATCTTGTC
>JAAYEV010000087.1 GCA_012728565.1 Clostridiales bacterium
ACGGGAAACAGAACTGTTGGAGACAAGGCTGGTAAATTTTAATCAAGTAGGGGATTATTCGATTTTCGACATTATTGTGACTACCTCAACTGAAGATCCAAAGCAGAAAACCGTGGTCTTTGATAGACTGAACTATCGCTTTCATGTATTAGATAATAAAATCTTCTCTATCGAACAACTGCCTTCTCTGCCGCTTTTCACAACTCCACAAGAAAAAATGGCCACGGACAGGATACCCGCCGCAGAACATATAGTCATGACTTATCTTTCCCTCATTGAGCAAAACAACTGGGAGGAGGCCCTTCTCCTGTTGACCGGCCGGGCCAGAAGGTCCGGCCTGAGTGCAGTATCAACTATGTCTCGACTGCCCGATCTTCATTTTACCAACTTGACGGTAAAAACTATTGGACAAATCGGCGATACTACCTGCTACGTGCTGGCTGAATACGGCTCAGCAGGCTCTAATATGCGGGTCTTATTCTCATTGGAAGCCTTTGAGAATGAATGGCGCATTGAAAACATTCAACAGGTTTCGGTATCTGCATCATAAGGTGGTGCGGCACGATGAGACGCTCCATTGTCTATTTCATACTTATGTTTTTGGGATTATCCCTTTTACTGCCGGTCAGCACAAAAGCGGCTGAGCCCGATGTTTGGCTGGAAGAATTCAAGGAGCCCAACCTTTTTAACCCCGAGCAAACCGATGTTTATATTTACACTCATCCTGAAGGTGGGTATGCCGAATTGCCGGCCAAAACACCGGCGGGTGTCATAGCCCTAAAAGAAAACGACCATGATCAGGTAGTCGTTTCGTCGGCAGGATTGGAATATTTCATGTTCACCGGGGAGGAGACAGTTAAAAATCTCAACTTATCTTACCCAATAAATGCTACCAGTGTTGCGGTAAAACAGGATTCATACTCCGTTTGGGTGGCCACCGATAAGGAAGTTTATAAGCTGGAATATGATGGGAGCGGCATGATAGAAAACCCGTTCTTGAAGGTATCCGGCAAGAGCAATATTCTCTCGATCGCCGGCCAGCCCAGCACCGATGAACTGGCCCTCCTGATCAGGGACTACACCGGCGGGGGCCTTATTGAATACTACGGCTCAACTGGCGAATCCATGGAAAAGATACTGTCCTTCAATGTCTCAAGCGACTGGGGCAGTCCGGTAGATATTGCTGTAATACCGGAAACCATGGATATTGTATATGCAACCGATAGGGCCGTCCTATATTTCAATTTTGAAGGCAGTGGGTACATACAAAACCCCTTGCTATCGGTTACAGGGTTGAGCGATATAAGAGCATTGAGCGCCCACGAAGGGGGATTTTCCGTTCTGCGTGCGGGCAGAAAAGAGCATTACCTGTTTACCGGCGAGGATATGGCCTATGTGGAAGGCATAAGCCTTATGCTACCGCAGGAAACCGTCTCTATTGCCTTAAAACCCGGTACTTACGACTTTGCCGCCATAGAAAAAGACGGCAGGATACGCTACTATAATTTCGCCGGAAACGGCTATGTGGAAAATCCATACCTGAGCGGCCAGGCAGCACCTTTAACACTAGGCTACTACACGCCAAGGAAATATGTATCAAAACCAATAGTTTTCACAAAGGGAAGGCTTGTGTTTGCCCTGGACACAGAAGCGGAAATGCCCGAAGGGACTAATATAGCCTACCGGCTTATATCTGGAACTGAGACATGGGAACTGATCCCCGGTGAAGCCCTGGTCCTTGACGAGCCAATTAGTTCAGCGATTTTGGAAATAGAGCTTTCTACAGAAAAGACTGATGCTACGCCACGGATAACCAGGATAGAGTTACGGGCCTTTGATATTACCCTAAAAGAACTCAAAATGGATCTATTCCCGCTTCACCCGGACCTGGAAGGCATAAGACAGCCATTTTCGATTTACCCGGAATTACCGGCGGACTTTCCCCAGGAATATCTGGCAAGCCAATCCGCTCTTTTGCTGCCGATACCGGTGCAAAAAGGCGGTGCAGTCGTTTTTGACGCTACGACCATTGGCAATGTAGATACCCTTGTGGCCGTATTGGAGGTACGGGAAAACGCCGTTAACTATTACACCCATTACCTTGTATTTGACCGGGTGGTCGAAAACAGGTGGTTTGCTCATTTTACTGTTCCGGAAGATGTGCCTGATGGGACGGAGTATCACCTGCATTACATGGAGCTTGGCTACTCCGACGGTACAATAGAATTGCCCTCAGAAGGCTATATGCACAAGCCTTTCCTTCTAGCCGGCGATTATCCGGAGATGAACCTGCTCAATTATTTCAAGGTGAGGTTGACCCGCTAGTGGTTAGTGGGTCAATCTCTCCAGGAGGTTTTAAGAAGGGGGTATGAAAATTGAAAGCTAAAAGGACACTTACTATTTTCCTGGCCTTTCTGCTTGTGTTTTGCAATGCCGTTCCAGTTTTCGCACAGTCGCAGTGGTCTTTTGAATACACGGGAAATATTGTCGAGTGGAGAGCACCGCATACGGGAACATATCGAATAGAAGTACGTGGAGCCGGTGGAGGAGCAAGCACTAGATATAATAATAGCGGCGGTAAAGGTGCCTATATGTCGGGAGAAATTCATTTCGACGCAGGGACTCGGCTAAAAATTCTTGTCGGTCAGAAAGGTGAAGATGCACGTGAATCCGGCGGTGGTGGCGGCGGAAGTTTTGTAGCTTATTATGATGATAACACCCCTATAACCCCTATAG
>JAAYEV010000088.1 GCA_012728565.1 Clostridiales bacterium
ACTGCCATAGGTGGACCGGTTGGTCACCTTGCCCAGGGCGGCAATCCTGTCCAGGCAGCCCCCGAACTCTGTACTGGGCACCCTTATTACCGCTTCGCCCTCCATGAACTCCCTTTCGCCCTCGGCGGCGGCATGCTTTCTGACATAACTTCTTGAGCTCTCGACGTATCCGCCGGCTTTCTCCGCCATCCTCTGCACGGCGTCAAACTGATTTTTGAAGTCCTGGACCTCCAGCGATATATCGGCATTCTTTATTATCTTTCTATCATGCTGAGCGGCAATGAGTTCATCCCCAGCTGTTGCCGGTGCCTGGGCGACCGAGAAAGTGCCTCCATCGGAAGCCATTTCCGCCTCCGACATATCCATTTCGGCTCCCGCGATGCCCGCTCCCGCCATGCCGGACCTGCCGGATTCTTCCATCATCTTGAGGCTGAATTCCCGGTTCTGCGCCTCGCTGTAGGTGTCCGCAGCCGGGGCCTCGGCTTCCGGTGCCGCCGCCGGTGCCGCCATGTCCGTGGCCATTTTCTTGGTCACGTCCGGCAGGATACCCTTTACCGCTACCGCCACCAGGAGCACCGCAGCCACCGAAACCAGGCCGGGCTTCAACCATTTTTTGCGTAAACTGCTCGTCCATTTTCCCTTTCCGGACCTTCGCAGGCTGCTTGCAATCATCGGGTACAAGTACTCGGGAGGTTCCTTTTCCTCCAGGCCTTGGCAGCTTGCCACCATCTCCCGGAGCATCGAAAGTTCTTCCCGGCAGTCCTTGCATTCCTCAATATGCTCCTCCAGCAGCCGGCTTTCCTGCTGTGTAAGCATTCCATCTATATATAAAGAGAGTTGTTCCCTGAATTCTTTGCAATTTTCCATCCTTATCCCTCCTCTCATACCACTTTGACGTTTTCTTCGGATTTTAGTTCCTCCTGCCTTAACAGCTCTTCCTTAAGGCTCTGCCTTGCCCTGCTTATGCGGGATTTTACCGTCCCTATGTTAAGGTTCAGTATATCTGCTATCTCCTGGTAGGACTTTCCCTGTATATCCCTCAAAATAATTATGACCCTGTGTTCCTCCGCAAGCCTGTTTATCGCCCTTTGCACCTGTTCCCTTGTTTCCCTGCGCTCGATTCTATCCTCCGGCAGGTCGCCGGTATCGGTTATCAGCTTGCCGCCGCCGTTTTCCGGGTTGTCGTTATGCACAACGGGATAAAGCTTTACCCTTTTTCTTTTCCTCAACTCGTCTATGCATACGTTCACAGCTATCCTGTAAACCCATGTTCCGAAGCTGGACCTGCCGGTGAACTTCCGGATTGACTTGAAGGCCTTTAGGAAAGCCTCCTGGGCCATGTCACAGGCGTCTTCCTCGTTGCCCATCATCCTGTACCCCAGGTTGTATATTTGTTTCTGGTACATGACCACGAGCTCTTCAAAGGCCGCTAAATCGCCCCCTTTGCTGCGCTCAACCAGCTCGAGTTCCGCAGACATGGTTATTCCTCCCTTCCCACTCATACATTTATTTTGACGAAGCATTTCCCCATTAAGTTCCATGCTGTATTCCACGCAAAAAAATAACAGGACAGTATATATTACTGTCCATGTATTCTATATACGGGACATAAATCCTTTAGGGTAAATTATGAAATAGCTCTATATACCCGTACTTGGAATGGATATTATATCTCAGACCCTCCCCATCAAGGGCAGAAAGCTTCACCCTGCCTTTTTTGGAGGGGTTTATAAGGCTGATATCTATCGTGGGGTTCTCCTTGAAACTGCCCACATCCGAGGTGAGAAACCTGCCGTCCAGTTTGGCAAAGTTTATCTGGTAGTTTAGCTCCTCTATGTCCCCCCTGGCCGTCAACCTGCCCCCCAAGATGGGTACTACGTCCGCTATGGAAGCATACAGTTTACCCATGTACCAAACGGCGGATACCGGCCTATCCATAAGCCTGCCGGTGGCTATCTCATCATTCCACTCAATGTTTATTCCAAAGAACTCGTTCAGCCGGTCACAGTTTACGAATATCATGGTCCTGTCGTATATGGTATCGGATGTTAAAAACTCGCCGTTTATCATAAGAACCCAATTTTTCGCAAACACTACTTTCCTGCTGTTTAGAGCGGAAAACAGCCTATCCAGCTTTTGCTGCGGAATGTGCTCCTCCAAGCCTATTTTCCTCAGTTCCTCCATTATTGTGTCTTTATAGCCCTTTTCCCTGGAGTATATATCACGGTATGCGGTCACTGCCGCTTCCCTTTCGTGGGCCTCCAGCAGGTCGCCGTAAACCACATCCACCGGGGTCCCGATGTCCACGATGGAGTACAATTCCGTCACGTCATAATTGTACATCCTTATGCATCCCAGCGATATGCTTTTGCCAACACTGGAAGAGTCATTGTTGCCGTGAATCCCGTATCCCCTGTAAAAGCCCATCCATCTTACTCCCAACGGGTTGGCGGGGCCCGGGGGTACTGGGTTCCGGCTATTGGGGCGCCAGGTGGGGTTTACCGCCTTGTTTATTATGCTGTAGCTGCCGGTGGGCGTTGGGGTGCTCGGTTTCCCTATGGCAATGGGATAGGTTTTTATAGGGTCCACTCCATTAAAAAGGCTAAGGGAGTAGCGGGGTATGTCAATGACCATCCTGTACCCGTCTTGCTGCTGTGCCATCGCGCACTCGGCGCAAAAAACCAATAAAAAAACCAGGATAATAATTGCTGACTTCTGCTTCAATAGCTGCTTTCACCTCCCTCTGCTTTTCATTGTATTTTGAGGAGGAAAAATTATTCCAAAAAAAAGAAGAGGGACATGCTCGGTGGCATGTACCTTTTTCATAATTGTTTGCCTCGGCGGGTTTAACTTGAATGAATCCATCCCCTGCAATCGCCTGCCGGTATGGCTTGTATAACAATTTGACATATTGCCGCCGGACATGACAATGCAATTTTTGCTATTGCCTAACAGGGCTCGATATGCTAATATATATTTTGCACACAATTTGCCGAAGTGGTGGAATTGGCAGACGCGCTGGACTCAAAATCCAGTGAGGCTCAAACCTCGTGTGGGTTCAAGTCCCACCTTCGGCACCAAATTAAAAATGGCTTTAAGGTTTTTGGCCTTAAAGCCATTTTTGTTTATATGCGTAAAGGGGTAAAAACTTGTCCCCTGTCTC
>JAAYEV010000089.1 GCA_012728565.1 Clostridiales bacterium
CTCCTTGTATACTATGAGCAGCAGCCGATTTGGACGCAAATTTCCAGTTCGGAGGTTGCTCATATTGATATTTGTAAACTTAATAGTGTTGTATTAAAACCCGTCTTTATCTTTCTAAAAAACAAGATTATTAGTCGTAGTCGGGGCTTGTGGATATGTGGTCAACGCTTTTGCGTTGTCCAAGCAGCTCGTGGGGTCTGTGGGTAACTCGCAAGAGTTATCCATCAGAACCCACAGCTGCGGCATATCCACAGCCCAATCCGGACAATACTCTTTACATCATCTTTCTTTAATTTAGGGTTTGCAGTCCTGCGATGTCTTTGGGAAAATATAGCCAAAGGTGTCTACCGAGGGGATGTTCCAAGACCTCCCGTTGCCCCGGTATTCGGGTGTCTTCCCGTCAAAGAGTGTTCCCCTGGCCCCATGATATAGACCTACACGCTGACTGTTTCCCAGCTTCCCTTCCCTCCTGCAAGCAGAGGGAGGCATGTGCATCGAAGGGTGCCGGTGTATTCCTATAGCTCGCAAGGCTGTCGTTCATGGGTTTCCCAGGGACATCCCAGGACTGTAGACATCATATCCGTTTCGCAAAGGAGGTGATTAAGATGCCTGACCCTTTATTTGTCGGTATCGATGTAAGCAGCAAGGATAATGTGGTCTGTTGTCTATCAAACAATGATGAGAAAAGACCCTTATCCAGGTTTACTGTGCTTAACAATCGACCCGGGATCTTAGAGCTTAAACAACGTATCAACCAGCTAGTACAAAAGCATAGCTTTGATGAAATACTCTTCGGGCTTGAACATACCGGCTGTTACTCTACCCATGCTGCCATGTATCTACAACATCATCTGGACTTCGGCTGCAAAGATGTTAACGTATACTTGTTTAACCCTAGCCTTATCAAAGAGTTTAAAAAGGCTCATTTCCTCGATGCTCCTAAAAATGACAGGGTCGATGCCTGGTATATAGCATCCAAGCTTATGGCCGGGCATCTGCCCCACCCATTCACATGGAGTGAGCCCTTAATGGCACTGCAGAGGCTAACACGGGCCAGATACCACCTTATGCAGGCCCTGGTACGGGAAAGCAACTTCCTTATGACCAACCTATACCTAAAATGCAGTGATTACACACTTGTTTTTGACAACAAGCTCTCTGCTACTTCTTTGGCAGTCATGGAAGAGTTCCAATCCGCAGAAGCCTTGGCTGAAGCATCTTTGGACGAGCTTACCCAGTTCCTGATCCAGCATGGGAAAAACCGGTTCGATGACCCACAGGCTGTAGCCAAAGAGCTTCAGAAGGCAGCACGGTCTTCTTATCGCTTGCCGAAGGCCATGGCTGACTCCGTTAATCTGGCTATGGCATCCAGCATACGGGTCATAAGGACGCTCCAGGAGCAGCTTAAATCCCTGAAAAAAGCCATTGAAGACCATCTGGATACTATTCCTCAGACCCTGGATTCTGTGCCGGGTATTGGCCCGATATTTGCCTCTGGTATACTAGCCGAAATAGGCGACATTAACCAGTTTGAAAACCATAAGCAGCTGGCTAAGTTTGCAGGCCTGGCCTGGACACAGCACCAGTCTGGTAATTTTACTGCCAACAATACGCGGCTTATCCGTTCAGGTAACCGCTTCTTAAGGTACTACCTCATTGAGGCGGCTGACAGCGTCAGGATGCACGACCCTGTCTTTGCCCAGTACTATGCCCTAAAGAAAGCGGAACCTAAACAATATGCACACAAACGTGCCCTTGCGCTTACTGCCCGAAAACTGGTCCGGTTAGTCTTTTATCTGCTAAAGACCAACCAACTCTACCAACCAGGAGGGAGAAACCGACATGATAGCTAAATAACCTAGTCAATGCCTATCCCTACCCTTATATTGGAATTAATGTGAATGTTTATCTATTAAGTTGGGTGGGTTTAGTTTAGTGATGCCTTCTTTAGGCATGCACCTCCTTATTAGCAGCGATTTTCTAAAATATTTTCCAGTTTTCACTTGACATCACACCGCTGCTCTTTTTAATCATAGGTAAACTTGGGGGCGTTCCTCTTTATTATAAATGATAGGTTAAAGGTATCGGGTGATGGAGGATTTACAGGCGAAGCCCGTAATACTTGGATCAAGTATTTCGGGGGAGGTGTGCAGCAATACCGGAATAACCGTCCTGCCGCTTCCTTTATTTTATGTCGTGTTTCAGCATTTTGTATTGAAGGGTTTGCCTTGGATACCGAGGGGTTGGACGCTTCAGCGAAAGGCCGGCGTATAAAGTGCCGGATTTTGGGCTTTGGACTGCCAAAAAAAGCGGCATAGCCGCTTCTTTGATGTCAACCAACCGAACGGGCGCCCTGCTTTATGA
>JAAYEV010000090.1 GCA_012728565.1 Clostridiales bacterium
TCTATGGTTTCTTCCAGGACATCGTCTATTTTGTTCGCCAGGTCCCAGCATTCCTCAAGCTGCAGGCCGGGCAGGAGCACCTGCATCCTTATGTGGTCTTCTTCGTTAACCATAATGCTCACCCGGCTGTCCTTCCTTAGAAAGACCGCCGAAGTCTCCCCCCTCTGAACAAGGGCCGGGCTGATTAGGTGGTTTTCAACATATACCATGGCTTCCAGCCGGGGAATATCCTTTAGGACGGTGAGCTTAAAGTCCTTTGCCAGAACCGGGTTCCGGTCAATGGCCTCCTTAACCATGTCCACCACTTTGGCCGCCCCTTGAGCGTCCAACCTGTGCGGGAAGGGTATGCCCTTTATGTTCCTTGCCAACCGGACCCGGGAGCTTAACACTATATCGGTATCCGGTCCGTCGCCATTAATCCAGTCCATCATTTTCCCTACCCCCTATTTGTTTCCCTCTTTAATGCTTTTAATCCTGTCCCGCAGCACCACGGCCTTTTCGTATTCCTCGGCCTTAACCGCTCTTTCCAGTTCTTCCTGGAGCCTTTCCAGCTCCCTCCTGGTCCTTAGGCCGTCGCCTACTCTCTTTGGCAGCTTGCCGGAATGCCGGGTATTTCCCTGGACCCTCTTTAAAAGTGGCAGCAGCCTGTCTTTAAACTGGGCATAACACTTATCACATCCCAATTTCCCTGTTTTTTTGAAATCACCGAAACTCTGACCACACTGGCTGCACTTCACCGTTTCAAGTTTTTCCACCTTTATCGGTGTCTCGGTTCCCATATCCAGAAGGGATGACAGTAAAGCGTTAATTGGGAACGCATCGTCAATCAACATGCCCTTTTCCTGCACAGCACACTCTTTGCAAAGATGGACTTCTTTCTTTTTCCCGTTTATGGTGGTTATTCTATGGACCACCGCGGGATTTTTACCACACCTATCACAAAGCATCCTAGTCCCTCCTTATCAACACCGACAGCATTGACTTTAAAAGGCCCGCCCTGACAATATCCTTGGACGGTGAAAACACGTTCAGACTCTTTTCGTTCGTCACGGCTTTCATTATCTCGCTTTCCCTGGGGGTTATGATGCCTTTCTTTTCCATGCTGTCCAATATCCTTTCAGCATCAAACTGGGATATGCTGTCGCCTATATATTCCATTATAATTTGCCCTATATAGGGCTTGGATTCGGTGTCCAGTTTCTGAATCCTTATGAACCCCCCTCCACCTCGCCGGCTGACGATATAATAGCCCTTGTCTATTGTAAACCGGGTAGCAAGCACATAGTTTATCTGGGACGGGGCGCAGTTGAAGTGGTCCGCCAGCTCGTTCCTTCTAATTTCCAGCATGTTTGTTCTGGCATCCTCCATTAACCCCTTTATGAACTGTTCTATTATATCGCTTAACCGAGACATTACATCACCTCTGCATTTATTTGACTATCTTTGACTATTAATATTATAGTAAATCTTCAAAAACTTTTCAATATTTTTTTATATTCATTCCCTTCTGCCAATATATTTAACCGGTTTACCACAATAAAAAACGGGGCTATCCCCGTTTTTTGCCCGTAATCTCGTATATCCGGTTTGCGCTTTTTATCTGTTCCTCGAAGCTGGCCCACCCGTGCAGCGTAGACACATATTCCCCGTAGGCGGTTTTGTCAATCAGGGCGTCCTCTTCCTCAGAATCCCTGTCCGGCATTTCCACCCTGTTGCCCCTTCGGTCTTCCCTGTTTTCCATTTATATCACCTCCGGTTTTTTAAAGGCCCTGTTTCTATTGTCTATTGTCCCGGCCGGGTTTATTCCTGAAAATCAAAAGAACCGGATTTCTCCGGTTCTTCCATTTCTTTCTATTCTTCCTTTTGGGCTTCCGCTATAATCTTTTCAGCTACCACCGGCGGAGCCTCTTCGTATCTTTCAAATTTCATTGTAAAACTGCCCCTTGCCTGGGTCATGGACCTCAAATCGGTGGCGTACTTGAACATTTCCGCCAGCGGAGCCTCCGCGATAACAAGCTGTTTGCCATCCTTGGGCTCCATTCCAAGAATCCTTCCCCGTTTCTTGTTTATATCGCCTATTACATCCCCCATGTAATCCTCAGGTACCACTATCTCAAGCCTCATAATGGGCTCAAGCAGCACCGGGTTCGCATCCTTCATGCCCTTCTTGTATGATAGGCTGGCCGCTATCTTGAAAGACATCTCGTCGGAGTCGACGGTGTGGAAGGAACCGTCATAAAGGGTTGCCCTTACTCCTACCACAGGGTACCCTGCCAGCACCCCTTCCTTAATGGCTTCCCGTAGGCCCTTTTCCACGGCGGGAATAAATTGCCTGGGCACCACGCCGCCCACAATCTTATCCACAAACTCCAGGTCGGTGTTAAGGTCGTGAAGGGGTTCAAACTCTATCCAAACATGCCCGTATTGTCCACGGCCGCCCGTCTGTTTTTTATGTTTCCCTTCCGCCTTGGCGGTACCCTTTATGGTCTCCCTGTAAGGCAGCCTGGGGTCTTTCAGTTCCACTTCCACGCCGAACTTGCTGGACAGTTTTTTGGTTACAACCTCTATATGAACCTCGCCCTGGCCCATTACAAGCAGGTCTCCGGTTTCGGAATTCTTCTCCACCATGAAAGTGGGGTCCTCTTCCTGCAGCCGGTGAAGTCCTCCGCTTATCTTTTCTTCATCACCCTTGGCCTTGGGCGCTATAGCCATGGATATGCAGGGCTCGGGGTACTCAATGGGTGAATATACAAAATCCGATTTCCCTTCGGTCAGGGTGTCTCCCGTCACGGTATACTGCAGTTTGGCAACGGCTACAATATCACCCGCATGGACCCTGTCAATATTAATCTGCTTTTTGCCCCTTACAAGGAAAATATTTCCGAACTTTTCCTTTTCCCCCTTGCTGGCATTAAACATGGGGGTTTCAGCGGTAAAGCTGCCGGTCATAACCTTGAATATCGAGATTTTACCCACATAGGGGTCCGCTATGGTTTTGAACACCTGGGCGGAAAACTGGCCTTCGGGTGAAAGCTTTTGTTTCACCGGTTTCCCGTCTTTATCCAGCGCATCCACTTCGGCACGGTCTTTGGGTGAGGGCAGGTAATCGGCCACCGTGTCCATAAGGGTGTCAACACCGATATTTAAATCGCCGGAACCGCACAGCACCGGTACTATTTTTCCGCTTAATACCCCTTTCCTTAAACCCTCCCTAATCTCTTGCTCGGTAAAAGCCTCACCGTCAAAGAATTTCATCATAAGCTCGTCGTCGGTTTCGGCTACCGCTTCCATTACCATTTCCCTTATGGGTTTTACCCTTTCCTGGTACTCGGAGGGAATTTCGATGTCCTTGTATCCCTTGCCCGAGTACTCCCTTGCTTTCATGTCCACAACGTCTATAAGCCCCTTAAAGGATTCGCCTGCGCCGATAGGCACCTGGAAAGGAGCAATGCTTACGCCGAACATTTCCCGTAAGTTTTCCACCACTTTGAAAAAGTCCGCATTTTCCCTGTTCATTTTGTTTACGAACACTATCCTGGGCATGTTTTTTTGGCTGGTATATTCCCACCCCTTTTCGGTGCCTACCTCAATGCCGGATGAAGCGTCCACTAAAAGCACCGCTCCCTCCGCAACCTTTAGACTGGAAAATACTTCCCCAACAAAGTCAAAGTACCCGGGAGTATCCAGGATATTGATCTTAACATCCTTCCACTCCACCGGCAGTACAGAGGTCCCTATCGAAATCTGCCTTTTTATTTCCTCCGGGTCGAAGTCGGAGGCGGTGGTCCCCTCTTCCACCTTTCCCATCCTTTCTACCGCCTTACCGTTATATAGCATGGCTTCGGCCAGGGTTGTCTTTCCGCTGCCGCCATGGCCTATCAGTGCTACATTTCTTATTCTATCGGTTTGATACTCTTTCATTAATTCTCCCCCTTGTTTTTGCAGTAGTTTAACATATTAATATTCTATTAAAGCCTGTAAAATCCTTTAATTTTATTGCATTTTTATTAAAGCGGTGTGACATTAGTATTTTCCTAAATCTGCTATTTATATTCATGGATTTTTTAAAACCCGGTATCGCCTTATAAAAAAATTGAAAGGTTACAAAATATTTTTTATTTGCTGTCGGTATGATATAATTAATAAAACATCAGTTTTTGGGAGGGATTTACTTATGAGACTGCCGTTTAGAAAAACGCTGGACAACATAACTGCGTATAAACCCGGAAAGCCTATAGAAGATGTACAGCGGGAGTATGGACTGGAGCATGTTGACAAGCTTGCCTCCAACGAGAACCCCCTTAACTGTTCTCCCTTGGCAATTGAAGCGGTTAGAAAAGCCGCCGCCAACCTGTCGCTATACCCCGACGGGAATGCCACCGAGCTCAAAAAAGCTATTGCCAACTTTTATGGGGTAAAGGAAACCGAGGTTATGCCCACATGCGGCTCGGATGAAATGGTAAGCCTTTTGGCCGAAACATTCCTCGACCCCGGCGATGAAACCATAATGGCGGATTTAACCTTCACCAGCTACATAATAGCTGCGAGGATGGTGGACGCCAAGGTGGTAATAATACCCCTTAAGGACTTCAAACTGGACCTCGACGGTATGGCGGAGGCCATAACCGATAAAACTAAGGTTATATGGCTTTGCAATCCCAACAACCCCACCGGCACCATGTTTACCGAGGCGGAGCTCACCGCTTTCATGGCAAAGGTGCCTGAAAATGTTGTGGTGGTGTATGATGAAGCCTACGTTGAATTCGTAACCAACCCTGATTATCCCAAGGACAGCTATAAGCTGTACCAAAAATACCCCAACATGATAGTAATGAGAACCTTTTCAAAGGTATACGGCCTGGCCGGTCTCAGGGTGGGCTACACCTTGGCCAATGAAGAAATTCTTAACAACGTAAACAAGATCAGGAAAGCTTTCAACGTGAACAGGCTTGCCCAGGTAGCCGCCATTGCCGCGCTAAAGGACCAGGAGTTCGTGGAAAAGGTCCATAAAGTCAACAAGGAAGGTAAAGAATACCTTTATAAAAGCTTTGAGGAAATGGGCATTAAATACGTACCCACCGAAGCAAACTACATTTTCGTGGACGTTGGAAGGGACTGCAACGAGGTATTCGTGGAACTGCAGAAAAGGGGCGTAATAATACGGCCCATCAAGGAAACTTTTGTAAGAATAACAATAGGTACAATGCAGCAAAACCAAAGGCTTGTTTCACAGCTTAAGGAAGTGTTGGGGAAATAGCCCCATTTTTCCCGGGGGGGCATATCGCGCGGCCCGGGCTGCAGCCATGGGCACGCCCAGGCGATATGCCCCTATTATTTTATTGTCGCAAAAGCCCTGCCCTGATGGGCAAGGCAAAGCCCTTCCGGTTTAAAGGCCTTATGCCTGCTTTTACGCCAATGCCTGTGCAGTCAAAACAACACCTTATTCCAAATCCTTAACTTGTTCTTCAAGCAGTCTTCTTGCCTGTTCCAGTTTTTGCCTCGGGACAAAAAGGTCCACCCCGGTCGCTTTTCCGGTATATACCTTGTGCAAAATTCCCATTCCCTTGTAGGTTTTAACGACGGGAATACCCTCGGTTTCAAGCAGACCGGTCACTATGTCCGCCTCCGTTTCGCTGTACATGAAAGCAAGGTGTTCCCAGCCCCCTTCATCGCCGGGCTGTCCGGGGCCGCTTTGGTCCGGGCGCTCATCCGCCAGGGTGCTGCCGCAATCGGCGCAGGCGGAAAACCCTTCCCTGTATTCTATTCCACATTTCGGACACCAGGGCATAAACTTGCCTCCCTCCGGGTGCTTAAAAAAGCGTATATTCCATAATTCTATTATCCCTTTCTAATTCCTTCTTCCCTTACTGTTCCGTGCATATCTTTGAATATTTGAAATGTATTTTCAAATACTAAAAGTATGACCATCCACAAACAAGGGAGGTGTAGCAATGCAAGCCAAAAGAGCGTCCGAAATAATAAATTCCCCGGACACCATTGAGGTGCTTTACAACAACACCCCGGTATGGATTAACAGCGTAGATGAAAACAAACAGGTGGCCGGCATAAAATTATTGGAAACCGGCAGCGTTCTCCAGGTTCCGGTCAGCGAGCTTAGGGAGACGGGGAAAACGCACTGAACCGGGTACTAAAGATATTTTTTTATTACCCTCCATTCCTCCATCCGGTTTTTAAAGGGCTGCACGTTGGCGGGGCTGGTTGAACCCAGCTTGGTATAACCCATGCCGTCGTATTTAAACCCTATCCTTTTCCTGAAGGTGTCGTAGGCCTTGCCACCGTTAAAAAATACATGATGGATACCGGGGTATCTGCCAAACAACCAGTCAAAGTCGTTTACCTCTTCACAGGTAATATTGGCGTCCATGCTCCCCTCCCGCCGGCAGGACTTAATGACGTCCCACAGCGCAATCCCCTTTTCCCTTAGAAAAGCTACCTTTTTTTCATACTCTTTATCCGGCTCCCGGCCAAACAGTGAGTATATAATATTCCAAAACTGGTTCCTGGGATGCCCGTAATACTCGTTCTTCCTCAGGGATTCCCGCCCGGGCATTGACCCGAGGATTATTATCCGGGACTCTTTATCAACTATGGGCGGAAAACACTTTATTCTATCCAATTACTATCACCCTTTTCCCTGCCGGAAGGACAGGTCCGTAAGCTATTGGTCCTCACCCTCGCCGGCTGTGTTGAGCCCTAACAGTTTAACCGCTTCCACCACGACAACCGGGGCCAGCGACAGAATCCCCACCATCTTCCACTCGGCGGCACTAAGGGCTGTCACCTTGAACACCGACGCCAACAGCGGCACTTCCAGCACGGCAAACACCAACAGTGCGGACAGGGTTACAGCCCCCAGCAGGTACCGGTTGGATAATAGCCCCATTTTGAACACCGACTGCCTGTTGGAGCGAACATTGAAGGCATGGGCCAACTGGCTCAGGGCCAGCACCGTAAAGGCCATGGTCCTGCCCGCCTCCAGGCTCCTTTGGCTGCCGAAAACAAAGGCCGCCAGGGTCAGTGTCCCCACCATTATGCCTTGGTATATTATCCTTGTAATCATCCCTTTATCAAAAATGTTTTTCTCCGGGTTTCTCGGTTTCCGGTCCATTATATTCTTCTCCGCCGGGTCCACTCCCAGGGCCAGGGCGGGAAGGCTGTCGGTCACAAGGTTTACCCAGAGTATGTGAATGGGCAGCAGCGGCTCGTGCCAGTTGAGCATTGTGGCGACAAACAGCGTTAGAATCTCTCCCACGTTGCAGGAAAGCAGGAACTGAATTGCCTTGAGGATGTTGGCAAATATGACCCTGCCCTCCTCCACAGCCGCCACCACCGTTGCAAAGTTGTCGTCGGTTAAGACCATGTCCGAGGCCTCCTTTGACACGTCGGTCCCCACGATACCCATGGCGGCGCCTATGTCGGCTATCTTAAGCGCCGGGGCGTCGTTTACGCCGTCCCCGGTCATGGCCACTATCTGTCCACGGGCCTGCCATGCCTTGACTATTCTAACCTTATGCTCGGGGGATACCCTGGCGTACACCGAAATATGGTCTACCCTATCCACCAGGTCCCGGTCACTTATATCCTCCAGCTGGGCCCCGGTAACAGCCTCCTCGCCTTCGGTTAATATCCCTAGGTCCCTGGCTATCGCCACGGCGGTTACACTGTGGTCACCGGTTATCATTACCGGCTTGATACCCGCTCTCTTGCACAGGGCCACCGCTTCTTTCGCCTCCGGCCGCGGAGGGTCTATCATCCCCATCATGCCGATAAACGTAAGTCCGTTTTCATAAGCCTGTTCCCCGCTGCCCCGGGAAAGGTCCCGGATGTCCTTGTAGGCCATTCCCAGAACCCTCAAAGCGTCCCTGGCCATATCTTCGTTTGTTTTAAGTATTGTGTCCCTGTGCTGCTGCTCCAGTTTTACTACCTTTCCGTCCAGCAAAATGCTGTCGGATATCTTAAGCAGTTCCTCAACCGCCCCCTTTGTATAAACCCGGTAGCAGTTTTCAAGGGCATGAACGGTGGTCATAAGCTTGCGCTTTGAATCGAAGGGCACCTCGTCCACCCTTGGCTGGCCTGCCTCAAGCTGTTCCTTGTTAATACCAACCTTAAGCCCAAGGTCCACCAGCGCCGTCTCGGTGGGGTCACCCAGCGCAATGATTCCCTCATCGGTTTCCTTCAGCTTTGAATCGTTGCACAGCACGCCGGTGGTAACAAGCAGCCGGAGGTGCTCGCCGCTGTCCAAGGGTTCAATATCCTTATTGGCACTGTATACACGGCTGTTGTAAAACAGTCTCTCCACCGTCATTTTGTTCAGGGTCAGCGTACCGGTCTTATCCGAGCAGATAACGGTGGCGCTGCCAAGGGTTTCCACCGATGGCAGCCTCCTTACTATGGCGTTCCTTTTAACCATTCTCTGGACACCTATGGCGAGAACTATTGTGGCAATGGCCGGCAGCCCCTCGGGAATGGCCGCCACCGCAAGGCTTACCGACGTGAGAAACATTTCAAATATTTCTTTGCCGTAGGCCACACCCACTATGAATATTACCGCGCATATTGCCAGGGCTGCAATGCCCAGCACTTTGCCCAGTGCCTGCAGCTTTTTCTTCAGCGGGGTTTCCACTTCCTCCGCTGACTGAATCATTTTGGCAATCTTGCCCACTTCTGTATCCATGCCGGTCCCCACAACAATACCCTCGCCCCGCCCGTAGGTCACCAAGCTCCCGGAATAGCCCATGTTTACACGGTCCCCCAGCGGTACGTTTTTCATGGAAAGAGGGCTTTCATCCTTTTCCACCGGCACCGACTCCCCGGTCAGCGCAGCTTCCTGGACCTTTAGGTTCAATGCTTTGGTTATCCTTATGTCCGCCGGGACCAGGTCGCCTGTTTCCAGTATTACAACATCCCCGGGTACCAGCATCCTTGCCGGTATTATATCATGCCTGCCGTTTCTCAGTACCTTCGCGCTGGGCGCCGACATCCTTTTAAGCGCTGCCAGTGATTCCTCCGCCTTGTTCTCCTGGACCACGCCCAATACAGCGTTCAGTACCACTATCATAAGTATTACCACCGCATCGGTGAGCTCTCCCAAAAGACCCGAGATTACCGCAGCGATTATCAGAATAATTATCATGAAGTCCTTGAACTGGTCAACATACATCTGGAATATGGTCTTTCTTTTCTTTTGTTCTATCTCGTTGTACCCATACCGTTCCAGCCTTTCGGCGGCTTCTTTGTCATCCAGCCCCTTTGAAAGGGAAGTGGAAAGTTCCTTTTCCACCGCCTCTTTCTCTAAGGTGTACCATTCAAGGTTTGCCATAAAGCCCTCTCCTTTCCAGACCTAGCATTTTAGTTATTTTCAAATCCGAGTCAAAAAATACAAGACCCCTATCCAAAACAGCGGATAAAGGTCTTACTCTCTATGCTTAGATTACCGCCCGGGCACATATGGTGCCGTGATGACGGACGGTAAAGCCAAATGACATGGCGAGTTACTCCCCTTTAATACAATATTTGGTTTTACCTAGTTAAGTATAGCATATAAATGCCGGCCGGTAAATAGCGCCTTTGCAAAAATTTCAGCCGCACCTTGAATACCCGCAGCCGCGGCACACAACGCACCCGCTTTCGTGTTCCAGCATGCTTCCGCACTCGGGGCACAGGGGCCTTTTTTGCCCGGAGGGCGCATCCACTGCGGCCGCCCCTTCCTTTGCCGCCTCTACGGCCCCGCCTTCCATTTTCAGCACCCTTTCAAGGGCTTTGCCAATGGCATCGGGGCAGGAAAGAACCTTTATACCACTGCCGTTGGCCTTTTGCCTTATGGTGGAATGGCACCTTATTCCTTTAAGCTGCTCTATTATTGCTTCAACGCTCATGCCCGACCTGAGGGCTATGGATACAAGCCGGCTGGTGGCTTCGCTCTGGCTGGGGCAGCCCCCGGCACGGCCCAGGTTGGTGAACACTTCACAGATGCCGCTGTCGTCATAGTTAACCGTTATATAAAGATTCCCACAGCCAATCCTGACCTTTTCGGTGATTCCCCTTGTTATTTCCGGCCTTACCCTTGGGGTTATAGCCTGTGTCTCGGTTTTCCTTTGGCTTTCCGCCACTTGCTCCTGTCCTCCTATGCTGAGTACCTGCTCCTCCCTGCTTTTGTCCCTGTAAATGGTAACGCCCTTGCAGCCCAGTTTATACGCCAGTAAGTATACCTTCCTTACATCCTCCCTTGTAGCATGGCTGGGAAAGTTAACCGTTTTGGACACCGCATTGTCGGTATGTTTTTGGAAAGCGGCCTGCATCCTTACATGCCATTCGGGGCTAATATCGTGGGCGGTCACGAACAGCCTTTTTACATCCTCCGGTACGCCCGCCACATCCCGCAGCGTCCCTTTACGGGCAATCTCCTCCATCAGTTCCCGGCTGTAGAACCCCCTACTTTTTGCAGTCTCTTCGAACAGCCGGTGCACCTCCGGCAGCCTGTCCCTGTCCATGACATTGCGTACAAAGGATATGGCAAACAGGGGTTCTATGCCGCTGGATGCGCCGGCTATTATGCTTATGGTACCGGTGGGGGCAATGGTTGTGGTGGTGGCGTTTCTTAATTCAACTCCCTCGCCGGCATAGGCGCTGTGCCGGTGGTAGGGGAATTTTCCCTTAACCGAGGCGAGCTGCGCCGACTTCTCCTTTGACCTGCGGTTAATAAATCCCATTAGCTCCTCGGCAACCGCGACCGCCTCATCCGAATCATAGGGTATCCCCAGCATTATAAGCATGTCCGCAAAACCCATCACTCCTAGGCCAATCTTCCTCGAGGCCTTGGTGGCTTTTTCGATTTGCGGGAGTGGGTATTTGTTAATATCAATCACGTTGTCCAGGAACCAAACGGCGTTATCCACCACTTCGCCAAGCTTTTCGTAGTCGATTACCGTTCTATCGCCTTCCCGCTTCAGCATCCTGGCCAGGTTTATTGAGCCCAGGTTACAGGATTCGTAGGGCAGAAGCGGCTGTTCACCACA
>JAAYEV010000091.1 GCA_012728565.1 Clostridiales bacterium
GGACTTTGTAGAGATTGACGTAAACGGCGTAGGCTATAGAGTGTTTACGTCAAAGTCCACCCTTAACCGGTTAACGCCGGGGGAATTGGTAAAACTGCATACCCAAATGATTCTGAGGGAAGATTCAATGTCCCTGTTTGGGTTTATCAATAAGGAAGAACTGTATCTTTTCGAAAAGCTTATATCGGTAAGTGGCATTGGCCCGAAGGCTGCCCTTTCAATTCTTTCCAGTATGCCGCCTGCGGATTTCGCCGGCCTTATTGTGGGGGAAAGAATAGAGGACCTAATGAAAATACCCGGTGTCGGCCGAAAAACGGGCGAGCGGCTCATCCTGGAACTGAAGGACAAGCTGGACATTTACTGCGACGAGAGCTTTTCACCCGAACCGGTGGCCGACAGCAGGAGGGAAGCCTTGGAGGCGCTGGTTTCGCTGGGATTTGAAGCCGCCAGCGTACGCAGGGTATTGGCCGGCATAGATGAAGAAGAAACCGATACCGCCCGGCTGATAAAGCTTTGTCTAAAAGGATTAAAACCGTGAAGGGTGGGGGGAGACAAACGTGGAGGAAAGGATGATTTCAGCAAAGTACCTGAGTGAGGATGGAATTATAGATTCGGGGCTCCGGCCGAGGTTCCTCGCGGAATACATTGGTCAGGATAGAGTTAAGGAACAGCTTTCAATATTCATAGAGGCAGCCAGGAGAAGAAATGAAGCCCTTGACCATGTCCTATTGTACGGTCCTCCCGGCCTGGGAAAGACCACCCTGTCCGGAATAATAGCAAATGAAATGGGGGTCAACATAAGAATAACCTCCGGCCCGGCGATAGAAAAAACCGGGGACTTGGCGGCTATATTGACCAATCTCGGCGAGAATGACGTGCTGTTTATAGACGAAATCCACCGCCTCAATAGGAGCGTGGAAGAGATACTATACCCGGCTATGGAGGACTTTGCGCTGGATATAATCATTGGAAAAGGGCCCAGCGCACGGTCCATCAGGCTTGACCTTCCAAGATTTACGCTGGTTGGGGCTACGACAAGGGCGGGGATGCTTACCTCTCCCTTGAGGGAAAGGTTTGGCATTATGTCCAGGCTGGACTTTTACAGCATTGAAGACCTGGAGAAAATTATAATCCGTTCCGCCGGTATCCTGAATATAGATATAAGTAAAGAGGCGGCGCGGGAGATTGCAGGCCGTTCAAGGGGGACGCCCAGGATAGCCAACCGAATACTAAAAAGGATTAGGGACTATTCACAGATAAGGGCCGGAGGGGCCGTGGACCTTGGGATTACCAGGGAAGCCCTGGACCTGTTGGAGGTTGACGATAAGGGTCTTGACGATTTAGACAGGCTTATACTGGGTACCATAATAGAAAAATTTGAAGGGGGTCCGGTGGGACTGGACACCATCGCCGCGGCGGTGGGAGAAGAAAGCATTACCATTGAAGATGTAATTGAGCCATATCTTCTGCAAATAGGTTTTATAAACAGGACATCCCGGGGGCGGGTTGCCACGCCCCTTGCGTACCAGCATATGGGTAAGAGGGTGAAGGAGGAATAAATATATGGGGTTTGACGCCATAGGGAAAATCATAATAACCTTTGGAATAATTATGGTTCTTGTGGGAGGCGGTCTGCTGCTTATTGGCAAACTTGGGCTGGGAAAGCTGCCGGGGGATATTTTTTTCCAAAGGGGAAACACTACCTTTTATTTCCCGTTGGCCACGTCTCTAATAGTCAGCCTGGTGCTTACGATAATTCTCAACCTCATATTTCGCAGATAAAGGGAACCCTACCCCCAAAAAATCCGTCTTTATATAGAATAATATAATAAGCGAGGTGTGGGGTGTGAAGGAAATAGCAGCCCTCGTAGAAAAGGCCAAGCATGATAAACAAATAAGGGAAAGCGTTATTGCAAAGTACACCCCATTCATATTAAAGACGGCATCCGACCTCACCGGCCGGTATATAAACCAGGGCATAGATGAGGAATACAGTGTAAGCCTTATTGCGTTTAATGAGGCAATAGACAGTTTCGACAGCACAAGGGGTGTGTCCTTTCTTACCTTTGCAAGGGTGGTAATACGAAGGCGCCTTATGGACTTCAGAAGCAGGCAAAACAAAAAGTCTTGTGAAATATCCATGCAAACGCTGGAAGACGAGAACTCCTATATAGAATACGGCGTATCCTTGGACCGGTATACTCAAACCACCGAGCAGGAAAACAGGAAACTGGAGATTGAAGAATACAGCAGGGCGCTTAAGGAATTCGACATTTCCTTTGACAGTCTTGTTGGTGCAGCGCCAAAAAAAAGGGATGCAAGGTCCAGGGCGGTGGAGGTGGCCCGAATAATTGCAGGCAGTCCGCAGCTTCTGGAATACCTTATGAAAAACAGGCAGCTGCCGCTTTTGGATATCCTGGACAGAACCAGCCTTAGCAGAAAGACCCTTGAGAGGCACAGGAAGTATATTATTGCAATAGTGCTGGTTTTGGCGGGAGACTATCATTATCTTAGGGAATACATTCAGGGATAGAGGTGGGGTATATGCCCAAGGGAGTTATAATGAGCATATCGGGCAGGGAAGCTGTTATACTGACCAGGGATAGCGATTTTGTGAAGGTAATGCTGCCGGAGGGCGAATATGACATCGGACAGGAAATAGATACTGCCGAAACCAAGCAGAGTTTCATAAGCAGGTGGCTGGTATCAAGAAGCAGGAGATTGACTGCCGCAGCCGCTGTGCTTGTCATTGCTGTGATTCTGCCGGTGGCAGCTGCCACAATATCCATTAACAACGCCGTTTATGCCTATGTGACGCTGGACATTAACCCCAGCACCGAATTTTCCATTAACGGCCGGGAAAAAATCATAAAGGCAAAGCCCTTGAATGAAGAAGGCGCCTTGGTGCTTGAAGGTGCAGATCTAAGGGGTAGGGAAATTGAATACGGTATAGAGTATTTCATAGCAAAGTCTTGCGAACTGGGGTATGCGACACCGGGGAAAGAGGGTGCGGTAATAGCCACCACTGTTATGGAGAAGGAGCAGAATACCGAACTGGAGAAAAAAATATCCGAAACGCTGGAAAAGACCGTTGAGCAGAATAAACTTACCGTCGAAACTGGAGTGCTGGCGGCCACAAAGGAGATCAAGGAAGAAGCTGAAAAGGCGGGCGTATCCGCAGGAAAATACTTGATTGCACTGCAGGCAAAGGAAGAACAATTGGAGGTGGATATGGAGGATGTTAAGAAATCCTCTATATCCTCAGCCATTAACAAGGCCGGTGGAGATTTGCCCAGTATTATCAGAAAAGCTCGCAAAACCAGGGAAGAACTGGCGGAGCTGCTGGAGAAAAACCGGGAAAAGTTAAAGGCCGAAAAAGAACGGGACAATAACGGCAGGGAAAAAGACGGCAAAAGAAGCGGTGATATTGAGGAACGGGAAAACAGTAACAGGAACCAGAAAAATAACCGTAATGACAAGAAAAATGAAAGTATGGGTAGGGACGGTAAGCAGGATAGAAACGACAGCAGGGCTGAGAGCAGGGATAACGACAAAAGAAGCGACGATAAAAAGGATAGCGGGAACAACGGGAAAAGAAAGGACAACAGGGACAGCGACAGAAGAAATGAAGAAGACAGGGATAGCGGGAGAAAATACAGAAAAGACAATGACGCCAGGGACAACATCAGGGGAAATGACGACAGGGACAGTAAGAGAAGCGGCAGGGGAAATGACGATAGGGACGGTAAAGAC
>JAAYEV010000092.1 GCA_012728565.1 Clostridiales bacterium
AAAGAGAAGGGATGGGATGTGGACGGCAGCGCTTTCACGGTGGAGGACGCCGCCCGGGAAATTTTGAAGAACCTAAGGTGTGGTAACTATGCTTAAGGATATAACAATCGGCCAGTATTTTCCGGGGAGCTCGGTAATCCACAGGTTGGACCCAAGGATTAAGATAGTCCTTACCTTTGTACTCATAATAAGCCTTTTTACCGCCGGAAGCATGCCGGGGTACGGAATATGCTCGCTGCTTGTCCTGGCGGGGCTTGTACTGTCGCGGGTCCCTGTAAAATATGTATTCAAGGGACTGCGCCCGCTGCTTATAATCCTGCTTTTGACCATATTTGTCAACATGTTCATGGTGGCGGGGGAAGTGATTTACAGCCTAGGGCCCCTGGACATAACCCGTGAAGGCCTTGTCCAGGCGGTGCGAATGGCCACCAGGCTTGTGCTGCTGGTCATGGGCGCGTCTTTACTTACCCTTACCACGTCGCCGATAGCCCTGACCGACGGCATAGAAAAGCTGCTGGGTCCCTTCAGAAGGGTGGGGGTACCTGCCCATGAACTGGCTATGATGATGACCATTGCCCTTAGGTTCATCCCAACGCTGCTGGACGAAACGGATAAAATAATGAAGGCGCAGATGGCCAGGGGTGCGGACTTTGAAAGCGGGAACCTGGTGAACCGGGCCAAGAACCTGGTGCCTCTGCTGGTGCCGCTGTTTATAAGCGCCTTCAGGAGGGCCGACGAGCTGGCCCTGGCGATGGAATCAAGGTGCTACAGGGGAGGCAAGGGAAGAACCCGGTTAAAGGTGCTGCACATGGCCGGAAGAGATTATGTAGCCTTGCTTCTGGGGGCGGTGACACTTCTCGCCGCTGCAGCTAGCAGGGGTTGGTAGGTGGTCTTTTTTGAGAAATATACTTCTGACCATAGAGTATGACGGTACCAATTACCATGGCTGGCAGAGGCAGAAAAATGCCGTATCCATCCAGCAGCTTATAGAAAAGGCGATAGAGAAGATAACCGGAAGCAAAGCAAATCTAATAGGTTCCGGAAGGACCGACAGCGGGGTGCATGCGCTGGCGCAGAGGGCCAATTTCAAGACCGAAGCCCGGATACCCGCCGAAAGGATACCCTTTGCATTGAACAGCTGCCTTCCGCCGGATATAAGGATCACCGGCGCGGTGGAAGTGGCGCACGACTTTCATGCAAGATACGACGCAATCGGGAAAAAATACAGGTACAGGATTTACAACAGCGAAATACCCTCGGCAATACACAGGAATTATAGCTGTTTTATTCCGGAAAGATTGGATATTGATAGAATGAAAGAAGCTTCAATGTATATTTTGGGCAGCAGGGACTTTTCCTCCTTTTGCGGCAGCGGAAGTTTTGCAAAGTCCAGGGTTAGAAACGTGGAGCTGCTGGAAATTGAAAAGAAGGGGAAGTTTATTGATATAATAATCAGGGCGGATGGTTTCCTTTATAATATGGTAAGGATAATAGCCGGTACCCTTGTGGAGGTGGGGAAGGGAAGCATGCCCCCGCACCATGTAAGGGATATCCTGGACAAAAGGGACAGGAGGTTTGCCGGCCCGACACTGCCTCCCCAGGGCCTGTTTCTTGAGGAGGTGTACTACCGGGAGGATTCTTGACACGCCCGGCACCATGTAATATACTATTTATGTTTATGGATATTAGGCCTACCAGCCCCAGGCCATATGTCATATATAAAACCCAGAAACGTCGACTTAAGGAGGGATATTCGGATGAAAACATATATGCCTAAACCGGGCAGCATAGAGAGAAAGTGGTTTGTCGTGGATGCCAAGGGCAAAACCTTAGGGCGGCTTGCAAGCCAGGTTGCCGGCATACTCAAGGGTAAACATAAGCCCATATATTCTCCTCACATGGATACAGGCGATTTTGTAATAGTGGTCAACGCTTCAGAGGTGGAGCTTACCGGGAAAAAGAAACAGCAAAAGGTATACCGCCGTCATACCGGCCATCCGGGCGGACTGAAGGAAGTACCCTTTGAAAGAATGATCCGGGAAAAGCCGGAGAGGGTTGTTTATGAAGCCGTTTGGGGAATGCTGCCCCACAACAGGCTGGGCAGGAAGATGATTACCAAGCTTAAGGTATACGGAGGCCCCGAGCATAAGCATGCGGCCCAGAAGCCCGAAAAGCTTGAGTTGGGCTACTAATCGGTAAGGAAGGGAGGAAAGACAGTGGAAAAGGTTCAGTATTACGGCACCGGTAGAAGGAAAAAGTCCGTCGCCAGGGTAAGGCTTATTCCCGGCGCGGGCAAAATAACTATAAACGGCAGGGATATTGAAGAATACTTCGGTCTTGAGACCCTGAAGGTACTGGCACGGCAGCCTTTGGAGCTGACCGGCACCGCCGGGAAGTTTGACGTGGTAGCTAGTGTGCACGGCGGTGGGTTCACCGGCCAGGCGGGGGCTTTGAGGCATGGCATATCGAGGGCCCTTGAGCAGGCGGACCCGGAATACAGACCGGTACTCAAAAAAGCAGGCTTTATGACCAGGGACCCGAGGATGAAGGAAAGGAAGAAATACGGCTTAAAAAAGGCCAGAAAGGCTTCCCAATTCTCCAAGCGTTAAGATTGTTGTTTATTTACACTCGAGTTTGTTTACAATTACAAAGTTTGCTTATCGCAATCGCCAACCGTCATAGGGTTAAACACCTTTGGCGGTTTTTTGTGTGTAAAAACTCAGATTAGAACTAAGTTATGGAGAAAGTTGTATACTTATCATATAATATTTGTTGTAAATGAGTCTTGCTCCATATAATAAGACTGGAGGGATTATAATGATAGTAACTACAACGCCTGCTGTGGAAGGCAGGAAAATAACCGACTATAAAGGCATAGTTTTTGGAGAGGTAGTATCCGGCGTGAACTTTGTCAAGGACTTCGCGGCCGGGCTTACCAACTTTTTCGGAGGCCGGTCCGGGTCCTATGAAGGGGAGCTGATTGAAGCAAGGGAAGCGGCATTAAGGGAAATGGAAAAAAGGGCAGCATCTCTTGGGGCCAACGCGATTGTTGGCGTGGACATTGATTATGAGGTGCTGGGGCAGGGCGGCAATATGCTTATGGTGACCGCCTCCGGCACGGCGGTGGTTGTTGAGTGAAAAATCGGAAATATAAAACCTATATATTATCCGGTTTGGTTATAGTACTGATTTTATACAGTGGGTTCAGCATCCCAGGTTTCCGCTTTACTATAAGTTCTTGCTGGACTTTGACGTTGAGTATTATGGAATTATTCATGATTTGAAGGGTAAGGCAGCGGCAGTGGAACAAAGCAGCCTAAAAGGGGTAACAGAGAGAAGGGGTGACTGCAAGGTGGAATTTTTGGGATATATGGCTCCTATTGCTTTTGTATTTGCTCTATCTGCCATTTCACAGGTGTCGACACTGAAGAAGGAAATAGAGCAGTTGAAAAGGGATATAGAAAAACTAAAAAACTAATCAGCCAAAGCCTGCTGCTGGGTATCAGCCAAAGGAAAGCCGACGAAGAGGCGGAGGAAGATTAGCATGAAGGCTAAGAACTTTGGGCGCCGCATAATTTCCGACAAAAAACGTTATTTTTTTCTGGACATTGCCGGCGGCCGGTGATATAATTTATAAAAATGAATACAAGACTTCCTTTAAGGTGGTCCGGAGAGGCCGGCAAGGAAAAGAGTTGAGAGTGATTCTAAAACTGGCACTTATGTGCAAAGACGCTTCCTGTCGGTGACGGGAAGCTTTTTTAGTACAAAATTTAAGGAGTGTGGATTATGACTGGCAACGGCAAAAACAAAACGGTGGACAACGGCATCATATCTGAAGGGGTTGCCCTTGGTACCGGTAAGAAAATGGTCTTGGGTTTGCAGCATACCTTCACAATGTTTGGAGCTACTGTTCTTGTTCCGATTATTACGGGGATGAACATTTCAGTAGCTCTTTTCATGGCGGGAATAGGAACGCTGTTTTTCCATTTGGTTACCCAAAGAAAAGCCCCGATTTTCCTGGGGTCCTCCTTTGCCTTTATACCGCCCATCCTGGCGGCGGCTGCGGCCGCTGCGGCAAGAAACGGGGTGCCGTATGAGGCCGGGGATGCGTACGCGGAGGGGCTGGCCTATGCCCAGGGAGGCATAGTAATAGCCGGGCTGGTGTACCTGGTTATGGCGGGCCTTGTTTACCTGTTTGGGCATGAAAGGGTGCTGAGCTTTTTCCCGCCTGTTGTAACCGGCCCCATCATAATGACCATAGGGCTTTTGCTTGCACCCACCGCCATAGACATGGCAAGCGGCAACTGGTTCCTTGCAATGGTTGCCCTTGTTACGGTGGCATTGGTTAGCATTTTCGGAAAGGGCTTTGTGAAGGTGCTGCCGGTATTGATAGGCCTCTTTGTGGGATATATAGTATCCGCTTTAACCGGTAACGTGGACTTTACCCCCTTTGCAGAAGCGGGATGGTTCGGCATTCCACCCTTTCAGGTTGCCAGGTTTGATATGGATATAATAATGATGGTAGCACCGGTGGCAGTGGTTACGGTGGTGGAACATATAGGGGACGTATTGGCGGTAGGGGCTACGGTGAAGAAGGAACTGGTACTGGACCCGGGCCTCTCCAGGACCCTGGTAGGCGATGGGCTGGCCACCAGTATATCCGCCATGTTCGGCGGACCAGCCAACACCACCTACTCGGAAAATACCGGCGTGCTGGCGCTTACCAAGGTACACAACCCGGTTGTTATGAGGATAGCGGCATGTTTTGCCATAGTCCTTTCGGTGGTACCAAAGCTGGGGGCCTTTATAAGCAGCATACCCACCCCGGTGGTGGGCGGCATTTCGATAATCCTTTTTGGGATGATAGCGGCGGTCGGAGTTAGGACAGTGGTGGAAAGCGCCGTGGACTTTTCAAAATCAAGGAACCTGATAATAGCCGCAGTAATACTGGTGCTGGGTCTCGGGGGAGCCACCCTGTCAATAGGCAGGATCAGCATATCCGGCATGGCCCTCGGGGCAATAGCCGGCATAATACTCAACAAGGTACTGCCGGACAAAGAATAAAGGGAATGGGACAGAAAATCGTTGTAAGGCGGCAGCAGCAAAATCAATAATTACCAAACCGGGGACACTGGTCCGGCAAGCGGGATGCGAGGGAGCCTTTTACCTTCCACCCCTCTACACGGAGTGTCCCCTTTTTTACCGATGGGGACATTCCTTGACTACAGAGGAATACCACAAATGAAGGTGTGTCCCCTTGCCACTAATCACGGGTTTTTTGTGATTATATTTTTTTTTGCACATATATTTTTTATATACCCGGCAAAGTAGGGGGAATATAAGTATGCGGGTTATCGTTATCAGGAGAAAAAATTTATTCTTTTCGGCAGTTCTTCTGGCCGTGGCAATATTTACATTTACCGGTATTAATGGTATCTTAAATTCAAGCAGGGCGGTTTTTTTTCCCTTGACCAACAAGGCCGTGTTTATCGACCCGGGACACGGGGGCAGGGACCCGGGCGCGGTGGGCAGGCAGGGCGCCAACGAGGACAAGATAAACCTCGAGATTGCTTTAAGGCTGAAGAGGTTGGTGGAAGAGAGCGGGGGGATTGCCATCCTTACAAGGGACGGGGATTACGGCCTGTATTCCCCCGATGCACCCAACAAAAAACGGGAAGACCTGCAGAGACGAAAAGCAATCGCTGATGAAAGCGAAAGCTGTGTCAATATAATAATACACTTAAACAGTTTTCCACAGTCAAAGTATTATGGAGCCCAGACCTTCTACCACAGGGGCTCGGAGGAAAGCAGAAGGCTTGCGGAAATAATCCAGCAGGAACTGCGAAGGGTCCTGGACAAGGACAACTACCGCCAGCCCAAGGCGGATGATGAAATATACCTCCTAAAGAACAACAAGGCGCCTACGGTGCTTGTGGAATGCGGTTTTTTGTCCAACCCGGAGGAGGAACTGCTTCTCAATGATGAAAGATACCAGGAAAAGGTGGCTTTCGCCATATACTCGGGTATTTTAAGATACTTAACACAGTGAATATACCGGCGCAGCCGCCCGGGTGCCAGGGAGACCGGACCTTTAGCGGCTGCGGCGGATAAATTAAAGGGGAGGATACCATGGGAAGAATAGGTACATGCTACCTGGTGCCGCACCCGCCCATAATAGTGCCTGAAATCGGGCAGGGGGAGGAAAAAAAGGCACAAAAAACCATAGAAGCGATGGAGGAAATAGCCGGGGATATAGCCGAAAAAAAGCCGGACATTATAATAGTCATTACCCCTCACGGCCCGTTGTTCAGGGATGCCGTGGCGGTTTCTGCCGGGCGAGAATTCAAAGGAGACTTCGGGGGATTCGGCCAGCCCGGGGTAAGCCTGTCGTTTAACGGAAGTTATGACATGGCCTTTGACATTATGGAGGAAGCGGCTCGGGAGGATATTCCCGTTATTGCCGTGGACGACAATACCCGCCGAAAGTACGGCATATCCGAGGGCTTGGACCACGGGGCCCTTGTGCCGCTGTACTATATAAACAGAAGCTACCAGGGTTTTGGCCTGGTGCATATTACCTATGGGCTGCTTTCGCCGGAGCAGCTTTACTCCTTCGGAAAATGTATCCGCAGGGTGGTGGAAAAACGAAAAAAACATGCCTCCATTGTATGCAGCGGTGACTTGTCCCACCGGCTCATAAGGGGTGCCCCGGCGGGGTACAGCAAAAAGGGAGCGGTATTCGACCAAAGCCTTGTGGAAAGCTTGCGCAAAATGGACGTTGACCGGATTTTAAATATGGACCCGCAGCTATTGGAGGAAGCGGGGGAATGCGGCTACCGGTCGGTGGTAATAATGCTGGGAGTATTGGATGGCTACAGCGTGGAATCCCGTATCCTGTCCTACGAGGGTCCCTATGGAGTGGGCTATTGCGTTGCCTCCTTTGACCCCCTGCAGCCGGACCCGGAACGGGCAAGGAAAGGAAAGGACGCAGCCGTACAGCCGGAGGGGGACAGCTACGTGAGACTTGCCCGCCTTGCACTGGAAACCTACGTTACAAAGGGTAAAATAATTGACCCGCCGGAAGGGCTGCCGGAGGAAATGCTGAGCAAAAAGGCCGGTGTTTTTGTGTCCCTGAAAATGAACGGCCGGCTGAGGGGCTGCATTGGCACAATATTTTCCACCACCGGCAGCATAGCAAGGGAAATAATAAGCAACGCCATAAGCGCCGGGGTAAGGGACCCCAGGTTTTATCCCGTTGGCCCGGAAGAACTCGGCCGGTTGGAATACTCGGTGGACGTGCTGGGGCAGCCGGAGGCGGTTGAATCCATTGAAGACCTGGACGTTAAAAGGTATGGAATCATAGTCCGATCAGGGGGCCGGTCGGGGCTTTTGCTGCCGGATATAGAAGGAGTGGACACTCCGCGGCAGCAGGTGGCCATTGCGCTGCAAAAGGCGGGCATTAGCCCGGGGGAGCCCTATCAACTTGAAAGGTTCGAAGTAATAAGGCACCGGTAGGGATGTGGTGATATGAAACAAGCCATGTATTATAAGGCGGAAGGTGACGCCGTAAGGTGTATCTTGTGCCCCCATAACTGTCTGATTAAACCGGGAAAAACCGGGCTGTGCAGGGTAAGGAGAAACGAAGGCGGCGTTCTTTATTCGATGAACTATGGCCGGATAACCGCGCTCAATATTGACCCCATAGAGAAAAAACCCCTGTATCATTTTTATCCCGGAAGCCGGATACTGTCGGTGGGAAGTTTCGGATGCAACTTAAAGTGCAGCTTCTGCCAGAACTATTCCATCGCCCACGGCACTCCGGAATGGGTGGAGATGTCCCCCGGGGACCTGGCCGGCCGGGCGGAGGCCGCCGGGGATAATCTCGGGATAGCCTATACCTATAACGAGCCCTCCATCTGGTATGAATACGTTTTGGATACCGCCCGTCTTGTTAAGGAAAAGGGCCTTAAGAATGTACTGGTGACAAACGGTTATATAGGGAGCGAAGCCCTCGGGGAACTGCTTCCGTTTATAGATGCCGCCAATATAGACGTAAAGGCTTTCAGCGACGGTTTTTACAGCAGCGTTTGCTCCGGCAGGCTGTCCCCTGTCCTTGAGGCTGTTGAAGCCATGGCCGGGCACTGCCATATTGAGGTTACAACCCTCCTGGTGGAAGGACTGAACAGCGGGCCCGGCGAAATAGACGCCTTGGCCCGGTGGCTGGCCGGCATTGACAGGAAAATCCCGCTGCATCTCTCCAGGTATTACCCGGCGTATCATATGGAAAGGCCCGCCACCCCGCTGAAGGTGCTGGAGGCGGCAAGGGAAGCAGCGAGAGAACACCTGGACTATGTATACATAGGGAACGTGCCCGGCATCGACAACAGCACCTACTGTCCCGGCTGCGGGCAAAAGCTGGTTGAAAGGGGCATATACCGTGCCAGAACATTGTTTGAAGGCGAAAATTGCAGCCGATGCGGCATGAAAGCCGATATAATCTTGTGAATAAAACCTTCAGAATATGATGGCTTCTTTGAGAGATATTGTATTAAACCGCCCCCTTGACCCATATAATTATATAGAGTAAGGGGGGCTTTTATTCTATGGCAAGAAGAGTTCTGGGCTTTATCCTGCTCCTTGTTTTATTGGGCGTCACCATTTACTATTATGACATCAGCTTCAATAACAAGGACCGGTTAAAGGAATTGGAAGACTATCAGGTTTGGGAAAAGCGGTACATGTTGGATAATCCCGAATATGAAAACCTGCAGATATTCATAGATATTGATGAAAAAACGCTGTACCTTCTGGACGGCAGTAATCTCATCAAAAAGTACCCGGTGGCTACCGGGAAGCCTTCCACCCCGACCCCCATAGGCCGATGGAAGGTGATAAACAAGGCAAGGTGGGGAGGGGGCTTCGGCAGCCGTTGGATAGGCATCGACGTGCCCTGGGGCACCTACGGGATACACGGTACCAACAAACCCTCCACCATTGGGTACAATGCTTCCCATGGCTGTGTGAGGATGTACAACAGGGACGTGGAGGACCTGTACACCTACGTGAAATACGGCACCCCGGTGTACATATACGGGGGGCTCTATGGCCCCTTCGGGAACGTTGCCAGGAACCTTAAACCCGGAGACAAGGGTATTGACGTGGTGGAGGTGCAGAGGAGGCTGAAGCTTTTGGGCTATTATAAAGGTTCCATAGACGGGGTGTACGGCCCGGCTATGGAAAACGCCCTGTACAGTTTTCAAAGGGACAACGGCCTTCCCAAAAACAGGGTGATTTATTACGAAACCTACAGGGCGATGGGTATTATAATGATGGAATAAAAGGCAAGGGGACACACTTTATTTGGGATACTCCTTTACGGTTGAAGAATGTCCCCATCGGAGTTTTTCTAAGGCCAAGGGGTGCTTCCATTAGAATTCATACGAGCCCATCGGGTCCATGGTGTATATGTGACCCATAAGGGTCTCGGTTTTTTTGCCGTCCACCAGGAACTGTACAGCGTCGATGTTTTCCAGCTGGGTGAGGGTCATAATAACCGAGCTTATAAGGAAGGTTTCTTCCATGGACCCGCCATTCATGCCGTCACTCGAAAAGTTTACATAGGCTATTTGCTCGGCCACTTCAACGTCAATGAGTTTTATCCTGGGCGGTATAACCGCACCCATGCCCTCGCCCTCGGGGCCTTTCATCAGTTCTTCCACCGCGGCCTGTGCCAATGATTTGTTGGCAAGGGTTATTGTTCTCTTTTCCGGAAGCAATTTTTCAAGGCTTTCACTGCCGGTTATTACATACTCGTTGTTGGCAAAGTACAGCGTCAGTTCCACCGTTTCTCCCTCCGGCTGCGGCGGGACAACGGTGTCTCCCGGTTGGAGGTCTTCCTTGTCGCCCGAAAGTATGCCGCACGCTGCGGCAAGAAGTACAGTAATCGCTATCAAAACAAACGCTGTGAGTTTTTTCATTCTTAAAACCTCCCGTTATTGAGTGTGTTTCTTAAGTCTATAATAGCGCCCAGTTGTAAAGATATTGTTAAGGTCTTCTAAAAAATTATTTAAACTGAAGCGGTATGGACAAAACAATAGTGGTTCCCCTTCCCGGTTGGCTTTTGGCCGACACGTCCCACCCGTGCAGGTCGGCTATGCGTTTTACAATGGAGAGCCCCATGCCGTAGCCCTCTATCTCCCTGCTCCTGGAGGGCTCGCTCCTGTAAAAACCCTCAAAAATTCGGGATAGGTCCTGCTCGGCAATGCCTATACCGTTGTCGGATATCTCCAGCCGGTAGGTGTCAAAGGTGCGGCCGTCGGTTATTTCGATTTTATTTACAGCCTTTGCCCTGTCCCGGTACTTGATTGAGTTGTCAATGACATTTACCAGCATCTCCCTCACCAGGTTTTTATCGCACGGAACCCTTATGTCCATGCGGGCTTTGTTTTCCAATATTACGTTGTGGGACGCGGCAAGGGGGGTCATAATCCTTACGGTGTCCGCTGCAATGTCGGATAAAGTCAAGTATTCCCTTTTAAGCCTTTCTTCCTCCAACCGTGTATAGGTAAGAAGCCGGGATATCAGCATTGACAGCCTGTCCACCTCGCCTATCACATCTTCAAGGAACTCCCTGTATTTTTCTTCGGGGGCATTACTGCCCATAAGCAGCGCTTCCACCAGGGCCTTGATGGAGGCGAGGGGTGTCTTCAGTTCATGGGATACGTCCCCTATAAACCGGCGGCGGTTTTGTTCAATACGATGAAGGTCCGCGCTCATTATGTTTATGGTATCCGCCAGCTGTCCAATTTCATCATTTCTTTTTATATTTACCTGTTCTCCGAGGCGGCCCCGGGACAGCCTCTTCGAAAAGGCTATCAGTTTGTGTAGCGGCCGGGACAGGTGGTGGGCCGCGGCGAAGCTGAACAGCATCCCCATAAGTCCTGCCAGAAGGGAGGTGAGTATCACTCTCCAGCGGAGCGAGCGGTAGGAGTCATACAGGTCGCCTATGTCGGCCGAAATCAGGACAGCGCCTACAACCTCCAGGCTGTCCCGGCCCCCCGTGGTGACCGGAACCGCCAGCTGCAAGTTTTTCCCCCCATTGTCGTAGACAGCCCATGAACTGCTGCCGGACAAAGCCTTCCTTACCTGCGGGTTTGTGAGCAATTCCCCGGTGTAATGGTTGGCGCCGTCGGAAACCACCACAGACCGGCTGTCTATAAGCAAAAACCTGGCCCCCGTGGTTTGGGTATACTGTTCGAGTGTCCGGGATATATAAAACACGTCGGAGGAGTTTGCGGACACCAAGTTTGCCGCAATGTTTCCATAGGTGAAATAGGTAATGGTTCTTTCCTGGAGCCTTGAACGGAAATAATCACTTAAAATGAGAACATCCACCGCCGCTATGGTTATGAATATTATTAGGGTATATACAACCATCAGCCTGGTTCTAAGACTGTTAAACATTGTCTTTGTCGCCCTTCCTGAAATAGTAACCGCTTCCCCATTTCGTGATAATATATACCGGGTTGGAGGGGTCGTCTTCAATTTTCTCCCGTATGTTTCTTATATGAACGTCAATTGTCCGCGTATCCAATCCCTCTTCCCCCCATACCAGTTCAAACAGTTTTTCCCTGCTGAAAATCCTGCCCGGATTTTTCATCAAAAGCTCCAGCAGGCTGAACTCCTTGGCGGTTAGCGGTACTTCCCTGCTGCCCACCCGGATTTTCTGCAGGTCGGTATCCAGCTCCAGCGGGCCCTGCACTATAGTGCCGGAGGCCTTTTTGCTTCCGTATACCCGCCGGTGTACTGCCCTTATGCGGGCTATAAGCTCCATGGTATTAAAGGGCTTGGTCACATAGTCGTCCGCCCCGGTGTCCAGCCCGGCTATCCTGTCAAGATAGTGGTCCCGGGCGGTCAGCATGATAATGGGTACATCCGACTTTTCCCTGAACATCCGGCACAGCGACATCCCGTCAATCTGCGGCAGCATAAGGTCAAGTATTATAAAATCGTATTCATTGGCGTTGAATTTTGCCAGGGCTTCGCTGCCGCTGAAGGCGGTATCAACATCAAAGCCTTGGAACTCCAGGCTGCTTTTTAAGCCCTTTACCAGCGATTTTTCATCGTCTATAAGCAGAATCTTCATGGCACAACTCTCCTTTAAGGAAGCTAGGAGACGGATCTTACGGCGTTTTGTTAAATATATTGTAACACAGTTTACTGCCGTCAATTAACTTTTGGATGATTATCCCACCACATAAAAAAGCCCGCATAATGCGGCTGATAGAATTAAAGCAAGCGAAGGGGCTGCGACTGCAGCCGCCGAAGGGCGGCGGGGCCCCGAATATGAAGTATGATTTTGGGCGAAGGAGGTCTCTGTCAAGACCTCATATTTAGACGGTTATGTACCCTTCTTATACCTTCCACCCTTGATACCAGTTCCTCGGCCAGGGCTGCCTCTTCCCTGTTTCTAACCCACCCGGACAGGGTCACATCTCCGTTTCGCACATTGATGTCTATGTCCTGGTGGCTTAAATCCGCCGTGCTTAAGGCCTGCACCGCCCAACCGGTGAGCGTTGCGTCGTCGTAAAGGCCCTCGTTTTCCACGTGCAGGTTGCTTACCACGTTTACCACGCCCCTTGTTGCCGCCGCCAAGCCCTCCGCCTGCTTGTTCTGGGCGTAATTGGCTGTGGTACCCATCAGAACCGCGCTGCCGTCCCTCACGTTTACGCTCACCCTGTCAAAGTTTCCGTATCTTCCCGAATAAAGCTTGGCTTCCAGTTCTTTTTCTATGTGCCTGTCGGTTATATAGCCTTCGGTCCCGATGGTGATAGAATTTGCCACCCGTTTTACCCCCGGCACTCCGGCGGCTATTCTTTCGGCGGTTATCCTTTCGGACAGCACGTCCACGAAGCCGGTAAGCTGAACCGAGCCGTCCTTTACGTATATGTTGATGTCCAGGGCGCTTTCGTGCATTTCCTCCTCCAGGGCCTTTCTAATCCGCTCACCCAGGGCTTTATCGGTTGATTTGCTCAATTTAATCCGCACCACCTTTCACAGTTTAATATATTTTTTCCCCCAAACAGAAAAATAACCCATTATCCGAAGGCCCTTGGCAAAAAAATGGCTCAATTGGCACAATACAGTCCCATACCGGGATTAAAAAAATATATTTGTTGTATAATTAAAAGAAGGAGAAATCCACCAAGGGATAGAAAGTATACTATGCAAAGTTTTTCAAACAGTTTGGGGTGTACGGCATGGCTGCACAGTTGAAGGAAATAATCATGAGCATTACCCTATGGGATGTAATAGACATGGCGGTTATCGCCTATGTCTTTTACAAGCTCTTTATGCTTATCCGGGAGACCAGGGCCGAACAGCTAATAAAGGGCATTTTTGTCCTTATATTTGCCACCTGGGCCAGCGGCTTTTTCCGACTGTACACCGTGAACTGGCTTTTGCGGAACACGATGACGGTGGGGGTTATTGCACTGCTTATAGTGTTCCAGCCCGAGCTGCGGAGGGCCCTGGAGTTCCTCGGCAGGGGCGGCATAATTCTTGGAAAACCCTTGAACGAAGCCCTTGACAAGGAGACCAAGATTCTGATAGACGAAATAACGTCGGCGGTACAGTCCCTTGCAAAGAAAAAAACCGGCGCCCTTATAGTTCTTGAAAGGGAAACGGGTATAGGGGAGTTTATGGAAACGGGCACAAAGATAGACGCTGTTGTTTCGTCCCAGCTGATTCAGACCATATTCGCCACCAATACACCGCTGCATGACGGGGCTGTCGTTATCCGGGAAAAGAGGATAGCCTCGGCGGGATGTGTGCTGCCGCTTACCGAGAACCAGAGCCTGAGCAAGGAACTGGGCACCCGGCATAGGGCGGGCCTTGGCATTTCTGAACACTCCGACGCAATAGCCATCATAGTGTCCGAGGAGACGGGCGTAATATCCACTGCAAAGGATGGCAGGCTGTCAAGGTACCTGGATGCAAAGACGCTTAAAGAGATGTTGACAAACCTGTACAAGCCCCAGGAGCACAAGTATCGTGGTTTCCTGAAATGGAGGGTTAAGGATGTCGTGGATGACAAATAAAAAGGTTAATACCCGCATAATATCCATCCTGTTTGCGGTTGCCCTCTGGCTGTATGTCGCCAGCGAGCAAAACCCCACCGAGTACAAGAGTATAAAAGACGTTCCGGTGCGGCTTATAAACACTGAAACCGTAGGCGCGTCGGGGCTTGTCATAAGAGACCCCCAGCAGCATAAGGTAGACGTTAATATCCAGGGTAAGCGAAGTGTCCTGGCCGAGATAAAATCAGGTGATATATTAGCCGAGGCCGACCTTAGGGGGTACACCCGAAGGGGCGTTAACAACGTGCCGGTGGAAATAAGGGGACTGCCCTCCAATATCGAACTGGTGGATTTCAATCCGAAAACCATCAAGGTAAACATGGAGCAGATATCCAGCATACAGGTACCGGTTACCTTGGTCACCGAAGGGAAACCTATGGAGGGTTATACCGCCCTGCCGCCGGTGATTACGCCGGGAGAGGTCCTGGTAAACGGTCCCGAAAGCGTGCTTGGAAGCGTAAGGGTGCTGACGGCGGTTATGAAATTGTCGGGGGCGTCTGCCGACCTTAGGGAAGTGCTGGCGGTTAAAGCGGTGGATGCCGATAACAACAGCATCGCCGGGGTTACAGTAAACCCCGGTACCGTTGAGGTAACCATTCCGATCAGAAAAACAAAGACGGTAAGAATAGAACCGGTGATGGTAGGCCAGCCCGCTGCCGACTGGGAGATAACAGAGACCTCTCTAAGCAGGGATACCATCCTTATATACGGTGAAGAAACGGTGCTGCAGACAATAGATTCAATAAGAACAGAACCGGTTTCGCTGGCCGGCATGGACAAAAACACCAGCATCAGCGTAGGTCTAATAATGCCGGAAGGGGTTGCGCCGGTTGATAATATAAGCTCGGTAACAGTATACGTAAGGGGAGTAAAAACAATCAATAGGGATATTTCGGTGGGAAGTGTAAACTTCACCGGTATGGATGAAGATTTAAGGCTTTCGGATGAAACAACCGTTCCTTCCATCCGTGTTACCGTCCGGGGCAGGGAAGATATCGTTGGCAGTCTGACCGCGGACGATATAACGGTAACCGCCAACTTGGGGGGACTTGGCGAGGGAAAACACAGCGTTGCATTGGAGGTTAAGCTGCCGGAGGAGGTTCAGCTTATTGCCGTAACACCGATGCGGGTTGAGATAGAGTTGATAGCTCCGGATGGGGAGGAAAGGCAGTAGAGTTGGGGGTGAATGAATGCTTGACAGGGAACTTGAGGTTATCCTGAATTCTACCCACGATGCCATGATTGCGGTGGACAAAAACGGGACTATAACCATATTCAACAGGGCCGCCGAAAAGCTTACCGGGGTTAAAAGTGAGGATGCCCTGGGCAAACCGGTCCTGGAAGTTATCGAGAATTCCCGCCTGCCCAACGTTTTGGAAACCGGTGTTGCAGAATTAAACAGGGAGCAGCCGCTGCGAAACACCAGGATAATAACCAATAGGATGCCGGTAAGGGACGAGCAGGGTAATATAATCGGTGCCGTGGCGGTATTCAGGGATATAAGCGAAATCCAGCAGCTCGCGGAACAGGTTACCAACCTCAAGGAAATCCAAAGCATGTTGGAAGCCATTTTCAATTCCACCCAGGACGCCATATCGGTGGTGGACCAACACGGTATGGGGGTTATGGTAAACCCGGCCTATACACGGCTTACAGGACTGTCCGGCAAGGATGTAATAGGAAAACCGGCCACGGTGGACATCGCCGAAGGGGAGAGCATCCATTTTAAGGTGCTGGAAACCGGAAAACCTGTAAAGGGTGCAAGGCTAAAAGTCGGTCCTTCCAGGAAAGAGGTTATAGTGGATGCGGCGCCCATAGTGGTGGACGGGGAACTAAGGGGAAGCGTGGGAGTAATCCATGACATATCCGAGATAAAAAAGCTCACCGAGGAACTGAACCAGGCCAAGCAGATAATTAGGAAACTGGAAGCCAAGTATACCTTTGAAGACATAGTAAGCATTAACCCCAGGATGCAGGAGATTATTGAAAAGGCAAAAAAAGCGGCCTTGACTCCTGCCACGGTACTCCTGCAGGGGGAAAGCGGTACCGGCAAGGAATTGTTTGCCCATGCCATACACAATGCCAGCGGAAGGAAGTTCAACCAGTTTGTACGGGTTAACTGTGCCGCCCTGTCGGAATCCCTTTTGGAATCCGAGCTGTTCGGTTACGAGGAGGGAGCCTTCACCGGGGCGAAGAAGGGCGGCAAAAAGGGACTGTTCGAGGTGGCCAGCGGCGGTACCATATTCCTTGACGAAATAGGGGAAATAAATTCGGGTATCCAGGCAAAGCTTTTAAGGGTGATTCAAGAGAAAGAAATAATCCGGGTGGGGGGGACAAATTCCATACCGGTGGACGTGCGCATTATATCCGCCACCAATATTGACCTGGAGGAGGCTATGCAGCAGGGGAAATTCAGGGAGGACCTGTATTACCGCCTTAACGTTATACCCCTTAAGATTCCTCCCCTAAGGGAAAGGAAGGAAGATATTTATCACCTGGCGCTGCACATAGTACGGAAGTTCAACCAGGACTACGGCAGAAGCATACAGGACATTTCGGCCGAGGCCCGGGAAAGGCTGCTGGAATACGACTGGCCGGGCAACATTAGGGAATTGGAAAACTTCATAGGCCGTGCCATAATCAATATGAAGTTTAACGATACCATAATTCTTGAGGAGCACCTTCCCAGGATAAGCGAAAGGAAAACCGGCAGGCCGGACGCAGAAGGGGAAATATACACCCCGGGAGCGGTGGATACATCCCTGCCGCTTAACAAGGTCTTGGACGATACCGAGCGGGAATATATAAAAAAGGTGCTGCGGGAAACGAAATACAACAAGACCCGGGCGGCAAAAAAACTGGGGATATCCATAAGGAACCTCTATTACAAGATTGAAAAGTACAAATTGGACATGCAATAAACTGCGCATAATCCTGCGCTGCTGCAAAATATTGCATGCAAAATGTTGCAAACAACCCGATATAACTGCATGGCAATGAAGGATTACGGTCTGAATGCTGCTTTTTCAGGCCTTTTTTTATTTGTAGGCCGGTTGGCGATTAAACCTGTCGATAAATGCGAATAATATTCCAGCGGAAAAAAAGCCGGAAAAATTGGCACGGATTTTGCGTGTCTAAAAGTAGAGAAATCATAAAGGAGGGAAAGGATGAAAACGGGAAAATACATTCTTACAATAAACCCGGGTTCCACGTCCACAAAGGTGGCACTCTTTATGGACAAGCAGAATGTACACCAAAAGAATCTTTCCCACTCGGCGGAGGAACTGGAAAAGTTTGACCAAGTGGTGGACCAGTACCAGTACAGGCTGGATATTATCCTGGACTGGCTTAGGGAAACCGGCACTGACCTTGATTCCCTGGACGCCGTTGTGGGAAGGGGAGGCTTGCTGGCCCCGATACCCGGTGGGACTTACAAGGTTACCCCCGGGATGATAGATGACCTTAGGAAAGCGGCCAGGGGAGAGCATGCTTCAAACCTTGGGGCGATGCTGGCAAAGGGAATTGCCGACCAGGCGGGGGTACCGGCATTTATCGTGGACCCGGTGTCGGTGGACGAATTTGATGATATAGCAAGGATATCCGGGCTTCCGGAACTGCCAAGAAGGACTTTAAGCCACGCGCTAAACATAAAGGCGGTGGCGCACAGGGTATCAGAGGAAGAGGGAAGGCCCCTCAACGACCTTAGGCTTATTATGGTCCACCTGGGAGGGGGTATATCCATAGCACCGGTTAAGGACGGAAGGATGATTGATGTAAACGGTGCAAACGACCAGGGGCCCTTTTCGCCGGAG
>JAAYEV010000093.1 GCA_012728565.1 Clostridiales bacterium
ACTCCGTACAGCGGCTCATCGCCGAGCAGCATTGACAGGAGAGGCTCCTCCACCTGTTTTTTTTCGGCGGCCATATCCAGAGCGATACCGGTAAGGATCGCGTTTTGCACTTCGTTTTTTTCCAGCACGCTTTCAACAACCCTAAGGCACATGTCCATGTCTATGGGCAGGTATTTATTTTGCATTTCGAATACTATCTCTGCTATGTCCATCATTTCAACGCCGCGTTTCTTAAGCAAGGCTTTCACGTGTTCTTTCAAGTCAAGGACCTCCCTATAAGGATTATTATATCCATTTTAATGTATTTTAAGGGTGTTTACAAACGTGCATAAAGGATTCCGGTAAAAATTGTTGTATATACTATAGGGTAAAGGAGGGTTTAACATTGAGAACGGTTTTCTGGGAACAGGGCGAAGTGGTGGTAATAGACCAGCGAAGGCTCCCCCAAACCCTGGAGTACAAAAGGTGCAATGATTACCGCCAGGTTGCCGTCGCGATAAAGGATATGCTGGTAAGGGGTGCCCCGGCCATCGGAGCTACCGCCGCCTATGGAATGGCTTTGGCGGCGAAGCAGTACTGCGGCCTTGACAAGAGAGGGTTTCTTTTGAAGATGGAGGAAGCATCAAAGACCCTTGCCGCCACCCGGCCTACGGCGGTAAACCTGTTTTGGGCGTTAAAGGAGATTGAGCGGGTAATAGAACTAAACAGCGACAAAGAACCCGTTGAGATTTACCGGATGGTGCTGGATACGGCGGAAAAAATAGCCGGGGATGACATAGAGACAAACCGCAAAATAGGGGAGTACGGCAGCCGCTTGGTACCGCCGGGAGCCAACATACTCACCCACTGTAATACCGGCAGCCTTGCCACGGTGGAGTTCGGGACCGCCCTGGGGGTTATAAGGGCTGCCCACCGGCAGGGCAAGAATGTACACGTTTTCGTGGACGAGACCAGGCCGCGGCTGCAGGGGGCAAGGCTTACCGCCTGGGAGCTGGTGCAGGACAATATCCCTGCCACCCTGATACCCGACAGCGCTTCCGGGATGCTTATGAAGGACGGCAGGGTGGACCTGGTACTGGTGGGGGCGGACCGGATAGCCCTGAACGGGGATACGGCGAACAAGATAGGCACGTACAACGTGGCGGTTATAGCCCGTGAGAACCATGTACCCTTTTACGTGGTGGCACCCACCACGACAATAGATTTTGACCTGGAAAACGGGGACCAAATAATAATCGAGGAAAGGGACCGCCGTGAAGTAACCCATATAGACGACATGGCAGTAGCCCCGGAGGGGGTAGGGGTTTTTAACCCGGCCTTTGACGTGACGCCGGAGAAGTACATAACCGCGATCATAACCGAGATGGGTATCATAGAAAGGCCCTTCGGGGAGAATTTACGGAGGTTAAAGCAAAAGATAAAAGGGGAGGGATAAAACCATGAGGATTCTTATCAAAAACTGCAGCATAATTACCATGATAGAGCCGGACGACGTGTACAGCGTGGGGCAGATAGAAATAGAGGGCGACAGGATTGCATACGCGGGCACGGTGAGGGATACCGACGTCAAATTTGACAAGGTAATTGACGGTAGCGGCATGGTCGCGCTGCCCGGTCTTATAAACAGCCATACCCACAGCTCCATGTCGCTTATGCGGGGCTACGGGGACGACACGGCCCTTATGAAATGGCTTAAGGAAAGGATATGGCCGGTGGAGGAGGGTCTTACGGGGGAGGACGTTTACTGGGGAGCCATGCTGAGCATCGCGGAGATGTTAAGGAGCGGCACCACCGCTTTTGCGGACATGTACTTTTTCATGGAGGAGGTGGCCCGGGCTGTCAGCGAGACGGGTATAAGGGCGGACCTTTCCATTGGAATGGTTAGCGTCAGCGGCGACTGGAAGGAAAGGATACAAAACTGCAAGAGCTTTTTCAGTGAGTGGAACGGCGAAGCCGAAGGCAGGATTAACGTTTCGCTGGGGCCCCATGCGCCCTACACCTGCGTACCGGACTTCCTCGCCCTGGTTTCGGACTTGGCGGGGGAGCTGGGGGCAAAGATACATATCCACCTTGCCGAAACGTTGGACGAAGTGCGGCAGATTAAGGAAAACTACGGCAAAACGCCCATTGAATATGCCAGGGATGCAGGGCTTTTTGAGCACAGGGTGCTAGGTGCCCACTGTGTGCACCTTACCGACGACGATATGCGGATAATGAAGGAATACGGCGTCAACGCGGTGCACAACCCCCAGAGCAACATGAAACTGGCAAGTGGTATCGCTCCGGTGCAAAAGATGCTGGACCTTGGGATAAACGTTGCCCTTGGCACCGACAGCTCGTGCAGCAACAACAACCTGGATATGATAAGCGAGATGAAAAGCGCTGCGCTGCTGCAGAAGGTCGGCCTTATGGATGCCGAGGCCCTGCCGGCGGTAAAGGCGATTAAAATGGCCACCGTAAACGGCGCAAAGGCCCTTGGTATAGACGACAGCGTAGGCATGCTTAAGGCGGGGATGAAGGCGGACCTGGTGCTGGTTGACATGAAAAAACCCCACCTGTACCCGCAGCACGACCTAATCTCGAATACAGTGTATGCCGCTGGCGGCGCCGACGTGGCGTATACGCTGGTGGACGGGAAAGTCCTGCTGGATGATGGGGAGCTGACCGGTATAGATGAAGAACGGCTGTACTTCGAGGTGGACAAAAGCCTAAAGAGGCTGTTTAACAGGTAAGGGAGGAAAACAAATTGGTGGAGAATGCGATAATCGGAGGCACGGGAGTTTACCAGCTGGACGGTGGCAGCGCCTTGCGGGATATTGAAACGCCATACGGTACGGCAAGGGTTTACATACAGCAAACGCCGTTTGGTGAGGTGGCTTTTTTGCCGAGGCACGGTAAGGGACATACAGTCCCGCCCCACAGGATAAACTACAGGGCCAACATAAAGGCACTGCAGCAGCTGGGCGTGAAAAGGGTGCTGGCCACCGCGGCTGTGGGGTCGCTGAACTATGACTTCCCTCCCGGAAGCCTGGTAATACCCGACCAGTTCATAGACTTCACGAAACAAAGGACAAACACTTTTTACGACGGCGAGGGCGGAGTGGTGCACGCCGACATGGCTGACCCCTATTGTCCCGCCTTGATAAACGCCTTGGAGGAAAAGGCCGCGAAGGTTGGCGTAAATATAAGCGGCAGGGGCACCTATGTCTGCGTGGAGGGACCGCGGTTTGAAACAAAGGCGGAGATTAGGTTCTTTAAGGAAATAGGCGGGGACATGGTGGGCATGACCGGTGTCCCGGAGGTGGTGCTGGCAAGGGAGTTGGGCCTTTGCTACGCTGCCGTCGGTATTGTGACCAACTGGTGTAACGGTATGGTGGATGAGCCCATTTCCCACAGCGAGATACTCGGAATTATGAAAAGGGGAAGGGAGAACGTTGTAAGGCTTTTCATGGAGGTTTTCCGCACAACCGGTGCCTTGGATAAGTGCAGGTGCAGTGAGGGAATAATAAGGCTGTAGTAGAAAGGTGGAAGGACATATGGACAGTATAAAAAGGGCTAGGCAGGACATATTGGAGACCGGGCTAAAAATGCTGGAGAGGGGCCTTATAACGGCAACCTGGGGCAATATAAGCTGCAGGATTGAAGGGAAGGAGCTAATTGCGATAACCCCCAGCGGTATGGAATACGATAAGATAACGGAAGAGGACATTGTAGTCCTGGACATGCAGGGAAGTGTAGTGCTGGGTCAAAGAAAACCTTCCATAGAAGTGCCGCTGCACCTTGCCCTGTACAAGGGCAGGGAGGATATAGGGGCGGTGGTGCACACCCACAGCACCTTTGCCACGGCCCTTGCCTGCGCCCATAAGCATATTGCCCCCATCGTGGAGGAACTGGTGCAGGTGGTGGGAGGGGATGTGCGGGTGGCGCGGTATGCGCTGCCGGGAAGCGACCTATTGGCGTCCAATGTCCTTGCTGCCCTAAGGGACAGGCAGGCTGCCCTGATGGCCAATCATGGGGTGGTGGGGGTGGCAAAAACCCTGGAGGAAGCCCTCAAGGTATGCGAAATTGTGGAAAAGGGAGCCATGATCACGGTATTCTGCAATATGGTGGGACAGCCGATCCCCATATCCTTCGAGGACGTGCAGGCCATGCGCAAAAGCTATACCAACGAATACGGGCAGAAATAGGAATAACAGGTGAACCGAGGATTGAGACGTTGGAATATTATCCCCCGTTATAACCATACTAAAACTATCGGTACGGTTAACGGAGGGATTTTTTATGGGCAATGACCGGTACAACGCCGTCGTGGTGGGAGCGGGCCCTGCCGGGTCCACCGCCGCCCTTATGATGGCAAGAAACAATCTTTCTGTCGCCCTTATTGAAAGGGGGAAGTACCCGGGGAGCAAAAACATGACCGGGGGAACAATCGCCAGCATGCCCTTCCAGCAGATTTTGCCGGAATACTGGAACATCCAGGGGATACCGCTGGAGCGTAGGATTGTATCCGACGAACTGTGGCTGCTTGACAACGATTCTGCGGTGAGGATTGGGTTTACCGGCAAAAAATTCGGTATGGCGCCCTATAACAAGCACACCATACTGCGTTACAAGTTCGACCGCTGGTACGCCGACCAGGCGGTCAAGGCGGGGGCAAAGCTTTTTACTAGCTGCCTGGCCGTTGACCTGGTGTACCATAAGACCGGGCCGCTTTCCAAAAAGGTGGACGGGGTGATGCTGGAGGGTGGAGATGTTATACATGCAGACGTTGTTATACTGGCGGAGGGGGCCCAGGCCGCTCTTACCCAGAAGGCAGGGCTTAGAAAAAGGCTAAAGCCCAATGAAATGACGCTGTATGTCAAGGAGGTGCTGGAGCTTCCGGCGGAGAAGATAGAGGACAGGTTCAACCTGGAAAAGGACGAGGGAGCAAGCATCGGGATGGTGGGCTATCCCCCTTCGCCGGCCATAGGAAAGGGAGGAATATGGACCAACAGGGATTCCCTTTCCATAGTAGTGGGAGGGTATCTGAACCAGATTGTAGGCAAGGGATTAAACCCGCTTCAGCTTTTGGAAAGGTTCAAGGGGCACCCGCTGGTAAAAAGGTTGATACAGGGGGCCAAGCCGGTAAAGTACATGGGTCATATAATACCCAAGGGAGGCTTCAAAAAGATACCCACACTGGTGGACGACGGCATTATTGTGGTGGGGGACGCGGCGGAGATGATAAGCGGCCGCAGGGGCATGGACCTTGCCATGATTACCGGCAAGTACGCCGCCGAGGCGGCGGCGCAGGCCTGTGCACTGGACCGGTACGGCAGGGATATACTCTCATCCTACGAGGAAAGGGTCAAGGGGTCCTTTTTCTATCAAAACATGAAAAAGGGCAAGAACGTGGAGGTGTATTTCAATAAGTTCCAGGATGCCGATTTTCTAATAACAAAGGCCATGAACGATTTTGCATACAAGTATTTCGAGCAGAACCTGGATACTGATAAAAACAATTTAAGAAAGATGTTGGAGGAACTGATAAATATGCAGCCGCTGGGTAAATCCGCGAAGGACGTACTGTCCGGTCTTCAGAACTGGGGGGTGCTGTAATTGAGCAATTTCAACAGGACCCAGAGGAACCCCCTTGAACTGGTGACAATAATTCCCGATAAAAAGCCCCATATTTTCATAAAAAAGGACAGTGTATGTGCAAAGGAGTGCGAGAACAAGCCCTGCACCTATTACTGTCCCTCAAGGGTGTATTACTGGGAGGATGACAGCATTAAGGTGCTGTACGAAAGATGCATAGAATGCGGGGCCTGTCCCTACGGCTGCCCTTACGACAACATCGCGTGGCAGTTCCCCGGCGGAGGCTACGGAGTGGTATATTAAAAGCCCGCCGTATCGGCGGGCTTTTTGTCTTATTACCTGTTGTGCCAGAGTTTCTTGGTGATGTCTCTCAAGAAAGGTATCACATAGTGGTCAAGGCCGAAGGCCCTGCCGGCGCCTCCCAGGCATGCAATGGATGCGGTCAGGAACCAGTAGTCGTTAAGCCCGGTTGTCAGCATAAAGTTTATATTCATGACTACAGCCACCGCTGCTGCTATGAAGGTGAACAGCCCGGCTATAAGTGCCACTCCTATTCCAACCTCGGTGAACACGATAAGCTTTTGGAACAGCATCGCATTGGGCACCAGTATGGTATCCACAATCCATGCATACCAGCCCGGCGTCTGGTCGCCTATGAGCTGCATCATTGACGCGCCGCTGGCTGCGTCGGCGGTACCGGCGAGCATCTGATAATCAAACCAGCCGCTTTGGTACTTTTCGAGCCCCGACATAACCCACATGTATCCAAGGTAAATTCGCAGCGGCACCAGCCAGAAGTTGGCCGACTTGGCCGTGAAATGTGGGCCGATGAATGTTTTTTCCCTTGTGTTGTGAAGAAGCTGGTGGTTTATATATTCCGCCAGTATGGCTAAACCGCCTATTCCAAACAGGTAGTGCATATTGACCAAGTGTTTGAGCGCAGTTGCAAGATATCCCGAAAGCTGCGGCAGGCCGGTTACCTTTGCCACCGCAAACCGGCTTCCTATGGATACCATAAAGCCGTGCAGGTTCAACTTCATCTCTTTCTTCGGTTTGCCGTTTATGTCTGCCAATACGTTGTGCGCGGCACACTGGCCCGACTGAATCGCTGATTCCACCAGCGCCGGCATCGGGGGTTTGCCCTCTTCCTCTTCGTAATAGCAGTTGTCACCGATGGCATAAATATTGGGACGGTCCACAGTCTGCATGTAATTGTTTACTTCCACTCTGCCCCTTCGGTTGGTCTTAAGTCCAAGGTTGGCGGCGAAGGAATTGCACTGAACTCCGCCATTCCATATCAGCGTAGCGGTCTTTATTACATCCCCGGACTTAAGCGTAAGGCTTCCCTTTTTGACTTCAGTAATGGGGGAGTCGGTTAGAATTTTTACACCCTTTTTCTTCAGGAACGCGGTAGCTTTTTCAATCAGGGAATCGGACAGGTTGGGCAGTATCTTGCTCATTGCCTCGATTACGTATAGGTTTACTTCGTTTCGAGGTATGCCGTATTTACGACACAGTTCGTCCGCCCACTGTACCAGTTCTCCCACCGTTTCTATACCGGTAAAACCGCCGCCGCCTACAACTATGGTAAGAAGCTTCTGTCTTTCTTCCGGGTCCTTTTCACGGCTGGCCTTTTCAAAGACCGACCTTATATGTTTGTTTATCCTAAGGGCATCTTCCATGGACCACAGTGTCAGCGAATGTTCCTTCATTCCCGGTATACCGAAATAGGTGGGCTCGCTCCCTGTAGCCAGTATAAGGTAATCGTAGGGATAGGTTTCGGTTTCGGATTTTAACAGCTGTCGGTCAAGGTCAATGCCGGTAATCCTATCCTTTACCACATTCACATTGGTATGCTCGAAAATCTTTTCAAGGTTTATCATAAGTCCGTCCGGGGCAACCCGGTTGCCGGCAACCTCATGCAGTTCTGTCAGCAGGGTGTGGTATTCGTTTTTATCTATAATGGTAATCTCGATGTCTTTTCGCTTTTTGCTGTGTCGGTAAATATGGAGTGCTGCTTCTATACCGCCATACCCCGCGCCAAGAACCACTACTTTTTTTACATCGCTCATTACATTCCCTCCTAATTAGTATAATATATGAACGAATAATGATTATTGAATAAAAACCATAATCATTATAGCATATTTTTCACAAGGATTGTCAAATTATTTTATCAAATTCTTTCTATGTATTATGCCAAAATTTATACCGTCATAATCATATAGTTATTTATTGAACAGCTAAATTGTACAATCGAGGAAAATCGTGGTTCCCTTGGTATTTAAATACCCTGGTATAGTCATATATAAACTAAAATCCTCGCAAAAAACGAAAAAATTATTAAAAATAAGCGAAAATTAATTGATAAACTTTCTCTAAAGCGAATTATTCCTATTGAAAATAAAATGTTAAAATGATATCATAAGAAATCGAAATACAAAACTTAATAAAGCTGCATAATCTATGAAAAATGGAGGAGAAAACATGAAGAGAGCAGTGTCATTATTAGTTGTACTTATTATGTCTCTGGTTGCGCTGGCCGGTTGTTCTTCACCGGGTAAGCCCGCGAACCAGCAGCCGTCGGAACAGCCGCCTGCAAATGAACAGCCCCTGGACGGGGAAGGCATTGTTAAAATGGGTATAGGACACATAACTTCCATTGCCAAGTCGAAGGACCTCGATGCTGCCAATAATGTGAACCCTGTGGGCCAGGTGGATACTGTAATCGCGGTGGTCGGCTTTGATAAGGACGACAAGGTGGTAAGCGTAACCATAGACACCGCCCAAACAAGTGTTGCTTTCGATGACAAGCTTCAGCTTGCCACAGACCCGAAGGGTGAGTTTAAGACCAAGGTTGAGCTTGGGGACGAATACGGTATGATAAACGCCTCGTCCATCAAGAAGAACTGGTACGAGCAGATAGCCGAGCTGGAAAAATGGATGATAGGAAAGACTGTTGACGAGATAAAGGCCATGAAGGTTAAGCAAAGGGATGCGTCCCACCCGGCGGTGCCGGATGTACCGGAGCTTACTTCCCTTGTAACGGTAACGGTCCACGAGTACCTGGAAGCCGTTGAAGAGGCTCACAAAAATGCGAAAAACCTGTCAGCTGAAGCGGTTAAGGTAGGCCTCGGGCACGAGATATCCATAGGCAAGTCGGTGGGTTACAGTTCAGCTGACGGTAAAGAAACGCTGCCGGCGGCACAGGTTGATACGGTAATGGTAGCCGCCGCCTTCGACGAAGAGGGCAAGGTTGCCGGGGCAATAATTGATACCGCGCAGACCAAGGTGGAGTTCAGCAAAGAGGGAAAGGTAACTACCGACAAGAACGGCGAATTCAAGACCAAGGTTGAGCTTGGGGACGAATACGGTATGATAAACGCCTCGTCCATAAAGAAGAACTGGCACGAGCAGATGGCCGAGCTGGAGAAGTGGATGGTAGGAAAGACTGTTGACGAGATAAAGGCCATGAAGGTTAAGCAAAGAGATGCGTCCCACCCGGCGGTGCCGGATGTGCCAGAGCTTACGTCCCTTGTAACGGTGACGGTGCAAGATTACCTGAAAGCGGTTGCGGAGGCATACGAGAACGCGAAATAGTGGAAAGGGGGCACACCTTTGTGGCCCCCTCCTTATTATGTTGTTTTAGTCGTCGTATTCCTTTATTATAATAAGGGTGATTTAAATGAGAAAATTGTCCGCATTCATAATAATAATACTCGTGGCCGGATTTTTTTTGGCCGGATGCCAAAGGGGATATGAGAGCGAATACAGCAAATATTCCGACGGCTTCTTTGACTGTTTTAACACGCTTATTAACGTTACAGCCTACACAAAGAGCGAGCAGGAGTTTGAATCCCATTACGAAAGAATAAAAAATAGGTTC
>JAAYEV010000094.1 GCA_012728565.1 Clostridiales bacterium
CCCATGTATTAGAAAAACTAAAAGAGGAATAATAAATCAAATTATTAATATATGCTTCGAATTTAAGGATCAAACAAAAAAACACGCCGTATCGACGTGTTATTTTTATCAGCGACTAAGTCTATAAGCCGAGTTAATGCAGGGAAAAGATGGAAAGCCCTATTTCGTGTTGTATCAATACATTGAAACCACCCCCCTTGGGTTATGTCCAAGATGAACATACTTCTGTCGCATACAAAAAGACTAATATTTATGCACAGGAGGTATTATCGTGGACTTACGCAAGGTTATGGAAGAGTATTACCTGTTTATGAGAGTGGAAAAAACGGCAAGTGTTAAAACAATCTACGCTTATCGTTCTGACCTTAACCAGTTAGCAGATTTTTTGGAGAAAATCAATCTAAGCCCGTTTACCGTAGATGCCATATCTCAGCCCCTGATTCATAAGTTCCTCCTCTACCTTGGGGAAAATTTCGACTATAAACCGGCTACGCTATCCAGAAGGGTCAACTGCCTTAGGAGTTTTTTCAATTTTTGTGTAGAGCAGGATTATATCATGGTATCCCCGATGAGAAAGATCAAACCACCAAGAATACCGAGGCGGATACCGGTTTTCCTAAAGCCTGCCGAATTAAAAAGGCTCCTTGCCGTTCCGGAGTTTTATAAAGCTGATGACATGTGGCTTCAAGATAAAGCTATGCTGTACGTGCTTGCATACACAGGTGTGCGGAGAGCAGAGCTTCTCTCACTATCCTGGGACAATATAGATTTTAAGAATCAGACACTTACGGTGATAGGAAAGGGTGACCTAGAGCGCCTGTTACCCATCAAAGACGAGTTAACCGAAGTATTATGGGACTATTTGCATACCCGGCTTCCCCTTACTAACAGGTCATTACTGATTAATGAAAAGCTGAACCGGATGGACAAGGATACCCTTGCAAGAAGATTCAGGAGATGCGTTATCAAGGCACAATTGGACCCGGAGAAAATAACCCCACATGTAATGAGACACACTTTTGCTACCAATTTGCTAAACAAAGGAGTTGACCTGGTAACCATCCAGGAACTTCTGGGGCATTTAGACCCCGGAAGCACCCTGGTGTATACTCATACCAACATTCAAAATAAAAAAGAGGCTATTATGAAACTGGGTATATAAATTGATTTAATCGGATATGTAAATAATTGGATATGTAAATAATTTTGTGTTTTTGATTTGCTAATCTTCTTCATTGGCAATAAAATTCCATACGCTTCAACTATATAGTTACTTCTATATTGCTAGATTTACGCTGTTTTTATACATTAAAGCCAGTGTAGATTTGACAATATTTGCTTTACAGCCCATACAAACCGGGTATAGCGTTAGCTTGTGTAGTGAAACATCTTGTTATTCGCCGTATCGGGTTATTCAAGCCAATTAGAGGTTAAATTATAACTTTTAATAGGGTCGATGTTATTCTCAATAAAATACTTCCTTAGGTTTTTAACTGCGTTTTCTATAAGTCGATTGAAAAAGGGAATAGGATATACAAGTTCCCAAGTCATTTCAGGTTCCATTATAAACTTTCCAGTTGACGCACATTGAACTATTTTTCCCAAAGAATGATAATGGGGATACTCAAAATCAAATACGTTAGCCGCTTTACCCGGAAACCTCATTTCATGGACTAGTTTATTTCTCGATATCCATAGAAGAGATACATGAGAAAGCTTATCTAGTCTCACATCGCCTATAACTTTACATCCCGACGGCAGAAAAGACTCAACTTCACTTCTCTCTGGGTCATAATTTAATGGTATATGTTGATC
>JAAYEV010000095.1 GCA_012728565.1 Clostridiales bacterium
AAAAGCAGGCGGATTAAGCCGCCTGCTTTTTATGTTTTCGGCGCAATACCGCAATTGTCCTTTTTATAAACATATGTTATTATTTAAATTGCCAAAAGATGAAAAAAAGGCAGGGATACAGGTTATGGTTTCCGAGGAGAGAAGAAAAAAAATTATGGAGATATTGGGGTCGGCCAAAAACCCGATAAAAGGGACCGACCTGGCGGACAGGTTTGGAGTGACCAGGCAGGTGATAGTACAGGATATTGCTATTCTCAGGGCGGCGGGCGAGAATATCATTGCCACGCCCCGGGGCTATATAATGCTAAATCCGATAAAGCCCGGAACTATGACCAAAACAATCGTGTGCAGGCATCATACCAATGAAGAAATCGAAGAAGAGCTCACCGCAATAGTTGACCTGGGTGGAAGCATAATAGACGTGATAATAGAGCACCCGGTATACGGCGAAAAAAGAGGCGTATTGATGATTTCCTCCAGGAAGGACGTCAAGGAATTCATGAAGTCCATAGATGACGAGCATGCGCAGCCGCTTTCTTCGCTAACAGGCGGAATACATATCCATACGATAGAAGTCCGGGACCAGGCAAGTTACGAGAGAATCCGGGAAGAATTAAAGAGAAGAGGATTTTTGGTAGAAGAATGAGGAAGCGTTGGGAGAGTGGTTTTATTGAATAAAAAAAGCGGAAGGGGCAGAAAGTTTGTAATTGCGGCAGTAGGGCTGGTAATCATGCTCTTCCTGCTGCTTATGGCGCTTTTGGACTTCATAGTGGACTATCAATGGTTTGAGGAAGTGGGATACACAAGCGTATTCATGGCCGGTATAATAAATAAATTCAGGATAGGCATACCGGTTTTTGCATTGGTGACGGTGTTTCTTTACTTATATTTCATGAACATGAAAAGGGACTTTTACAGGAAGTCGCGGCTCATCGAAAGCAACCAGGACAGGAAAAGGTACGGAAAAATAATACTGGTACTTTCCCTGGTCCTGTCCCTTTTTATAAGCAGCATGGTGGTGGGAAGCCTTTGGCTGGACATTTTAAAATACATAAATTCCTTTGATTTTAACGTGGCGGACCCCATTTTTTCGAAGGACGTGGGTTTTTATATTTTTAAGCTTCCCCTGTTGAACCAGCTTATTTCATTGCTTGTTTTCGTGGCGGTTGTTTTATTGGTCGCAACCGCAATATTCTACGGTGTAATGATAAGCCTTAAGACCCCGGAGATGGGCAGGATGCAGCAGGACCAGGAAGGCGGTTTCCAAAGACGCAGCCTGTTCAGCAAAGAGATGCTGCATCTTGCGGTAAGGCAGGTAGCCGCTGTGGGTTTTGTAATATTTGTTATACTGGCGCTGAAATTTTATCTCGCACGATACGGCCTGCTGTTCTCCCCGGCAGGAGCGGTGTACGGGGCGGGCTATACCGATATGGTGGTCAGGTCAAGGGTTTACATGCTTCAGGCCGCGGCCGGGGCATTAAGCGCTGTTTTGATACTGTACGCCGCTTACAGTGCCAAGTACAAAACGGCATTGTACGGACCGGTACTATTGGTGGCCATAAGCATACTCGGCAACCTAGCTGCGTTGGGCGTGCAAAACTATGTGGTGGAGCCCAACGAATACGCAAAGGAACTGCCTTATATAAAAAACAACATAGCATTCACCCAGAAAGCCTATGGACTGGACAAAATAGAGGAGAGGGAATTTGCCGCGGCGGAGACATTAACCATAGAGGATATCCTGGCCAATAAGCCCATTATAGATAATATAAGAATAAACGACTACAGGCCCGCCCTTCAGGCGTACAACCAACTGCAGGGTATCAGGCCCTATTACAGGTTTAATGACATAGATATAGACAGGTACAGGATAAACGGTGACTATACCCAGGTATTCCTTTCCGCAAGGGAACTGTCGTTGGAACAGATGGAAGAAGCCCAGAGCTGGGTAAACAAGTACCTAAGGTACACCCACGGTTACGGGGCGGTGCTGTCGCCGGTAAATACGGTAACACCCCAGGGCCAGCCCCAGCTTTTGGTAAGGGATATACCTCCCGTTACCGATACCGACCTTGAGATCACGCGCCCGGAAATATATTTCGGCGAGCTGACCAATGATTATATAATTACCAATACGAAGGCCGCCGAGTTTGACTATCCCCTGGGGGACGATAACATAGACGCCTTTTATCAGGGCACCGCGGGCATTAGAATGAATCCGCTGAACAAGCTGATATTTGCTATTTACAACGGCAGCTCAAGGATACTTTTTTCGGGGGACATTACTTCCGACAGCCGTATTCATTTGAACAGGAACATAATCACCAGGGTCAATAAAATAGCACCCTATTTTTCCTATGACCCGGACCCGTATCTCGTTATTCATGAAGGCAGGTTGTTCTGGATAATAGACGGGTACACCCACGATACCAACTATCCCTATTCCCGGCCCATATCGGGGGGCGTTAATTACATCCGCAACTCCTTCAAGGTTGTGATAGATGCCTACAACGGTACCACCGATTATTACCTGGTGGATGAGGAGGACCCGCTGGTAAGGACCTTTGATAAAATTTTCCCGGGTTTGTTCAAGCCCTTTGACCGGATGCCGGAGGGGCTCAAAGAGCATATCAGGTACCCGGAAACCCTTTTTGACATCCAGGCGGAAGTGTTCAGGGATTATCACATGGAAAACCCGCAGGTTTTCTACAACAGGGAGGATTCCTGGAGCATAGCGCTGGAGCAGTATGGCGGCGAAACCCTGGAGATGGATTCCAGTTACCAGGTTATGAAGCTCCCCGGCGAAGAGGACGTGGAGTACGTACTTAGCATTCCGTATACGCCTATAAACAAGAACAACATGGTAGCTTTCCTTGTAGCCCGTAACGATGGTGATAAATACGGTGAGATGATAATATACAAACTGCCTAAAAACAAGCTGGTGTATGGGCCCATGCAGATTGAAACAAGGATAAGCCAGGATACCGAAATAGCCAGGCAGTTGTCGCTGTGGGATCAGAGGGGTTCCCAGGTAATAAGGGGCAACCTGCTTATAATACCCATAGAGGATTCCCTGCTGTATGTTGAACCCATGTTCATGCAGGCGTCCAACCAGGACAGCCTGCCCGAGATGAGAAGGGTGATAGTGGCCTATGCAGATACCATAGTAATGGAGGAGACCCTTGCCGAGGCTCTTACGGCCATATTCGGGAAGGGCGTTCCGGGAACGGCACCGCCGGAGGAACCCGATAAAACGGAGCCGCCGGATAGAATGGATGAGCCGCCGGATGGCATCGGAGGGAGCCTGGAGCAGTTGGTGGAGCTTGCCAACGAACTCTTTGAGAAGGCCCAACAGGCCTCCAGGAACGGGGATTGGGCGAAGTACGGCGAATACCTGGCAGAGCTTGAGCAGGTGCTTAACAGCATGCAGCAGCAGGTTAACCGGTAAATATAACAAAATAAGCAAAGCGGAAGGGTAAAAACCTTCCGCTTTTATATGCTCCTTTTCTTGCGCAGGTAAGCAATCTCCTCTGCGGTCATTTCATCCAGCAGCTTTGCCTTCCTGGCAATTTCGCCGCGGTCAAGTATTCCCTTATCTATCAAAAGCTCAATAACGCTTGCGATGGCAAGAGTATTCCTGTAGTCAACCTCCTTCATATCGCCTAACTGAGAAACCATGTCAATGTCATTCATTTTCACACCCCCCGGTGTTTTCTTGTACTGATTATTGCCCTATGGCCGCCATTTTATTCCGACGACTGTGAATTAAGAATTAACACAAAATAAAAAGGCCTCATAGTATGTAGTGAAATTGAGGAGTAAGCTGGCCCAATACTTTAATATAAAAAATCTAAAGTACAAAGTAAACGATTGGGAGGTTAAATGACCATGATGGATCCGAGGTTAAAAGCTCCGGATAAGCCTGGGCCTTCTTTCCCCAAGGGCTGCTACGACAACGTTCCGGAAGGTGTATATATACCGGGAAACCCGTATCTTCCAAACATTGAACCTGCTCCCGGCGCGCCGGGTACGCCCGGGCACCCCTGTGTTCCGCAGGAGACGGTTATAAAAGATGTAAAACTGGCAAGGGCCTATGTTCCCTTTCAAAGGTTATGCAGCACCTATTCACCAATCCAGGCGCTGTGCAGGGGAACGCTGTTCCCGGAACTGTTCAGCCCTTACAAGGGACCGGATAAAAAAATTAGGCCCCCGCAGTATGATTAAAGGAGGCAGGCATATGGATACCAGCAGAGAGGAACTGTTAAAACAGCTTAGCGCGTTGGACTTTACCATTATAGAGTTGAACCTGTATCTCAATACCCACCCCCATGACCGGAATGCGCTTATGAAGCACAACACGGCGGTGGCCCAGGCCAAAATGCTCCGGGCGGAATATGAAAGGCGCTACGGGCCGTTAACCGCCTACTATTCGACAAGTGGCTATCCGTGGCAGTGGATTTGCAATCCCTGGCCCTGGCATTACAGCTTTAATTTCAGACTTGCAGGGGAGGAGTGTTAAGCATGTGGATTTATGAAAAAAAACTGGAATACCCGGTGAAAATCAAAAACCCCGATCCCAGGATGGCCAAGGTAATAATAACCCAGTACGGGGGACCCGACGGTGAGCTGGCAGCGTCCATTAGATATTTAAGCCAAAGATTTTCGATGGTTACGCCCGAAGCCAGGGCGACATTAAACGATATAGGGACCGAGGAACTTGCCCACCTTGAGATGGTTGGAACCATGGTTTACCAGCTGATTAAAGGTGCAAGCATTGATGAAATAAAGGCGGCCGGCCTTGACCCCTATTATGCGGACCACGACAGGGGCATATACCCCATATCGGCGGCGGGCAACCCCTTCACGGCGGCGTATATTCAATCCAAGGGCAACCCGGTTGTGGACCTTTATGAAAACATGGCCGCCGAGCAGAAGGCCAGGGCAACCTATGAATGGCTTATAGACCTTGCGGATGACCCGGATGTTATTGACCCCCTCAAATTCCTCCGGGAAAGGGAAGTTGTGCATTTCCAGAGATTCGGTGAGGCATTGAGAATAGTACAGGACTACCTGGACAGCAGAAGGCATTTTCCAATATCCAAACCCGATGGTATGGAGTAAAGTTTTGGGTCAAGCGGCAGGGGACCGGCTCCTCTGCTTACATAGGGCTTGTTTCAGGAAGTGCTTGATTTTTTTCGCAGCTGTGTTATAATACATTTTAAATCAAGCCACAATAATTATACATGCGATGAAGGGGAGCAGTACTAAGTTTTGCCTGCCAAAGAGAGCCGGTGGGTGGTGTAAACCGGTGCAGGGGGCTTTGGAATCCGCCCCGAAGCAGATGGACGAAACAAGTCCTTACGGGCTGCAGCCGTTATACTGTAAAAAAGCCGGGCCGTGAAAAGGCCAATTAGGGTGGCAACGCGGGAAACCTCTCGTCCCTTGGGGGTGCGAGGGGATTTTTGTTTTTCGCAGGAAATCCTGACCCTAAAAGCTTATCAATCATGGACACTGCGCAGCAAGGAATGCCGGCGTTAGCGGCGGTGTGTTACCATACCTATTATAAGGAGTTGATACAAATGCTGGATTTAAAATTCATAAGGGCAAACCCCGAGAAGGTAAAGGAGGGCCTTGCCAAAAGGGGGGAAGACATAGACATCGACAGGCTGCTTGAGCTGGACGGAAAAAGAAGGGACCTTCTTTCGGAGGCGGAACAGCTAAAAAGCAGGCAGAACGCCGTATCCAAGGAAGTGCCAAAACTTAAAAAGGAGGGCAAAGACGTAGCGCCCATCCTGGAAGAAATGAAGCAACTGTCCGAGAAGGTTAAACAGATGGAGGGCGAGCTGCGGGAGCTTGACCAGCAGATACAGGATATTATGTACTCCATCCCGAACATACCCCATCCCTCGGTACCGGTGGGGGACAGCGAAGACGATAACGTTCCGGTAAGGTACTGGGGAGAGCCCAGGAAGTTTGATTTTGAAGCAAAGGCCCACTGGGATATAGGCACGGAA
>JAAYEV010000096.1 GCA_012728565.1 Clostridiales bacterium
AAATTATGTTTTGGAGCATTATGATAAACAACCTGATTATAGGGCGGCCGGTGTTGTATCCTTTTTAATAGGTGCAGCGCTAGGGTTAATATTTGAGTATTTTATTAGATTGCCCTATGGCTTGCCTTCAGGCCTTGTTGCACTCGTTATTACTGTAATCATATACACCTTTGTTTATAGCTATACCGGGGATAAAGAACATGACGCCAAGTTAAGCTCTGTAAACCAATAATATTTGGGGGGTACTTTACAATGAAAGTATTCTTAAATGAGTTTAATGCTAAAGAGCTTAAAACAATGATTTCGGAAAATAAAATAGATAGTGCCATAACAGTGTTTGGCAGCTGTGAAAGCCATGGCTGGCATATGCCACTCGGACCCGATTTGTTTGTACCAACGGGGATAGCCCGAAGAGCAGCCGAGAAGCTAGAAAGAACGGTTGTGGTTCCCGGTGTGCCCTTTGGTACTTCCATACATTACAACCAATATCCGCTATCTATTACACTACGCTTTGAAACAATAATCGCAGTTGCGGAAGACATTTTTGACAGCCTGATTAATAACGGAATCAATCATATAGTTATCCTGAACGGGCATGATGGCAATATACCGGCCCTTGAAATTGCGGCAAGAAAGGTAAAAGACAGGCATAAGGAAGCCGTAATAGTATTTATCCCCGCATGGTGGGAAATCACCGGGGCGAGAATGTCGGAAGACTTTGAAGTTTGGAACGGATTAGGACATGGTGGCGAGGGTGAAACCTCAATAACAATGGCTGTAAGGCCGGACCTTGTCAATATGGAAGACGCTGTAGCACAGGTTCCTAAGGATGTGATAAACCTCAGTGATTTTTCAACAATAATATGGGATATTAAGGAGATAACAGAAACGGGAGCGACGGGTGATCCTACAAAAGCTACAAAACAAAAGGGGCAAAAAATGTTGGATATCGTAACAGATTATGTTGTTACACTTATTAAAAAGCTTGAGAGCAACAATTGGAGTTACGATTTAAGAAAATAAAAATGATTGGTTAACGGTAACCAAGGAGACGGTTCCTGCGGTAGATATACTATTACGGTTAAACCTTAAAGGCCGGTACGGGAAGGGGGGTGTCGTCGCTTAAAGACAACAACCCCTTTTTTCTTCATTATTATTGAACGTTACCAGTCTCAAACCAACCATCATGATAAAGTACTCGCGACTTGGATGGGCTTTAGACAGCGTTTTCTAAAATACCTACCATTAACGCATTAGCGATTAATACCCTGGGTGCTTCAGGCTTTAGCGGAAAAGACATCCCGGCTTTAACCCTCAATATAAGTTTATGGTAATATGTAATGGGTATATATTTGAAAGGATAAGGAAACCGGATTAAGCAGTTCACATTATAAAAGAATAAGTGTAGAGAGGTAATTAATTTTATAGACTTGACAAGGCCATTTTTTTGCAATAAAGCCATGCTAAAATGTACATATAATGTCAATAAGAATAAACAATAAAGAGAAAGACCGACTACCCGGAATTCGTAAAAGCATCATCCTACGCTTAGGCTGATGAAGTTATGATATAAATTGTACAAGGGAGGAATATATTGTGCTAAAGTTTGACGAAGTAATAAAACGCAATTTTGAAAAACTGCAGCTATTTGTACCAATCGTAGCCCGTGTCCATGGAGAGAATCATCCGGAATTCAATGACGTGCACAGACTATTTGATGAAATCAGTGCAAAAGTTAAGAATGCGGCACCGGGAAAACCGGATTTGGATAGTGAACTGAAACAATTACGTGAAATCACAAATAATTATACCGTGCCGGATGGCGTATGTGAAAGCTGTGAAGCCGTATACAGTATGTTGGCTGAAATAGACAAAGCATATCAAGCTTAGATAGGGTTTCCTATCTCCGATAAGAGGCTTCGGGCTTTCCCTCTTAAACGATAGGCAAAGGAAACAAATACTATTAGTACGTTATATTTATAAAAATAATACAGGGAGCGCAGGCATGCAGCGGTATATTTTAAGCAACAAAAATAAGATTACATCAATAAGTGGTATTTTAATAGCTGTCGGATTTATAAGCAAATGGACAATGGGAAACATGGATGTCTTTATTTGGTCATTAATCATTGCATCCATTCTAGGTGCAGCACCCATTGCTATTCAAGCATATCAAGCTTTAAAAGTAAAAGTAGTCAGTATAGATGTTTTAGTTACAATTGCCGTTGGTGGAGCGTTTTTAATTCAAAACTATGAAGAAGC
>JAAYEV010000097.1 GCA_012728565.1 Clostridiales bacterium
GCCCATCTTTTCGGCGATTTTCTTTTCAAGGGCCTTGACCTTTTCATGGTCCCCGTCAAACAGCGATAGGAAACTCGCGCCGGTACCGGTGGTTCCCTTGCAGCCCAAAAGCTTCAGGCTGCCAAGCGTAAACTCAAGCTGCTCAAGGTCAAGGAGCAGGTCCTGTATCCACAGCGTAGCCCGCTTCCCCATCGTTGTGGGCTGCGCAGCCTGAAAATGCGTGTACGCAAGGCAGGGCAGCGCCTTGTACCTTTCTGCAAACTCGCAAAGCTTGGAAAGGGCGTTAATAAGCAGCTTTTTTATAACAAGCAGCGCCGACCGCATGAGAATTATATCGGTGTTGTCTCCCACGTAGGAGGAAGTGGCCCCCAGGTGGATAATGGGCTTTGCCTTGGGGCACTGCTCCCCGTAAGCGTAAATATGCGCCATTACATCGTGCCGGACCTCGGCCTCTTTCTTGGCGGCAGCCTCGTAGTTTATGTCATCCAGGTGCTGCTTCATTTCTTCTATCTGTTCTTCGCTGATAGGCAGGCCAAGCTCGCGTTCGCTTTCGGCAAGCGCCACCCAGAGCCTGCGCCAAGTGGAGTACTTGTTGTCATCCGAGAATATATACTGCATCTCACGGCTGGCATAGCGTTTGCCCAAGGGGTTTTCATACCTATCCGACATTGTTTTTAAGCCTCCTTAATACATCCCTGTATCCTTCAAGCACGTCGCCTAAGTCGTGCCTGAAACGGTCTTTGTCAAGCTTTTTGCCGGTATCCATGTCCCACAACCGGCAGGAGTCGGGCGATATTTCGTCACAGAGCAGTATTTCCCCTCCTGCCCTGCCGAATTCAAGCTTGAAATCCACAAGCCTGATGCCGGCTTTTTCAAACAGTTCGCACAAAAGCCTGTTGATTCTTAGAGCCTGTGATGTCATTTCTTCAAGGTCATCCTTGGTGGCGAGGCCTAAGGCGGTAATCTGGCTTTCGTTTATCATCGGGTCACCCAGCGCATCATTTTTTAGGCTGAACTCCACGATTGTGTTTTTAAGCTCGGTACCCTCCGGCACACCGTACTTTTTTGAAAAGCTGCCCGCCGCTACGTTGCGGATGATGACCTCAACCATTATTATCTCCGCTTTTCGCACCAGGACGGAGGTCTCGTCCACAACTCTTATTAGGTGAGTTTTAACCCCGTTCTCGGCAAGGTACGCAAAAATAATGTTTGAGATTTCCGCATTGAGCCTGCCTTTTCCGGCCAGTTCCTCTTTCTTTTCGCCGTTAAAAGCCGTAGCCGTATCCTTATACCGAATAAGGATGCTGGCATCGTCTTCTCCCCGGAAGATTAGCTTGGACTTTCCTTCGTATAAAACTTCTTGCATATTTATATTCCCCCATATATTTAATATCTAACTATTTAAACCCACTGCACCATCACAAAAAAGGCGCTCATCACATAATGCGGGCAGTTAATCAACCGGTTAAAAAGCCGGTTTTTTTTTAACTGTCAGTCACATTATCTGATGAACGCCTTTGTTCAACGCGTATAGTATACAGCAAAACCGGTTTATTGTCAATAAATATCATGAAACCCCGCCTGCCGCTTTGCTGCAGAATTTGTCCAGCATTCGCCCCGCGGCGGCAATACCGGGCACTGTGTGCAGGAACTTCATTAGCAGGATGCAAGAATGTAAAAAAAGCTGTTGACAAAAAAAATGGATTGGTCTAAAATATACGCATGAAACAGCAAAGGCGCTGTGGACTTATAGTCCGCGGCGTCTTGTTTTTTTGTTGATGCCGGGTTAAAGGTATCCGATATGGACAAATGTACGTTTTAAGAATGCAAAGCAGCAGATATCGAGTTATTCTAAGGGGTGATATTCATGAAAAAAGTTCCGGATTTTTTCGGCAGCATGGTATTTAACGATACGGTAATGCAGTCAAGGCTGCCGAAGGATACTTACAGGGCACTGAAAAAGGCTATAGCACAGGGCACGCATTTGGAACTCGACGTTGCAAATATCGTGGCCAATGCCATGAAGGACTGGGCCATTGAAAAAGGCGCCACCCATTTCACGCACTGGTTCCAGCCAATGACCGGTATTACCGCCGAAAAACACGACAGCTTCATAGCCCCCGATAGGGACGGCAGGATTATCATGGAGTTTTCGGGCAAAGAGCTGGTGCGCGGAGAACCGGACGCGTCAAGCTTCCCCTCCGGGGGACTGCGTGCAACCTTTGAGGCCAGGGGATACACCATTTGGGATACCTCCTCCTACGCTTTTATCAAGGACGGTACGCTGTACATCCCCACCGCCTTTTGCTCATACAGCGGCGAGGCGCTGGACAAGAAAACACCGCTTCTGCGCTCCATGGAGGCAATAAACAAGCAGGCCCTCCGTATAATCCGCCTTTTCGGCAACACTTCAGTGAAGCGTGTAACCACGACAGTGGGCGCAGAGCAGGAATACTTCCTTATTGACAAGGAGGTCTACTTGAAGCGCCCCGATTTGGTTTACACCGGCCGGACACTGTTCGGGGCACGACCTCCCAAGGGCCAGGAGATGGAGGACCATTACTTCGTAAGCCTCAAACCCCGCGTATCCGCTTTCATGCGGGAACTGGAGGAAGAACTTTGGAAGCTGGGCGTGCTTGCCAAAACCAAGCATAACGAGGTGGCCCCGGCCCAGCATGAGCTGGCTCCCATTTTCACCACCGTCAATATCGCCACCGACCACAACCAACTGACCATGGAACTTATGAAAAGCGTCGCCAACAGGCATGGCTTGGCCTGCCTACTGCATGAAAAACCCTTTGCCGGAGTAAACGGCAGCGGAAAGCATATAAACTGGTCCATATGCACGGATAAGGGAACAAACCTCCTGGAGCCGGGCGAAACGCCCCACGAAAACATGCAGTTTTTGCTGTTCCTGACCGCCGTCATCAAGGCGGTGGACGAATACCAGGACCTGCTTCGAGTGTCGGTGGCCAACGCGGGAAACGACCACCGGCTGGGTGCGAACGAAGCACCCCCGGCGATTGTGTCCATGTTTTTGGGCGACGAACTGACGGAAATCCTCGAAGCCATTGAAACAGGCACCGTTTACCATGGCAAGCAGAAGAACCAAATGGAAATCGGCGCGACGGTACTTCCGCGTTTTCCGAAGGACATTACCGACCGCAACCGCACCTCGCCCTTTGCCTTTACCGGCAACAAGTTTGAATTCCGTATGCTGGGCTCCGCCTTCTCCATCGCAGGACCCAACATAGTGCTTAATACCATCGTGGCCGAGGTTCTGCGCGAGTTTGCCGATACGCTGGAAAACGCAGAAGACTTTAATGATGACCTCGCGGCTCTGATTAAGAAAACCATCCGTGAACACAAGCGAATCATATTCAATGGCAACAACTATTCCGAGCAGTGGGTGCGGGAAGCGGAAAAACGGGGCCTGTCCAACCTCAAAAACACCGTTGAAGCATTACCGGCCTTTGTGGCGCAAAAAAGCATTGATGTATTCACCCGGCACAATGTGCTGACCGAAACGGAAATCCGCTCTAGGTATGAAATACTGCTGGAGAATTACTGTAAAACACTGCGCATTGAAGCGCTTACGATGGTGGACATGGTTAAGAAGGAAATCATCCCCGCTTGTATCAGCTATCAAAACGAGCTATTGCAGCTTCTTAGGGGCAAAAAGTCGTGCGGAGATTACGACTTCTGCCTGGAGCAGCACTACCTTGAAAGGATTTCCAAGCTGTCCGCCTGCCTGCTTAAAAACCTGGACGCCCTTGAAAACGCGGTGCTGAAAACAAAGGACGAAAGCGATGCGCTCACCCAGGCAGGGTTTTACCGTGACCATGTGCTTGGGGCCATGTCGGAGCTTAGGCTGGTTGTCGATGAGCTTGAAACCATTGTACCCAAAAAGTATTGGCCGCTGCCCACCTATTCCGAGATGCTTTACAGTGTATACTAGATGGCATTGATTATGGGCTTATATTAACAATCAAGGAAGGTATATAAACATGATTGGAATAATCGACTACAAGGCCGGCAATGCGCCCAGCGTCTTAAATGCGCTGCACAGGCTTGGCGTCCCATCGTCCCTGGTATCTTCTCCCGACGGGCTCCGGGCGGCAGCGGGCATAATACTGCCCGGGGTCGGTTCGGCCAAGGCAACCATGGATTCCTTAAAAGATATGGGCTTTATTGATGCGCTGGAGGAAAGGGTTCTTAAGGAAGGGATTCCTTTCCTAGGCATCTGCGTCGGCTTCCAGGTCCTGTTTGAACACAGCGATGAAGGGGATGTTGACTGCCTGGGCTGGATGCCCGGGGAAGTTAAGAAATACCCGGAAGATATGGTGCGTGTGCCGCAGATGGGATGGAACGAAGTCAAATTCGTCAGGAGACATGCTATTTTATCTTCCCTGAATGACTCCGAGTTCTTTTATTTTGTAAATTCCTATTATGTTATTCCCCGGGATGAAAACATTGTGCTGGCAAAAACCCGGTATGGCATAGAGTTCTGCTCAATGGCCGCGTATAAAAACATGTGTGCCGCCCAGTTCCATGTTGAAAAAAGCGGTGCGGTAGGGTTAAAGGTCCTGAGAAATTTTGCGTGGATGGCAGGTGGTAAACATTGCTGACAAAAAGGTTAATAGCCTGCTTTGACGTAAAAGAAGGCATGGTGACAAAGGCGCACAAATTTCAAAACAATATAGATATTGACACCGCCGAGAACATTGCCCGCAGGATATACCGGGACCAGATCGATGAAGTAATATTCTACGATATTACGGCCAGCTCCGAAAAGAGAAAAATTGACCTTGGAACGGTAAAAAGGGTTGCCGCGCATGTCTTTGTCCCCTTCACCGTTGGCGGGGGTATTAAGAATCTTAACGACATGTATGACGTATTAAAAGCGGGTGCCGAAAAAATTAGCATAGATTCAATGGCGGTACGCAATCCGGGTATCATCCGGGAGGGAGCCGCCGCTTTTGGCCGACAGTGCATAGTTCTCAGCATGCAGGTCAAACGTGTTGCAAAGACTCCAAGAATCCCTAGCGGATACGAGATTGCAATTGACGGGGCCAGGGTATTTACAGGCATGGACGCCGTGGAATGGGCCAAGAGGGGAGAAGACCTCGGGGCCGGGGAAATATGTGTGAACAGCATCGACAGGGATGGTACCCATTCCGGGTATGACATAGAAATAACCTCGTTGATTAGTGATAATGTAAACATCCCTGTAATTGCGTCCGGGGGTGCCGGCAATCCCGGTCATGTGGCCGAGGTGTTTCTAAAAACCGGTGCATCGGCGGCGATAATCAGTTCCATGTTGTATTCGCCCGCCATAGGCAGGAATTACTCGGTAAAAGAGGTTAAGGAAAAACTCATGGAATGCGGTATCCCTGTCAGGCCATGGATTCAAGATTATTCCGTTTAGCATGGCGCCCCTGGCTTAATCTAACACTGGCACCGGTAAAGATACCGGTACACGCAGGCCCCATAATATAGCATTTATTTAAGGTAAAACGGAGCCCTTGGTTTTCTTGGATGTGTCATATCCCAGTTCATAGTACTGGTTGTTGTTGAACTCAAAGGTCTTGATTACGTCAAGCCCAAGCTTGTTGACATGGGCATTATAAGACCTGTGGTTTATTTGGTTTATGAAAGTGATTAAAATGGGGTACCTTTCACTCATCTGGATTCTTGAAAATTCAAAGATATTCTGAAGAACCCCGGAGCCGCGGTATTCTTTATCTATGCAAATTGGCCCGTATTGGTAGGAATTATAGACGGAAAGGGTTTGCCCCAGGTACCTTACGTTGGGCAAATCCTCTATCATGTACTGAAACAGCGGCCACTGCGCCCAGTACTGCCAGGATGCGGCCATAACGTAAGCCACAATCTTATCCCCGTCACAGGCTACAGCAAGCCCCTGTTCTTTTTCGATCAGCTCCTTGAACTGTTCTTCGGTAAACAGCGTTGTGACAAATCCATCCGGTTTGTCCTCTTCGCTTATCGTCGATATATGGTATTTTTGCTGCAATTTCGAAACACCCGGTATATCCTTAAGTGTCGCATTTCTATACTGCATAGCATTTCCTCCTCGGCATAAGGGATAATGTTAAACTGGATTTGGCTGGAAAGAAACAACCGCCTCCGGTTTAGATTATCATAAACCGGAGGCGGTTTCAACACGGTAGAACCTCCTCCTGGTACATCTCCGGACAAGCCCCTGTCTCCTTGTCCGATCTCCTGGGACCCCTTGTCCGGCTTGTCCGGGCAAGTCCCTGTCCCCCTGTCTGTCGTCTGCCCTCCCTTGTCCGCGCTGCCTTTATCTGAATGCATGGAAGCAAAAGAACCGTCCCCCTGCTTCCTTCTATTCATCCAGCAGCTGCTTTAGGATTTTGTTTACCAGCGCGGGGTTTGCCTTGCCCCTTGTCTCCTTCATGGTCTGACCCACCAGGAATCCCATCGCCTTGGTGGCGCCTGACCGGTAGTCCTCCACCGACTTGGGGTTTTTATCCATCACCCTCTTTATAACCTCGGTAAGGACTTTCTCGTCGCTTATCTGCGAAAGCCCCAATCGTTCCACCAGCACCTTCGGCTGTTCGCCGGTTTCAAACATCTCGGTGAACACCCTTTTGGCCGCGGAACCGCTTATTGTTCCGTCGTCCACCAGCCTAAGAAGGCCTGCCAGGTGCGTGGCGGGGAAGGGTATACCGTCGGCTTCAATGCCCTTTTCGTTCAGCATGCGCATGAGCTCACCCATCACCCAGTTACTCACCGCCTTGGGGTCGCCGCCGTACTCCTTTACGCACTCTTCAAAAAACGATGCCAGCGGAAGGGACGCGGTAATAACCCCGGCATCATACTCCGGAAGCCCCCATTCCTCCACGTATCTTCTGCTCCTTACATCCGGCAGCTCCGGCAGCTCCCTTTTTATTCGGTCTATATACTCCTCATCCAGCACCACCGGCACCAGGTCGGGGTCCGGGAAGTACCGGTAGTCATGGGCCTCTTCCTTGCTCCTTAAGGAAGTGTTTTTCCCTGTCACGTCATCCCATTTACGGGTCTCCTGCACCACCTCGCCACCGGATTCCAAAACCTTTACCTGCCTTGCGCTCTCGTTTTCTATCGCGTTCACCAGCGCCCTGAAGGAGTTCAGGTTTTTAATCTCGGTCCTGGTCCCAAGCCCGCTGCTTCCCTCCGGACGGACCGACAGGTTGACGTCAAACCTCAGGGACCCCTCCTGCATCCTGCAGTCGGAAACGCCGGTGTATTCCAGTATCGACTTAATCTTTTCAGCATACAACCGGGCTTCTTCCGCGCTTCGCATATCGGGTTCGGATACAATCTCAATAAGGGGTACACCGCCCCGGTTGTAGTCCACCAGCGTGCTCCCGTCCTCGGCATCGTGCAGCAGCTTGCCGGCGTCCTCCTCAATGTGTATCCGCGTTATGCCTATCCGTTTGCTGCCGAAATCGCCCTTTATCTCCAGGTAGCCTTCCTTGCACAGGGGAAGGTCGTACTGGGATATCTGGTATGCCTTGGGCAGGTCGGGGTAAAAGTAGTTCTTGCGGTCCAGCTTGCTGAAACGGTTTATTTTGCAGTTGGTAGCCAGCCCCGCCTTGACGGCGTACTCCACAACCTTCCTGTTGAGTACCGGCAGCACCCCCGGCATCCCCAGGCACACCGGGCAGCAGTGGGTGTTCTCCTCCCCGCCAAAGCGCGTAGTGCAACCGCAAAATATCTTGGTTTCTGTTGCAAGCTCCGCATGTATTTCAAGCCCTATAACGGTTTCATATTTCATCCCTTGACGCCTCCTTTGCCTGCGGGTGCATTTTATGAAAGCCGGTGCTTTGCTCGTAGGCATAGGCCGCCCTCAAAAGGGTGCTCTCGGCAAAGGGCTTGCCTATGAACTGGAGCCCCACCGGCAGCCCTTCCGAAAACCCGCAGGGTACCGACAGGGCCGGCAGCCCGGCAATATTCACCGGTATGGTGTACACGTCCGAAAGGTACATCTGCAGGGGGTCGTCGGTTTTTTCACCGGCGCGGAAGGCCACCGTGGGAGTTGTGGGCCCAACAATGATATCACAGCCCTCAAACACCCTGTCAAAGTCCTCCTTAATAAGGGTCCTTACCTGCTGCGCCTTTTTATAGTATGCGTCATAATATCCCGAGCTCAGGGCATAGGTGCCCAGCATAATCCTGCGCTTTACCTCCCGCCCGAAGCCATCGCTCCTTGTCCTTACAAACATGTCCACAAGGTCGGAATAGCCTTCGGCCCTCCGGCCGTACCTTATCCCGTCATAGCGGGCAAGGTTTGAGCTGGCCTCCGCCGAGGATATTATATAATACGCCGGAAGGGCGTACTCGGTATGGGGCAGCGATACCTCGTCGCATACCGCTCCAAGGTTCTCCAGGACCTTTATCGCCTCTTCCACCCGTTCCTTTACGCCCCGGTCTATCCCCTCGCCGAAGTACTCGGAAGGGATGCCTATCCTCATGCCCTTTATGCCCTGTTCCAAGCCCTTTTCAAAGTCCGGGACTTCCACGTCCACCGACGTGGAATCCCTCCTGTCATGACCGCAGATATGGTTAAGAACCAGTGCGCAATCCCTTACGTCCCTTGTTATGGGCCCTATCTGGTCCAGCGACGAGGCAAAGGCTACAAGCCCGTAACGGGAAACCCTGCCGTAGGTCGGCTTCATGCCCACCACGCCGCACATAGCCGACGGCTGCCTTATGGACCCGCCGGTGTCGGAACCCAGCGCAAAGACCGCCATACCTGCGGCCACCGCCGCCGCCGAGCCGCCGCTGGACCCCCCGGGCACCCTTTTTTCGTCCCATGGGTTGCGGGTTATCTTAAACGCCGAGTTTTCGGTGGAGGAGCCCATTGCAAACTCGTCCAGGTTGGCCTTTCCGATGAGCACGCACCCCGCCCGCTGCAGCCTTTCATATACATCGGCGCTGTAAGGCGGTATAAAGTTATCCAAAATCTTTGAGGCACAGGTCGTGGGTATGCCTTCGGTACAAATATTGTCCTTAAGAGCCATCGGTATCCCCGAAAGCGGTGAAAGTTTTTCGCCCCGCCTTCTCTTCTCGTCCGCCTCCCGGGCGCTTGCTAGGGCCCTGTCCTTTTCCACGGTAATATAAGCCCCCAAATGCTGGTCCAGTTCTTCTATTCTTTCCAGGTGCAGCCCCACAACTTCCCGGGCGCTTATTTCCCCTTTGCCCATCATTTCGGCAAGCCGGTGGGCCGTCAAATAATGTATCATAAAAGCTACCTCCAATCCTATATCACCCTGGGCACCCTAAAACACCCTTTAGATTTATCCGGCGCGTTTTCCAGTACCCTGTCCCTGCCCAAGGAGGGCTCAACCCGGTCCTCCCTGAAAACATTGTTAACCGGCAGTATATGGGCAGTGGGCTGCACCGAACTAGTATCCACATCGCTCAATTTCTTTGCATATTCCAAGATATCCCCGAGGGTTTTTGTAAGCTCTTCCTTTTCGTCCTCGCTAAACTCCAGCCTTGCGAGGGCCGCAACATATTCCACGTCCTTCTTTGTAATCACCCTGTCACCTCCGCATTCGCTTATTGTTTACTGCTGCTTCCGGCCGGTAAGGCTTTCAAACTCCTTTTCATCTATAACCTTAACCCCCAGCTTTTTGGCCTTGTCCAGCTTACTGCCGGGGTTTTCCCCCGCCAGCACGTAACTGGTGTTTTTGCTTACGCTGGAGGATACTTTCCCCCCCAGGGTCTCTATTATCCCGGAGGCTTCGTTTCTCGTGTACCCGGCCAGCGTGCCGGTCAGTACAAATGTAAGGCCCTCCAGCGGTTTTGGCGCCCCGGCGTCCTTCCTTTCGGCGGTCATAACCACCCCGGCGGATTTCAGCCTTTCAACGAACTCTTTGTTCTGGTTCTGCCTAAAGAAAGTTATAATGCTTTGCGCCATTATTTCGCCTATCTCGGGTATGGCGGTTAGTTCCTCTTTGCCTGCGCGCTGCAGCGCCTCCATTGACCTGAAGTGCTCGGCCAGCAGCGCCGAGGCCCTAACCCCCACCAGGGGTATCCCCAGCGCCGTTATTACCCGGGCAAGTCCCCTGGTTTTTGAGGCTTCTATGGAGGATAAAAGGTTTTCCACCGACTTTTCGCCCATCCGCTCAAGGCCAACAAGTTCCGCCTTCCTTCCCTCCAGCCGGTACAGGTCGGAAGCGTCCCTTATGAAACCCTTGTCCAACAAAAGCTCTACAATGGACGGCCCCAGACCTGCTATGTCCATGGCGTCCCGGGACACGAAATGTATGATGCTGCGCCTTAACTTTGCGGGGCAGGATATGCCGGTACACCGTGTAACGGCCTCCCCCGCGGCCCGTACCGCCTCCGACCCGCATACCGGGCATTTGTCCGGCATGCGGAACTTTTTCTCGGTACCGGTCCGCTCCTCAAATACCACCCCGGTAACCTCGGGTATTATATCGCCGGCTTTTTTTACAAGCACCGCATCGCCTATCCTTATGTCTTTTTCCCTTATATAGTCCTCGTTGTGCAGCGTCGCCCTTCCCACGGTGGAACCGGACAGCCGTACCGGTTCCAGTATGGCGGTGGGGGTAAGGGCGCCGGTCCTCCCCACCTGTATTATTATATCCTTAACCCTGGTTTTCTTTTCCTGGGCCGGGAACTTGTACGCAACGGCCCACCGCGGGTTTTTGCCGGTGGCACCCAGCGCCTCCCTCTGGCGCAGCGAGTTTACCTTTATAACTATTCCGTCTATCTCAAAGTAAAGGCTCTCCCTTTTTTGCTGCCACTCGGCGCAGAGCCCTATCACATCCTCTATGCTTTCAAAAACCCTGAACTCGGGACTTACTTTAAAACCCTGTTCTTTAAGAAACTTAAGCCCCTCCGCATGGGTGGCAATACTAACGCCGTCTATGTACTCCAGGTTAAAAATAAATATATCGAGGGGCCGTGAAGCGGTTACCGCCGGGTCCAGCTGCCGCAGCGAGCCCGCCGCCGCGTTCCTCGGGTTAGCGAAGGGCGCAAGCCCCTGCTCCTTTTGTTTCTCGTTAAGCCTTTCAAACCCCGCGGTGGGCATGAAAACCTCGCCCCTTGCCTCCAGGCTGACCGGCTGTTTAAGCCTTAAGGGTATGGTCTTTATGGTGCGTAAATTGGCGGTAACGTCCTCCCCCACCACGCCGTCCCCCCGGGTGGCTCCCCTTTCCAGGACACCGTCTATGTAGGTAAGGGCCACCGAAAGCCCGTCTATTTTGAACTCGGTTACGTACTCCACGTCACCCACCGCGCTTCGTACCCTGCGGTCAAAGTCCCGGAGGTCCCCTTCGCTGAAGGCGTTGGCTAGGCTCAAGAGCGGTGTTTTATGCACCACCTTGGGGAATTTTTCCGAGGCCTTGCCGCCCACCCTCTGGGTGGGGGAATGGGGTGTTACCAGGTCCGGGTTTTCGTCTTCCAGGGCCTGGAGCTCCCGCATTAGCTCATCAAACTCGTGGTCGGGTATAACCGGGTCATCCAGCACGTAGTAACGATAATTGTGCTCCTCTATAACCCTTCTTAGCTCTTCAATCCTGTCCCGGACGCTGCCTGCGGCCTTTTCCATAAAACCACCCCTTTTAACCGAAAATCCTTGCCACGCTGTCTATGCTTTCATAGCCGCTTATATCGTATTCCATAAGCGGTATCCTGTACAGAATCCTGTCCCCGAACTTTTCTTCTATCTGTTTCATGTACCGGTCCTCAACCTCTTTCCTTTTTTTGAAAAACTCGCCGTCGGTTTTTTCGGGCAGCACCCGGTTTATGATTACCCCTTCCACCGGTATGCCGTTTCTTTCAAGGAAAGATATGGCCTTTTCGGTCTCCAGTATCGGAAGCTGCTGGGGGTTTAACACGAACACAAACCCCGCCCGCTTGTCGTCGATTAGAAACTTCTTGGCCTTTTCAAACCTCTGCTTCCTGTCCAGGAGAATCCGCATAACCGGGTCGTCCTTTATGCGCTCCTCCAGGGATTTGTCCACCACCGACGCCATGCGCATCATTTCGTTTACGTTGCGGCGCCGCTCAATCATTCCCTGCAGCCACCGGTCCATCAGTTCCGGAAGCGATAAAAGCCTCAGGGTATGTCCGGTGGGCGCGGTATCAAACACTATCCTCTGGTACTCCTTGCCCACCAGGTCTATTACCTCTATAAACCGGTCGAATATGGCGGCCTCCTCGGCGCCGGGGGAATGGTATGCGGCGTCCAGCTGCCGCTGTATCTCGGCTATTATATTTACGCTGAAACTGCCCTGCATCTGCTGCCTGATCCTGTTAATATACCTTTTGCTCTCTACTTCCGGGTCTATTTCTATACCGTAAAGATTTGCATCAAGCTTTCTCGGTTCGTCCCCCATCTGTACCTGGAAAATCTGTCCCAGCGAATGGGCCGGGTCGGTGGACAGCACCAGCGTTTTATAGCCCTTCCGTGCAAGGTTTAGCGAATAGGCGGAGGAACAGGTTGTCTTTCCCACTCCCCCCTTGCCGCCGAAAAATATTATTTCTTTGTTCATAAGACCTGGCATAATATCGTCCCCTTTATTAATGGAAATTAAACTTCTCGAACTGTTCGCTCAGTATATCCTTTTTATCCGCCATCCGCATCTCCCAGCCCTCCAGCTCCTTCGCCATGTAGGGCAAAAGCTCCAGCGTATAATAGGAGGCAGGGGAGGGTATGCCTAAAAAATCCGAAAAGCAAAGCAGCATAAAATAGTCATTGCCGTCCAGGGCGTCCTTCCTGACTATCCGGATCGAGTTTTCCCTGGCCCCTTCGAAGAAGCCCCGGTTCACATCGGCCAAGAATTTTAGTCCGTTCTTTAACGCATCCATAATTTTTCCCATTGGTCTTACCTCCCTATTTCAAGGCTCTGATTGGCGCAATGGAAGCCAGCACCTTTTTCACACCAAGTCCCGGGAATGCAATGGTTACTTCGGTATCATCCCCCTTGGTCTCGGCTTTTATTACGGTACCCATGCCCAAATGCGGTGCTGGATCCGGCTGCCCGGCCTATAGCCCCCGGCACCGTCGCCGCCGGTCTTTCGTACTGCCGCAGCTGCTACATTCGGTTTTTCCCCTTCCATCATCTCCACCAGGCTGCCGGGTATCTCGTCCAAAAACATTGAAGGCGGGTTGTTACTGGTACGGCCGTACAGTATCCTTGACTGTGCGCGGGTCAGGTACAAAACCTCCTTGGCCCTTGTCATGCCTACGTAACACAGCCTTCTTTCCTCTTCCAGCTCCTCCGGCTCTTCTATCGCCCGGGTAATGGGGAACACCCCGTCCTCCATCCCGGTAATGAACACCACCGGGAATTCAAGCCCCTTTGCGCTGTGAAGGGTCATAAGCGTTACGCCTTCGCCTTCGTCCAGGTTGTCGGTTTCGGATACCAGCGCCACGCTTTCCAGGAATTCCGAAAGGGTGGCTTCGCCTCCTTGGCTTTCCTCGAACCCCACCGCCGCCGATACGAGTTCCCGTATGTTTTCTATCCTTCCCCTGGATTCCACCGTATCCTCGTCCTCCAGGGCCTTAACATAGCCGGTCTTGTCCAGCACCTCCGACAGCAGCGGCACCACTGTGTATTCATCCCGCATTTTGATAAGCCCCTGCATAAGAGCGGCAAACTCCGCAACCCTTTTCGCCGGTCCGGCGCCGATGTATCCTTCCTCGCCGGCGGCGGTCAAGGCCTCAAACAGGCTTATCTCCAGCCGTGCCGCGTACTGTGCCAACATTTCAACCGTTTTATCGCCTATGCCCCTGCGGGGCTGGTTTATTATCCTCTTTAGCGAAACATCGTCCGCCGGGTTGGCAATCACCCTAAGGTAGGCCAGCACGTCCTTTATCTCCTTGCGCTGGTAGAACCCAAGGCTGCCCACCACCTTATAGGGCACCCCCCTTGTTATAAAGGCCTCCTCCAGCACCCTGGACTGGGCGTTGGTCCTGTACAGCACCGCCATGTCGGACAGTTTCCTTCCCTCGTCGGCACACAGCCGCACCGCCTCGCGCACCACCAGCTCGGCTTCCTGCCTCTCGGTTGCCGCACAGCCGCACCTTAACCTGTAGCCCTCCGTTCTTTGGGTCCACAGCTTCTTTTTTTTGCGGCGGCTGTTGTTTTCAATAACCCGGTTTGCGGCCTCCAGTATATTCCCGGTGGAACGATAGTTCTGCTCAAGCTTTATCACGGTGGCCTCCGGGAAGTCCAGTTCGAAATTCAGTATGTTTTCAATGTTTGCGCCCCTGAACTTGTATATGGACTGGTCGTCGTCACCCACCACGCACAAATTCCTGTGGGCTTGGGACAAAAGGTGCACCAGCCTGTACTGGGGGGTATTGGTATCCTGGTACTCGTCCACCAAAATATAACGGAACCTGTCCTGGTAAAAGGACAGCACCTCCGGGTGTTCATTGAAAAGGTCCACCGTTTTGAGTATCAGGTCGTCAAAGTCCAGTGCATTGTTGGACTTAAGTTTCTTTTGGTACAGCCGGTATACCCAGCCAATTCTCTCGGCGGAAAAGCTGTCCTCCGCAGCGGCTATGAATTCCTCGGGGGACTGCAGGTTGTCCTTGGCCCTGCTGATTACTCCCAAAACCTTTTTCGGCGAAAAGTCCCTCTCGTTTATATCAAGTTCCCTAAGACAGTCCTTTACAACCACCAACTGGTCGGATGTGTCGTATATCACGAAGTTCCTACTGTATTCTATTTTCTCTGCGTCTGCCCTTAATATGCGCACGCAGGCCGAGTGAAAGGTGCTTACCCATAAAAAGTGGTTTTCCTCGCCCAAAAGGCCCAGCACCCTTTCCTTCATCTCCCCGGCCGCCTTGTTGGTAAAGGTAATGGCCAAGATATTTCCGGGGTATACCCCCTTTTCCTTTATAAGGTATGCTATGCGATGCGTCAGCACCCGGGTCTTGCCCGATCCGGCTCCCGCCAGTACCAGGAGGGGGCCCTCGGTGGTGGTGACGGCTTTTTTCTGCTGTGGATTTAGTCCGTCCAATAGGTCCATAAAGGTTTCTCTCCCCATGTTCATCGTTTTTTCTTCCATTAATTCTACCATAAAACGCCGGGAATATGAAAGGGCTTGTGATTACCGTCTCACAAACCCTTTTTCCTGCGAACGCATATTTTTCCTTTGAATAACAACCCGTTTCAGGTTAACAGTATGGCAATTTCCATTAAACCCGTTTCGAAGCTGCAGGATTCGCTCCTTTAGGTATTAGTTGCTTTATACTTGCAGCGCGGCGGTTATTGCATCTTCAAACCCTTTTTTAATTATGGAAATGTCGTGTCCAAATGTTATTACCTGTGCGCCTTTACTCTTCCATTTCGCCACATTCTCTGCAAAATTGCCGGATGCAGGGTCCAGATTCACTGAAATGCTCTTTCCGTGTTTCTTTGCAGCGTTAAATATCTTCTCCTCCAGTTCAAGTACCTTGGGGTGATTTTTTTGGCCGGGCATGCCCAAAGACTTGGCTATATCATTCCTTCCGCTCAAACACATATCTATTCCTTCGACCATTAAAATTTCATCTATATTCTTAACAGCCTCAACGCTTTCTATCTGAATGCCCAGCAGCACTTCTTCATTGGACCACTTTATATACTCATTCGGGTTTAAGTACCCGTACCGCGCTGCCCTTGGCACGCCGGATATGCCGCGCTCCCCTGTTGGACCGAACCTGGCAGCTTTAACCACCGCTCTTGCTGCTTCGGCAGTTTCTATGTCAGGCACAACTAAACCCTGTATCCCCATTTCCAGCAGCCTTGAAATGACTTCGGGGTTATTATCAACCCGTGCCATGGGAGCAACTCCGCTTAGCTCGGCGGCTCTTACAAGATGTTCCACCCGTGACATATCAATATTGCTGTGACATAGGTCTATACGAACAAAGTCATATCCGCTATACCCTGCAATCTCTACTATGACGGGAGAAGGAACCGTTATATATATCCCGAATGCTGTTTCACCCTTCATAATCTTCTGTTTAACGAGGTTTTGCTCCAATCCAGGCTTCTTAGTCATTAGTCTTATCTCTCCTTTGGTTGTTTTTGGGACAATGGCGATACGGGGGGATTGTTCTATGGATTAACCGAAAGGATGAAGTATTCTCCCTGATCGGTTACGCCGAACCATACCTGCCCGTCCCCGACCATTACCCCCATGGCATTTACAAAAAGGTCCTCCGTTTTCTGCCCCGCCACAGCGTTTACGACATTATTGTTGAACACGGCATCATACCTGTCCAGCAATTCCATTTCATCATTAATGGTAACACTTACATTATCTATATTCAACTCCACCGGGTACCTGAAATGCTTTACAACTTCCTGCCTGTCACCCTGTACGATAAGGGATTGTACTTCGCGGAAATACTTTTCAAAACCCGCCGGGTCGTCAATGCCGGCCGCCCGGTACCTGCTGCCCGCTTCCGAACTGCCGGCGTTATCAATGGGTGTAAAGGACTTGAGGACCTCATCCCGCGAGGATAGGAGGCTTTCAAATTCCTCTGCGTCCGTCGGGCTTTCGGGACCGTAGGGAAAATCAAAAAGGAATACGCTGGCAAACACTCTGCCGTTAATTACTCCCACCTTGTCATAGGGAAAGGGTTCATCCTCCTTTATCGAATCCTGTTCCCATTTCTCAACGGTGCCATATTCCACGACATTTATAATAACCGGGTTCTGTACCACCGCATCCTTGGAAATGGTCCTGTGCCTAACTACGAATCCATGGTCTTCTTCGCTTACTTCAACCTTATCGCGCCAGTGAGCGGGCGCTTCCAGGTAAAAACCGTATTTTTCGCTTCTTAAATAAAACTTTTCATCCTGCGAATCCTCTTCGGGTTTTTCGCTGGGACCGGTATCAGCATCGGCAATGTGGTTTTGGTCGCCGGGCAGGTCCCCCTCCGTTTCCTGGGTACTGCCAAAGCAGCCTGTGAGCAGCGAAAGGCTCATCACAAAAACCAGTAACATCCTAAGCATAGTCGCCTTTTTTACCATTGAACCATCCTCCTTAAGATTTCCAATCCCCTCTATTAAATCATAATACTCTATAAAGGAAAGGGCTGCCCCCTTTCTTTGCGGAGCGCCCCATCCACTTTCACCCCATCGTTTTCCGGTTATCATATACGGGAAGCTTCCCTGCGGCGGTTAACCGCTTTTTAAGCCTCCGCCACCATTGGTCCCCTTGCTTCCCTATTGGACCTTTCCAAGGTAGGCCTCCTGGATTGTTTTGTCCCTCAGAAGGTCCCGGGCGCTGCCCTCCCTCGTTATCCTGCCCTGCTCCAAGACATAGGCCTTGTCGGCCACCGACAGGGCTTTGTAGGCGTTTTGCTCCACCAATAGTATTGTCTTGTTCATCCTCTTTATGTCCTCTATTATCTCAAATATGGTCTTGACAAGCAGCGGCGCAAGACCCAAGGAGGGCTCATCCAGCAGTATCAGGTCGGGGCTGGACATAAGCCCCCTACCCATTGCCAGCATCTGCTGCTCGCCCCCCGAAAGGGTGCCCGCCATCTGGTTTATTCTTTCCTCCAGCCGCGGGAAAAGCCTGAATACCGACCGAAGGTCCCTTTCGATGCCCTTTTTGTCCCTGCGAAGATAGGCCCCCATCATAAGGTTTTCCTTAACGGTGAGGTTTGCAAACACCAGCCTTCCCTCCGGCACCTGGGATATACCTGCCTTTACCACACGGTGGGGCACCCGGGGAAGTTCCTTTCCCCTGTACTCTATGCGCCCTTCCTTCGGCTTTACAATCCCGGAGATGGTATTAAGGAGGGTGGATTTGCCTGCGCCGTTGGAACCTATTATTGACACTATCTGCCCTTCCTGCACGTCTATGCTGACACCCTTTAGGGCATGTATGCCCCCGTAAAAAACGTTCAGGTTTTCTACCCTCAGCAAACTACCACCTCCTCCTCGCCTAGGTACGCCTCTATTACCTTTGGATTGGCCTGGACCTCGCCGGCGGTACCCTCGGCAAGTTTTTTGCCGAAATTGAGCACAACAATCCGTTCGCAGACACCCATAATCAGGTCCATGTGGTGTTCTATCACAAGGACGGTAAGGTTGAAGCGGTCCCTTATCTCCTTTATCAGCGTCATAAGGCGCGCCGTCTCGTCGGGGTTCATGCCCGCCGCCGGCTCGTCCAATAGCAGCAGCTTGGGCCTTAATGCCAGGGCCCTTGCTATCTCCAGCCGCCTCTGCAGCCCGTAGGGGAGGTTCCCCGCGATAACATCCCTCCTGTCCTCGAGGCCCATTATGTTCATAAGCTCCTCCGCATGGGCCAGCAGGCCCTTTTCCTCCGCCTTAAACCTTTTATTCCTTAATACTGCATCCACCAGGCCGTACCGCACATTGTAATGACAGGCGGTCAGTATATTCTCATAGGTGGTAAGCTTTTTAAAAAGCCTTATGTTCTGAAAGGTCCGGGTTATACCCAACTCGGCCACCCGGTAGGGCTGCATCGAGTTGGTCTCGATACCCTCAAAAAGTATTTCACCTTCGGTTACCTTGTAAATGCCCGTTATCAGGTTGAATATGGTGGTTTTACCCGCCCCGTTGGGGCCTATAAGGCCGAAAATACTGCCCCTTTCCACGTCAAAGCTGACATTATCCACCGCCATTAGCCCGCCAAACTGTTTGGTAACGTTTTTCAGCTGCAGCAATTTCATTGTTTACCTCCCCCCACCGCCTGCTTTTTCCCGTAGGCGAATCGGGAGAAAAGCTTTTTAAAGATTTTACCAACGGGAATTTCATAGCCTCCCATAAGACCCTGGGGCCTGGATATCATTATGAACACCACCGCGGCCCCGTACACCACCAGCCTCCATATCGCAAAGGTCCTAAGAAGTTCCGGTAGAGAGGTAAGCACCAGGGCACCTATAACGCTGCCGGATATACTGCCAAGTCCCCCGAATATCACCGTTATGGTAAGCTCGGTGGACTTTATGAACTGGAACATCTTGGGCTGCAAAAAGCCAAGATAATGGCCCAAAAGCCCGCCGGCCACCCCGGCATAGGCAGCACTTATCATGAGGGCGGTCATTTTGTACCGGAACACGTTTATGCCTATGGTCTGGGAAGCCAGTTCCTCCTCCCGTATGGCCTTGAAGTTCCTGCCGTGCCTTGAATTTATCAGGTTGGCCAGAATTATTATTCCAATGATGTTCAGAATAACCACTATGGTAAAGTTGGTACTCCTCGGAAGGTTCGGCCAGCCCCTGGCACCGCCGAAGTACTGCACGTTGTCAAGTATTAGCCTTATGGCCTCGCCAAAGCCCAACGTGGCGATGCAAAAATAGTCCCCTTTAAGGTTTAGCGTAATCCTTCCTATGAAAAAGCTTGCCAGGGCAGCGCCCGCCGCGCCCAAAAGAAGGGCGGCAGCAAAGGGAAGGCCAAGCTTTACTGTGCCCATGGCGGTCACATAGGCTCCTATGGCCATGAATCCCGCATGGCCGAAAGAGAAAAGCCCGGTAAAACCGGTAAGAAGCGACAGGCCCAACACCGCCATCAGGTTGATACCGGAAAGTATTAAAATTCCTTTAATATAAAACCAGTCCACTGCCTGTCCCCCCTTTAAGCCTTTTCCTCTGTAATTTTGCCCATAAGGCCCCTAGGACGCACCACAAGGATGAATATCAAAAGCACAAAGGCAATTAAATCCCTAAACTGCGATGACAGGTACCCTGAAGTAAAGGTCTCTATTATACCAAGAAGGATGGAGCCAATAACCGCGCCGGGAAGGCTCCCCAGTCCTCCGAAAACCGCCGCGATGAAGGACTTAAGCGTAATGTTACCAATCTGGGGATAAACGGTGTATTTCATGCCGAACAGCACGCCGGCAATACCGGCCAAAAGTCCCCCCAGCCCGAATACTATTAGTATTATCCGGTCGGTATTAACGCCCATAAGGGCACTGGCCCTTAGGTTATAGGCGCTGGCCCTTATGCCCATACCCGTCCTTGTTTTTTCTATTATAAAAACGAGAATGATAAGGCTAAGGGTGGATATAACAAACATCATCACGTCCAGCCGCCCTATGTTCACTCCTGCTACCACGAAAGGCTCCGCCCCGAATACTCTCGGGTAAGTCCTGAAGGTGGGGCCTATCGGCGAGGCTATTATTATGTTTTCCAGGAATATCGAAACGCCCATGGCTGATATTATGAAATAGAGAAAAGGGGCATTCCTTTTGCGTAATGGGCTGTAGGCAATCCTTTCTATTAAGACCGCCAAAAGTCCCGTACCCAGTGCCGCAGTGCAAAATGCGGTGGCAAAGGGCATCTTGAAGGCTGTCATCGCAAAAAAACCTATGTAGGAGCCGATCATTATGACGCCCCCATGGGCGAAATTGCTGAAGTTCATTATACTGTATACAAGGGAGTACCCGACCGCCATAAGGGCATAAACACTTCCTATAGACAGGCCGTTTATTAGCTGCTGAAGAAATCCGGACATGTTCTACCTCCTTAGTGGGACCCGGCTTGGACGCCGTATTATGAAGAGAGAGGGTTGCCCCCCTCTCCGCTTCTATTTAGCAGAATATTTCTGCTGGAATACATAAGCGCCGTTCTCTATCTTGATGATAGCGGCATCCTTACCCTCCGGGTTATGGGTGTCCTTGCTGATGTTGATCTGGCCGGTGATTCCTTTAACCGAGGCGGTTTCAAGGGCGTCCCTTATCGCCACCGGGTCAAAGCTGTTTGCCTTTTCGACGGCGTGTACCAAGAGCTGTACCGCATCGTAAGCCAGGTACCCGTTAAGCTCTACCGGGAGGTTGTATTTTGCGGTGTAAGCGGCTTTGAAGTCCTGAACGTCCGGGTCGTCGAAGTCCAGGTGGTTGACAAAGTAGCATCCTTCCACGGCGTCCTTGGCCATCTCAAGCAGTACCTCCGAGGGCCACCCGTCCCCGCCCATGAGCACCGCGTCTATGCCAAGCTCCCTGGCCTGGTTGGCGCTTAGGGCAACCTCCTTGTAATAATAGGGCATGAATATTATCTCGGGCCCCGCTTCTTTTATTTTGCTAAGCTGCGGCCTGAAGTCTACGTCCCCGTACTTGAAGGCTTCCTTTGCTACGATTTCGCCGCCTTTTTCAACAAAGTGCTTCTCAAAGAACTCGGTAAGCCCCTGGGAGTAGTCATCCGCCACGTCATACAAAAGGGCTGCCTTCCTGAAACCGAGTATATCGTAGGCGTACCCGGCAGCCACCGCACCCTGGTAGGGGTCAATGAAGCATACCCTGAAGTTGAAGGGTTTTACGCTGCCGTCATCGTTCACCGTTACCTTCGGGTTTGTAGCAACGGTCGCTATATCCGGTACCTGCATCTCTTCCAGCACCGACGAGATTGATAAAGCCTGACCGCTGGCATTGGGACCCAAAACCGCAATAACCTTATCCTGGGCCGTGAGCCTTCTTACCGCGTTAACGGCCTCGGTTGCGTCGCCGCGGGTGTCGTACCCTATAACCTCGACCTGTTTGCCCAAAAGGCCTCCCTTTTCATTTATGTCTTCAAACAGCATCTTCACAGTATTGAGTTCACAGGTGCCCCACACTGCTTGGTCTCCGGTAAGTGAACCTATCCACCCGACCTTGACCACTTCCGGCTCTTCTTCGGCCGGAGTCTCGGTGGGCGCTGCAGGAGTACATCCGGTCAAGACCAGGCTTAGAGTTATCATCGCACAGCCTATTAACAGTGCAACTCTTTTTTTCACTTTAAGACCCTCCTTTTTAATCTTCTTCGAACTCATTTATGCCGTTTTCCCCCATATCACCCCCATTTTATGGTTGTACTACCCTATATATTAATATTTTTCCAAGGTAAAATAAAGAACTTTTTACCGGTTTATTGATGTCATGCTTTATTTTTCCAGCCTAAAACCCAACATCATTTTTTTGATATACTTAAATCCTTGCATGGGGCTTTTTGTTACAGGTCGTAGTACAGCTGGTATTCCAGGGGATGCGGGGTTATGCCCACCCTTAACGCGTCCTCCCTTATACCCTTTAGCTGGTCCCTTATTATGCCCTCGGTGAAAACTCCGCCCTCCAGCAGGAAGCCGTGGTCTTTCTGCAGGCAGTCGGCGGCCTCCTCCAGTGACTTCGGAAGGCTTTTAATCTTGGACCGTTCTTCTTCGCTTAAAGCGTACACGTTAATATCATAGGGACCGAAACCTTCGGCGATGGGGTCTATTTTGTTCTTGATACCGTCAATTGCCGCCATCAGCAGTGCCGCGTAAGCGGTGTAGGGGTTGGAAGTCGCGTCCAGCGGCCGGAACTCAAACCTTTTTTCGTCCGGTTCGGTGGCATATCCCGGTATCCTTATTACGGAACTCCTGTTTGCGGTGCCAAAGCACAGGCTGACCGGCGCTTCGTACCCGGGCACCAGGCGCTTGTACGAGTTGGTGCTGGGATTGGTAAAGGCCATTATGGCCGGGGAATGTTTCAGGATACCCCCTATGGCGTATAGAGCGGTGTCGCTCAGGGCCGAATACCCGTCGGGGTCGTAAAATACGGGCTTTCCTTCCTTGAAAAGTTGAATATGTACGTGCATGCCGCTTCCCGCTTCGCCGAAAAAGGGCTTGGGCATGAAGGTTACCGTCTTGTTGTTGGCTATGGCAGTGTTTTTCACCACGTACTTTAAAAGCATGGTCCAGTCGGCGCTTGTCCTGACGGGGCCAAAGCCCAGTTCTATTTCAACCTGCCCCGGGCCGCCGTTTTCGCTGTGGTGGTATTTTACCGGTACGCCCAGTTTTTCCATATTTGCCACCATTTCATTCCTCAGGTCGAAAGTTATGTCCATGGGCAGGTCTACATGGTAACCGCCATGGGCCGGAACCTTGTACCCTAGGTTTTTGGCCTCCCTGTCGGCGGAGTTCCATTCCGCCTGGACCGAATCCAGGAACACTTCCATGTGGTTCGGGGAATTCCTGTAGGAAACGTGGTCCAGGATATAAAATTCAAGCTCCGGGCCCAGAAGGCAGGTATCGGCTATGCCGCTTTTTTGTAAATACTCTTCCGCCTTTTCCGCTACGTACCGCGGGTCCCCCTCGTACCTTTCCCGTCCGCCGTCGAGGGTGTGGATATCCCCGATCATGGTAAGGATAGACTCCCGGGAAAAGGGGTCCACAAAGGCGCTCTTGATATCGGGTATGAATACCATATCCGACTTTTCCACCGTCAGGAACCCGTAACTTGACCCGTCAAAACCAACCCCGTCGGTTAATACCTCCTCGGTAAAGCTTCGTATTGGCATTGTAAGATGATGCCATCTTCCCTTAAGGTCAATCACCTTAAAGTCCGCAAACTTGATGCCCCGCTCGTCGCAGAAGTCTTTTAGCTCGCTGAAGCTGTTAAACATGAACCATACCCCCTGTTCAACCTAATACTCTATCCATGTGGTTTGTTTAAGGTCCATCCAATATATTCCCACGTCACCACATATTAGTAAGTATATATTATAAGAAACAAGCAGTGTTTTCAACAAAAGAAAAAGAAGCAGGGGAACGGTTTTCTTGCTTCCCCTGCTTCTTATACCGTTTATCGCAGTCTATCACACTTGCCATTTCTTCTAATACTGTTTATCATAATCGATTACATTTACCATTTTGTCGGTGCGGCCCTCAACAAAGGCCTCCAGGTTGTCTATGAACAAATCCATCAGCCGGTCCATGTAGTGCGGCGTCGGCCCGGCTATATGCGGGGTGATTATCACGTTGTCCAAGTCCCACAGCGGGCTTTCCTCCGGCAGCGGTTCCTTCTCGAACACGTCCAGTCCCGCCCCCGCTATCCAGCCTTCCTTGAGGGCCTTTACCAGCGCTCCCTCGTCCACTATGGGACCCCGGGCCACGTTAATAAACCAGGCGGTTTTTTTCATCCTTCTGAACTGGTCTTCGCCAATCATTCCCTTGGTTTCATCGGTAAGCGGCACAAGGGTGATCACGAAATCGCTCTCTTCCAGCAATTTGTCCAGTCCATCGCCGCTGTATATTTCGTCAAAGTATTCAACCGGCTCCACATTATTTTTAACACCCAGTATCCGCACGTCAAAGGGCCGCAGCTTCCTTGCGGTCTCCCGGGCTACCGCGCCCACGCCGATAAACCCGATGGTTTTACCGTACAGCTCATCAATCTTAATCGGGTCCCATTTCCTGTTAAGATGGGCCTTCGTATAGTGATAGGACCTTCTTACTATGGAGAGCAAAAGGCTGACTATAAACTCCGACATCTGTATCCTGTGCACTCCCCTTGCGTTGGTAAGTATGACCCCTTTGTCCTTTAGATAGCCGAGGGGAAAATGATTTATCCCTGAAAAAACACACTGTATCCATTCCAGGTTATTCATTTTTTCCAGGTCCTTTTGGTCGATGGTAAGCTGGTTTGTAAGAAGTACCCGGGCCTCCGACAGCACGTCACCGGCTTCATCAAAGTCCTTCACCTTCACCAGCTCTGCCCTGTCGCCAAGCTGGCTTTTAATTCTGCCCAACTGTTCCTCCGTCAGCGTATAAGTACATACAACCTTTACCATATCTCTACCTCCAATGTTTTTTCTATTTTATAGTTACACCTTTACATCGCTCGGTAAACGGCGGCCGCCGATTTTTTCATTCAGGCTTGTACTCCCTCTCATTCCCGGGCGTCTGCGCCAGCCGCTCCAGCACTAAATTATACCCGTCCGCCCCGTACTTTATGAACCGGTTTACCCTGCTTATGGTGGCCGAACTGGCACCGGTGGCCTCCACTATTTCGTTATAGGTCTTGCCGTTCTTTAGCATATACGCCACGGTAAACCTCTGGGCCAGGGCCTTCAGCTCGGTGATGGTGCAGATATCCTCGAAGAACATGTAGCACTCGTCTATGTTCCTAAGCTGCAGTATGGCTCTGAAAAGGTGGTCGGTCTCTTCATCCTTAAGTTTCGGGTTAACGGCCATTCTCCATCTCCCCCTTATTCTTTTATACAGTAATTATAACCTAAAAACTTTAATACTTTAATACTTTTATCAGTAAAATTTTGAAATCTCCATAATTTCCCGCATAATCACTGGAATAGGATTGTCCGGGCTGCAAAAAATAATGATTATTACATGAAAGGATGAGCAAAATGACCGTTGACGAAAAAGGCGGGCATAAAGACTACGGCGATTACGGCCGTTTGCCGGACAATGTATTTGAAGGCTACAATCCCGAAAAACACCCCACAATCTATAGGACCACAAATGCACTGGTTTTTCCGCTAAAGCTTATCGACGACGAAGAAGTGCTGAGGGGAGACGATTTGTCCGGTGAAATTCAAGACTGATAACATACACGGGGAATAATTCCCATGAGAATACGACATCCTATTACCGGATGAGAATACTGCCACAACGGGAGGTGAAATTTTGACCACTTTTCATCTGATACACGTAGTTGTTGGTGCTGTACTTGCGGCCGTAAACTTCTGGGGCCTTATGGATGAGACTAGCAGGGCATTTTTTAATTCTATAGTCGGCCTGGTGGTACTGGCCTATAACGCCTATTACCTGTTTGTCAGGCAAAACGTCGATGAATCGGACAGGGAATCGGGTTCGTGACCCGATTCCCTTTTCTTTGCCGTCATTTTGCTATGTCCTTTCTGTACTGAACGCCTTCAAAGTACACCCTGGCCGCGGAGCGGTACGCCTTTTCCCGGGCCTCTTCCCTGTCGGAGCCCAGGGCGGCTATTCCCAGTACCCTGCCCCCGTTGGTATAGTGCCTGCCGTCCTTAAGAACGGTCCCCGCATGGAAAACCAAAACCCCGTCCCGGTCAACGGTGTCAAGGCCCTCAATGGGAACTCCCTTTTTGTAGCTGCCGGGGTAACCGCCGGAGGCCAGCACCACGCATACACAGGACTTGTCCGACCAGCGGATTTGCTGACTGGACAGCCTTCCGTCCACCACCGAATTCATAACTTCCACAAGGTCGCAGTCAAGCCGCGGCAGTATTACCTGGGTTTCGGGGTCCCCGAAACGGCAGTTGAATTCCAAAATTTTTATGCCGTTCCGGGTTACCATAAGCCCGAAGTACAGGACGCCTTTGTACTCAATGCCTTCACGGTTCAAGGCCTCAAGAACGGGGAGCATTATATCGTTTTTGAACCGGCGCTCTATGTCGGGAGTATAAACGTCGTTGGGGGAGAAGGTTCCCATACCGCCGGTATTGGGTCCCCTGTCGCCGTCGAAAATTCTCTTATAGTCCCTGGCGCTTTCCATCGGAACAATGGTTTTCCCGTCCACAAAACACAGCATGGTCATCTCGGTGCCTTCCAGGAACTCCTCCACCAGCACCCTGTCGCCGGCACTGCCGAACTTTTTATCCATCATAATCTCCCTAAGGGCCGCCTCGGCTTCCGCCCTGTCCTCGGCTATAATAACGCCTTTTCCTGCCGCTAAACCGTCTGCCTTTATCACCACCGGGAAACCGAACACATCCACCTGCTCCACCGCCCGGTCGTAATCGGTGAACACCCTAAAGTCTCCGGTGGGAATACCGTGCCTTCTCATGAACTCCTTTGCAAAAACCTTGCTCCCTTCCAAGCGGGCGGCCCCGGCCTTGGGACCAAAGACCCTGGACCCTTGTTTTTCAAACTCGTCGGCAATCCCCGCCACAAGGGGTGCCTCCGGGCCCACCACCGTCAGGTCAATACTCTCTTTTTTGGCAAACCCGGCAAGGGCCTTTATGTCGGTGTCCTTTATGTCCACGCACTCCGCTATTTCCGCGATGCCGCCGTTGCCGGGGGCAGCGTAGATTTTTTCCACGAGGGGGCTTTGGGCAATCTTCCACGCGAGGGTGTGCTCTCTACCCCCGCTGCCCACAATAAGTACTTTCATATCCGCACTCCTTTCTATTATGGAATGGGGACACTTATCCCACTTCACAATTGAATGTCCTCTAAGCGCATATCAAATCAAAAGAACCGTCCCCATGATTACATGATTAGTGTTTGAAGTGCCTCATGCCGGTGAACACCATGGCTATTCCCAGCCTGTCCGCCGCCTGTATGGATTCTTCATCCTTCAGCGAGCCCCCCGGCTGTATTATAGCCTTGATACCGGCCTTTGCCGCCGCTTCCACGCAGTCGGGGAAGGGGAAGAATGCATCCGATGCCATTACAGCCCCCTTAAGGTCCTTCCTTGACTGCCTGATGGCGTTTTCCACCGCCCAAATCCTGTTTACCTGGCCGGGACCTATTCCCAGCGTCTGCCCGTCCTTTGCCAGCACTATGCCGTTGGACTTGATGTGTTTTACCACCCTCCACGCGAACAGCAGGTCACCCAGTGTTTCCGCATCGGGTTTTTCCCGGGTGACAACCTTCAGGTCGTCGAGCAGCAGCAGGTCGCTGTCCTGGACCAGGAGGCCGCCGTTCACCTTCTTAAGGTCCATCATCGAGCTGCTCCTTACACCCGCTATGTTGTCCAGCTTAAGTATCCTTATGTTCTTCTTGCTCTTTAGTATTTCCAGCGCTCCTTCGGTATAGGACGGGGCCACAACTATCTCTATGAATATATCGTTAATTTCCTTTGCCGTTTTTTCATCCACTTCGCAGTTGGCCGCGACGATACCGCCAAATATGGAAACCGGGTCCGCCTGGTAGGCCTTCTGCCAGGCCTCATACACGGTGTCTCCCATTCCCACGCCGCAGGGATTTGTATGCTTAACCCCTATAACCACCGGTTTCGTCGGTTCGAACTCCTTCAAAAGGTCCAGGGCACCATTGGTATCATTAATATTATTGAACGAAAGCTCCTTGCCGTGCAGCTGCTGCGCTTCCACAAGGGACCCTTCCCTTTTTCCTATTTCCCTGTAGAAGGCAGCCCTCTGGTGCGGGTTTTCCCCGTAACGGAGGTCCTGGACCTTTTCATAGGTCAAGGTTAGGTAATTTGGGAAATCTACGCCTTTTTTGCGGCTGAAGTAATCGGTAATAAGCGCGTCGTAATGGGCGGTGTGCATGAACACCTTGGCACAGAGTTCAAACTTGGTCTCCAGCGATACCTCGCCCTTTTCCCTTAGCTCCTTCAGGATGCTGCCGTAATCCGCCGGGTCCACCACCACCGCCACATCCTGGTAGTTTTTGGCCGCGGCCCTCAGCATGGTAGGCCCGCCTATGTCTATGTTCTCAATGGCCTCCTCCAGGCTGACGCCCGGTTTTTGTATGGTTTCTTTAAAGGGGTACAGGTTTATAACCACCAGGTCAATGGGCTTTATGTTAAGCTCTTCAAGCTGCTTCATGTGCTGGCAGTTATCCCTCTTGGCAAGCAGCCCGGCGTGAATGTTGGGGTGAAGCGTTTTCACCCTTCCGTCCAGGCATTCGGGGAAACCCGTGACCTCCGATATAGAGGTAACGGTTATTCCGGCTTCCTCCAATACCCTGGCGGTTCCGCCGGTTGAAATTACTTCAAAGCCCAACTGTTCCAGTCCCTTTGCCAGTTCCACTATGCCTTCCTTGTTTGAAACGCTGATCAACGCTCTCTTTCGCATAATGCACCTCCGTGTTTTTTGCCGGGTAATGGGGCCGACCGCTCGGTACCAACCTTCAATCCGCCTTAATCCATACCCTTCTTCCTTCTATTTTAAGGCAGTCCCTGCAGTACAGGTCCACCGCCCGGGGAAGCAAAAGGTGTTCAACCTCCAGCACCCTTTCGGCAAGGCTTTCCACCGTGTCCTCCGGCAGCACTTCCACCGCCTGCTGCAGTATTATCGGCCCGGTATCGGTACCTTCGTCCACGAAGTGCACCGTGGCGCCGGTGACCTTCACGCCGTATTCCAGCGCTTCCCTGTGCACCCTCTCGCCGTAATATCCCTTTCCGCAGAAGGAGGGTATAAGCGATGGATGGACGTTTATTATGGCATCTTTAAAGGACCTGACAAATTCCGCTGTCAAAATCCTCATATACCCCGCCAGCACCACCAGGTCTACTTGTCTTTTTCTAAGCTGTTCTATTAATTCCAGGTTATACTCCTCCCGGCCCGGGAAGGCCGCAGGGTTTATCCACAGCGCCTCTATGCCGCTTGCCCTTGCCCTCTCCAGCGCATAGGCCTTCGGGTTGTCCGAAACCACCAGCCTAAGGGCCGCATTCCTGACCCTGCCGGATTTTATTCCGTCCATAACCGCTTGCAGGTTGGTACCCCTGCCGGACGCCAGCACTGCTATCCTTTTTATGGCCATAGTTTTATTCCTCCGGTTCCCGGGGATATACGCCCTATCACCACGGCGCCGTCGCTTTGCAGACTTTCAAGCAGTATTTCCGCCTGCCCCGGGTCCGCCGCCATGACGAGGCCTATTCCCATATTGAAGGTTCTGAACATTTCCTGCTGCCCGATACCGCCCCGGTGCTGGATGAACTTAAACACCTCCGGTACCTTCCAGCGGTCCGGGTAAATATCCGCCCTTAATCCGTCGGGTATTATCCTGGGAATGTTCTCAAAGAACCCGCCGCCGGTAATATGGGCCACACCCTTTACATCGGCAGTTTTCACCGCCTTCAATACCTGTTTAACATAAATCCTGGTGGGCTTTAAGAGTTCCTCGCCGAGGGAGCAGCCGAAGTCCTCCACATAGGTTTGGACAGACATACCCTCCTTTTCGAACAATACTTTCCTGACCAGCGAATAGCCGTTGCTGTGAAGTCCCGAGGAGGGCAGGCCCACCAATAGGTCCCCCTCCTTAATACTGCTGCCGTCTATTATACTTTCCCGGTCTACGATGCCCACCGCAAAGCCCGCCAGGTCGTACTCGCCGGGGCTGTAAAAGCCGGGCATTTCCGCCGTTTCACCGCCTATAAGGGCGCACCCGGCCTCACAGCAGCCCTCGGATATACCCTTTACAATGTCCGCAACCTTTTCCGGCTCCAGTTTCCCGGTGGCTATATAGTCCAGGAAAAATAACGGTTTTGCACCCATGCAGGCGATATCGTTCACGCACATGGCCACGCAGTCTATGCCTATGGTATCGTGCCTGTCCATCATAAAAGCAATTTTCAGCTTGGTACCCACGCCGTCGGTACCCGACACCAGCACCGGTTCCCTGTACCCGGTAAGGTCTGGCATGAAGGCTGCGCCAAATCCCCCTATGCCGCTTATGACCCCCGGAGTACGAGTTTTCGCAACGTGCCCCTTCATGAGCTCCACCGCCTTGGCGCCGGCGTCGATGTCCACCCCGGAATCCCTGTAGGTCATCCTCTCCATAATAACCCTCCCATTCTTTTACCGCCTGTCACCTCTTACTTCTCAATCGGGTAGTTACCGCTGAAGCACGCGTGGCAGTACCCGGTACTTTCCCCTACCGCCTCCAGCAGTCCCTCCAGGCTCAAGTACCCAAGGCTGTCCGCCTCTATTTTGTCCCTTATCTCCTCAACACTGAGGTTTGCGCCCACCAAATTCTCCCTGGTCGGCGTATCTATCCCAAAGTAGCAGGGGTGCTGTACCGGCGGGGAACTCACCCTGAAATGCACTTCCACCGCGCCGGCGTTCTTCAGCATCCTGACCAGGTTGCGGCTGGTGGTACCCCTTACTATGGAATCATCCACCATTACAACCCTCTTGCCCTTTACCATGTCCCCCAGTACATTCAGCTTTAACGCTACGCTTATCTCCCGCTGCCTCTGCCTTGGCTGAATGAAGGTCCTGCCCACGTACCGGTTTTTTACCAGTCCTTCCATAAAGGGAATCCCGGAAGCCTCCGAATAGCCTATGGCCGCCGCGGTACCGGAGTCCGGCACCGAAATCACGATATCGGCATCAGCCGGGCACTCCCTGTAAAGGTTGACTCCCGCCCTGCGGCGGGCCATATAAATATTTTTGCCTGCCATTACGCTGTCCGGCCTGCCGAAGTATATGAACTCAAACACGCAGAGGTTGTTAGTCCTGGGCCCGTGGTAGTAAAAACTTCTAATACCTTCCCGGTCAATAACCACTATTTCTCCCGGCTCAACGTCCCTTAAAAGCTTTGCCCCTACCGTGTCAAAGGCGCAGCTTTCAGATGAAAGCATGTAAAAACCGTCCTTTCTGCCGATGCTTAAGGGGCGTATCCCGTTGGGGTCCCTCACCCCTATCAGCTTGTCACCGGTCATAATTATAAGGGCATAGGCTCCCCTTACGCAGTCCATGGTTTCCAGGACGGCCTCCAGGATGTCGCCGCGGTCCTTTCTCGCTACCAAGTTTGCAATCACTTCGCTGTCCACGGTGGTTTGGAAAATTACACCCTCCTGCTCCAGTTCTCCCCGCAGCTTATCCGCGTTAACCAGGCTGCCGTTATGGGCCATCGCAAGGCTGCCGTTCCTGTATTTTACCACCAGCGGCTGGGAGTTTATGACGTGGCTGTCCCCGATGGTGGAATACCTAACATGGCCGCAGGAAATACATCCCTCCAGGCTCTCCAGTATTGAGTCGTCGAACACCTCCGACACAAGGCCCATCTGTTTGTAATACTTGATTTTGCCTCCTGCCGCCACCGCGATACCGGCGCTTTCCTGGCCCCGGTGCTGCAGCGCGTACAGCCCGTAATAGGTTGTCCTGGAAATGTCCATGCCTTCTTTTCCGTATATCCCGAAAACGCCGCATTCTTCATGCAGCTTGTCGTCCGCTACTGGTCCATGATACATTGCAAAGCCTCCCGCCAGTTGGTCTCCAATTCCTTAACAGAAAGCCCTATCATTTTTTGGCCATCTACCGATATTTCCAAGCCTTCATCCTCAACCCGTCCCAGCACCGCGGCGGACACTCCAAGCCGGCCGGCGGTTTCCAAAAGGTCCTCCAGGCGGTCCTCCTCCACCGTGACCAGTATCCTGGACTGGGTTTCACCGAACAGCAGCAAATCGCTGCGGCCGCAGCCTTCAAAGGCCACCCGGGCCCCTTTGCCCCCGGATATGCAGCTTTCGGCAAGGGCTACCGCAATACCGCCCTCGCTGCAGTCATGGGCGGATTTTACAAGCCCGTTCCTTATGAGTTCAAGGCAGCAGTCCTGCACTTTCTTTTCCCGCCCAAGGTCAAGGACCGGCACGCTGCCCTTCTCCAGGCCGTGAACAACCTTCAGGTACTCGCTGCCCCCGGCCTCTTCGCCGTTTTCGCCCAGCAGCACTATAACATCCCCCCGGTCTTTGAAGGCCTGGGTGGTGATATGGGCCGTGTCCTCTATAAGCCCCACCATGCCCACCACCGGCGTGGGGAACACCGCGTCGGTATCCGTTTCGTTGTAGAAACTCACATTGCCGCTTATAATCGGCGTATCCAGCGCCCGGCACGCTTCACTCATCCCGGACACCGCCAGGCGGAACTGCCAGAACACCTCCGGCTTTTCCGGGTTACCAAAGTTCAGGCAGTCGGTTGCCGCCAGCGGCTTTGCCCCGCTGCACACCAGGTTCCGGGCAGCCTCCGCCACCGCAATGGCGCCGCCCGTACCCGGGTCAAGGTAGCAGTACCTGCTGTTGCAGTCGGTGGTTAAGGCTATGGCCTTTCCGGTTCCCCTTATCCTTATCACCGCCGCATCCGACCCGGGACCCACCACGGTACAGGTCCCAACCATGTTGTCGAACTGGCGGTATGCCCATTTCTTGCTGGCGATATTGGGACTTCTTAACAGCTTAACAAGCACATCGTTAAAGTCACCCGGCATTTCAAGGCTTTCCATGTCCAGGTCTTTAAGCTGCTTATAGTAAGCCGGTTCCTTATACTCCCTGTGATAGACCGGGGC
>JAAYEV010000010.1 GCA_012728565.1 Clostridiales bacterium
TATGTTATTACTTGAACTATTATTTGGTGCATGTAATTACGAATTTTACAAGGAAGGGACAAGGGACGGTTCTTTGTCCCATTTTGGAAAGACATAAAGACAGGGGGACGGTTCTTATGTCTTACGGGTAAGACACGGGGGCAGTACGAACTTTAAGTAAAGGAAGAAGAGAAGATGATGAATTTCAAGCATTACATAACCTGTATCGATGCCCACACGGCGGGGGAGCCCCTTAGAATAGTCACTTCCGGTTTTCCGCCGATCTATGGCAGTACAATCCTGGAAAAAAGGGATTACGTGTTAAAACATTACGACCACCTGCGTAAGATGATTATGCTGGAGCCGAGGGGCCACAGCGGTATGTACGGCTGCATTATAGTTAACCCTGTAACCGATGACGGCGACTTCGGGGTCCTGTTCACCCATAACGAAGGTTTGAGTTCAATGTGCGGGCACGGGATTATTGGCGTTACAAAGGTAGTGCTGGAAACCGGCATGATTATTCCAAGGGAAGGGGAAAACATCGTAAGAATAGACACCCCCGCCGGGAGGGTTACCGCCTATGCCGATGTCAAAGGCGGAAAGGTCCAAAGGGTAAGGTTCCAAAACGTGCCCTGCTTTGTATACAAGGAAAACATACCCGTTGACGTGGACGGCATAGGAAGTATACCGGTGGACGTGGCTTACTGCGGCGCCTTTTATGTGTACCTCGATGTAAGAAAGGTGGGCCTTGAGGTGACCCCCGAGAACACCGAAAGGCTGGTGAAGGTGGGGATGGAGATTAAGAACAAGGTGATGGCCAAAATGGAATTCAACCACCCCACATCCGGGGTCAACTGGCTGTACGGCACCATACTGTTCGAGGCGCCGGTCAGGGAGGGTAACAGGCTTTATACCAAAAATGTGTGCATTTTTGCCGAGGGGCAGGTGGACAGGTCTCCCACCGGCACCGGTACCGGCGGAAGGGTGGCGCTGCACTACAAGTCCGGTGAGATGAAAAAAGAAGACATCCTGGTTAATTACAGTATAATAGACACGCCCTTCGAGGGACGGGTGGTGGAGGAGGCGAAAGTGGGGGACTTTGACGCGGTTGTAACCGAAGTCTCGGGTACTGCGCACATTACGGGCTTCAACCAGCTGGTGCTGGACCCTGAGGACCCGCTGCCGGAGGGGTTCAGGATAATAGGGAGTTAATAAGACCGCAGGTTACAGGTATTGGTTGCTAGGCGCCAAAGCGGGGTTTGCTGCCGGCGGCAGCAGGTCACGGTTTACGGGTTATTAGTCTAATATTAAAAGGGGTGGTTATGGTGCTTGTCCTGACAAGGGAGGATATTAAGAGGGTATTTTCGATGAAGGATGCGATAGACGCGGCCAAAGAAGCGCTGGTGATATACTCGGAGGGTAAAAGTGAAGTTCCCCTAAGGGTCAACCTGGATATTCCAAAACATGGCGGCCAGAGCCTATTCATGCCGGCCTACATAGAGGACCTGGAAGCTGTCGGCGTAAAAATCATATCAATTTTTCCGGGAAACCCTCAACTGGGTAAGCCCTCGGCGCCGGCCCAGATGGTACTTTTGGACGGGAGAACCGGGGAAGTTACCGCAATAATCAATGGGACATACCTAACCCAATTAAGGACCGGCGCGGTCCAGGGCGCCGCCACTGAAGCCCTGGCAAGAAAGGATGCAAAGGTAGCGGCCCTGATTGGGACCGGCGGCCAGGCGGCTACGCAGCTTGAGGCCATGCTGTGTGTAAGGGACCTTAAGGAGGTACGGGTGGTAGGAAGGGATTTCGAGAAGACAAAAGCCTTTGCAAGGGAGATGCAGGGGCAGCTGGCCGCTTATAATGCAGACATTGTGCCGGTGGAAAGGTCGGAGCAGGCCGTTGACGGGGCGGACATAATTACTACGGTAACAACCTCCAGGGTACCCACCTTTGACGGTGAACTGGTAAAAGAGGGTGCCCATGTGAATGGAATCGGCACCTATACGCCGGATGCGAGGGAGCTGGATGAAGCAATAATAACAAGGGCTGACGGAATATTCTTTGACACGAAGGAAGGCGTGTTGGAAGAGGCAGGGGATATTATTATCCCGCTTAAAAAGGGCATTATTTCAGAGAAGGATTTTAACGGGGAGCTTGGCCGGGTAATAACGGGCAAAATACCCGGAAGGCTTAAGGACAGCGACATAACGCTGTTTAAATGTGTCGGCATGGCAGCCCTGGATTTGGTTGCCGCCCACAGGGTTTACAATAAAGCGATGGAAAAGGGCATAGGTAAGCAGCTGGAAATTTAGCTCCTTAAAAATTGTAGGCCACCCTTAGGGATGGCCTACATATCTCCTTTAGAATTTGTATATTACTCCATCACAGAACACCTTGTTAATTTTGTTGCCCTCAATGTACAGTTGAATACTCATCCCCTTCCTTGCCTGTACATACACGGGTAGGTCCAGTTCTTTTTCGCAGTTCCCGGATAAAAGCTTTAGGGTGGTTGTATGGGCGTGGTTCCTTCCACCAAAATCGGTCAGGTTGGCGCCAAATATAAGTCCATCGGCAGTTCCCATTATATCGGTATGCAATACCGGGTAGTCAACAATCTTGGCGAACACCGGAGGGGAGGAACCTACTGTTTCATCATCGATATAGTCGAGGTCAAAGTCCAAGTATATCTTGCCATCCCGCAGTTTAATTTTTCTTATATCGAGCAGCAGGTAACCTTTGATTTTGGAAACGTCAATGCTATCCCTCATTGCCTTTTCCAAGGGCAGGTATCCCTTGGTGAAAGTATCTTTAAGATACAGGTAAACCAGGAAATCTCTCCTGTCGGTTATTCCCGTTTGCTCACGGCACTCCCGCATCTTGGAATCCAGGATGTCGTTAAGTTTGTCCCTGTTTACCTTTCCCAGCAGGTTTTTACAGTTATAGGCATTGGCAACATGGGTCTCGACTTTTGTAATATCTACTATGGTATCATCCGCCTCAAGTTCTGTAAGGGCGACCAGAAAAATATTATTGTCTCCCGGGTATTGGCGGTGTATAAACCCGATATGGTTTCCACCAGCATCGCATATATTGAAAGGCATGATGCTCCTCCTTATTTACTTGATTATTTGCTGTCTTTTTTCATTTCTTCAATATTCAGTGCCCAAAAGCCGCTGTCTGCGGTACCTATATAAAGGGTTTTACCGTCCTGGTCAAAGCATAGGTCCAGTATTCTCGTATCTTTCATTTTTTCCCCTACCTCCAGCCAATGACCCCCGCCGTTGAACGTATAATAAAGCCCTCCGACACCGGACGGGTAATCCCATATTCCTAGAGCCCATTCGTTAAGGCTGGCCGGGTTAAATTCAAGGCGGGTCATACCGCCAGGCAGGTAAAACTGCTGCTGGGAGGTTATTGTGCCGTCATGACGTGCCGATACCACACCCTGGGCGTAGGCCAGGTAGGCCGTTTCCGGGTAAAGGGGATGTATCAATACACCGTAGTTTGCTGCGGTATCCACCTTTGCCCAGTTTTTGCCTCCATCGGTGGACAGGTAGGTAACTTTATCAACCATGTATATTATTTCCGGGTCCTTCGGGTGTACCGCTATTCCCCTGACGGTAATATCGGTAAGCTTTTCCCATTTGGCACCACCGCCGGTACCCCTCCAAAGACCGCCGCCGTGTTTCGATGACTGGCCTACATAGATATCACCGGTAGAAGGGCTGGCCGCTATTATGTCAATAGGCTCGGGACTTGCCCCGATATCAACTTCGTTCCAACTGTCGTTTTCAGTACTGTACAAATACAGTTTACCGTCAAATCCGCCGGCCACAATTAGCTCCTTGCCATCTTTTTCCGATAAATAGAAGCATTCCTGTAGTGAAATAAAATGGACTTTGAAAAAGAAGATGCCACACTGTAGAATTTGAAATGTGAGTTGCACGAGAAGTAACCACAAATCAAAAACACAGGAGGCATCTAATATGAAGTATACCCAGAACGAAAGAATAATGCAAATCACAGAGAAGACGTTGATTATCGGAATTGA
>JAAYEV010000098.1 GCA_012728565.1 Clostridiales bacterium
ACCAATTGCCGCCGTGGTGTTGCCCACCGCGTCAAGGGTGTCGGTGATTTCCCTCACTTCATGGGGCAGTTCCGCCATCTCGGCAATTCCGCCCGCGTTGTCGGCTATGGGTCCATAGGCGTCCACCGCTATGGTCATCCCGGCCGTGGAAAGCATCCCCACCGCCGCCAGGGCTATACCGTACAGGCCGGCCACCTTGTAGGCTACCAGAATCCCTGCCGCAATAACTATTATCGGAAGGGCGGTGGACTGCATCCCGACCGCCAGGCCGCTTATTATATTAGTCGCAGAGCCGGTCCTGGACTGGTCCGCAATCCTTTTAACCGGTTTAAAGTCGCTGGAAGTATAATACTCGGTGAGCTGGCCTATTATCAGGCCCACCGCCAGGCCGGAAACCACGGCGTAAAAGGGCCGAAGGTCCGCGAACAGCCAGCGGCTTAGCACAAACCCTGAAATAACCAGTATCAGCCCGCTGACATAGGTCCCCATATTAAGAGCCTTCTGCGGGTTGGTGTTTTCGTCTCCCTTTACAAACTGGGCTCCTATGATGCAGGCTATTATCCCGGTGGCTGCCAGAAGCATCGGGAAAAGCACGCCGCTGACCTGGCCTGCATAAATCACCGCTCCAAGGGTCATGGCGGCCACTATCGACCCCACGTAGGATTCGAAGAGGTCTGCGCCCATGCCCGCCACATCGCCTACGTTGTCCCCAACGTTATCGGCGATTACCGCGGGGTTCCTCGGGTCGTCCTCCGGAATCCCGGCCTCCACCTTGCCCACCAGGTCGGCGCCCACGTCGGCGGCCTTGGTGTATATTCCTCCGCCTACACGGCCGAACAGGGCTATGGAACTGGCCCCCAGGCTGAAGCCGGTCACTATGTTGGCATCTTTAAATATAATATAAAGTATTCCCAATCCAAGTACTCCAAAGCCCACTACGCTCATGCCCATCACCGCGCCGCCGGAAAAGGCTATGCTTAGGGCCTTGTTCATGCCCTGCCTTGCTCCATTGGCGGTCCTGACATTGGCCTTGGTGGCAACCCTCATGCCGAAATAACCGGTGGCGGCAGAGAACAGTCCTCCCACAATAAAGCATACCGCCGTCTGCCAGTCTATAAGAAAGGTTAGCGCAAAAAACAGTACCACCACGAATATTGCAAGGCTTTTATACTCCCTGGCAAGGAACGCCATTGCCCCCTCCTGTATGTAAGAGGATATTTCCTTCATCCTGTCGGTGCCGACATCGGCCTTCTCAATCCTGGCCGACAGGATAAATGCAAATATCAGGGCAGCAGCCCCTACCGCGGGAACCGCGTAAAAGAACTCGTTCATCTGTTGTACCTCCCAAAGTATTCATTTGTTATATGGATTTACTGCAGCAATACCAATGCAACCGAGGTAATCACAAAGGTTATGGCGCCTATGGTGGTTATTTTGGATAACAGGGCTTCATACCCCCTGCTCTTGCTCTTTCCCAAAAGGGATTCGGCTCCCCCGGCTATGCTTCCCGAAAGGCCCGCACTTTTGCCCGACTGCATAAGTATACTGCCTATAAGAATAAGGCTGACAATAACGTGAATTACCGTTACGAAGATTCTCATTCTACTGCACCCCCTGCCCGTGGAATCAACAAAGCTATTTTAACACACGCCCTTGCAAAATACAACACCAATCACTTCCCGTTTTTCAGGTTGTAGAATACGTCCCTTCCCTTGTACTGCGCCGCGCCAGCCAGCTCCCCCTCTATGCGCAGAAGGCGGTTGTACTTTGCCACCCTGTCGGTCCTCGAGGGAGCGCCGGTCTTTATCTGCCCGGCGTTAACCGCCACCGCCACATCCGAAATGGTGGTATCCTCCGTTTCGCCGGAGCGGTGGGACACTACCGCGGTGTAGCCCGCCCTTTTTGCCATTTCGATGCAGTCCAGCGTCTCGGTAAGGGTACCTATCTGGTTGAGCTTAATCAGTATCGAGTTGGCGGTGTTTTCCTTAATTCCCCTAATAAGCCGTTCGGTGTTGGTAACGAACAGGTCG
>JAAYEV010000099.1 GCA_012728565.1 Clostridiales bacterium
CTCTTGAAATTGAAAAGGGGTTGAAGCTATGGCCGAAATGAAGATGGAGGAAAAATTAGCACTGCAGCAGGCGGATATTATAGAAAAATACGACAGGGAACAAAAGACCAGGTCCTTCGACGGTAAAGGGATGGTCCGCCTGCTCTACTGGGTATGTATAGCCATTTCCCTGTACCACTTTATTACTTCCTACGTGGGGGCACCCGCAACCCTGAAACACAGGTCGCTGCACGTCGGCATGATGCTTTTTCTATCCTTTATTCTTTACCCGGTAAGCGGCAGGACGGACAGGAAAAAACTGCCGTTCTATGATGCGGTTCTCGCCCTGTTGTCCCTTTGCGTTCCCCTTTATGTGTGGGTTGACTATCCCAACATAATAGCACGGGCCGGCATTATTAACACCATGGACCTGGTTGTAGGGACCGTTCTTGTCCTCCTGGTGATGGAGGCGTCAAGGCGAATATCCGGCTGGCCGCTCACCCTGCTGGCTACTACATTCATCCTGTACGGGCTGTTCGGCAAGAACATACCCGGCATGTTCGCCCACCGGGGATATCACTGGGATTCCCTTGTCAACCAGTTTTTTATAAGCACCGACGGCATATACGGCACATCGGTGGGAGTTGCGGCAAGCTACATATTCCTTTTCATACTCTTCGGCGAGGTAATGAACAGGTGTGGCATGGGGAAGTTTTTTAACGATATTGCCCTGGCGCTGGCCGGCGGTTCCATGGGAGGGCCCGCCAAGGTGGCGGTTATAGCCAGCGGTTTCCTGGGCAGCATAAACGGGTCTGCCATTGCCAACGTTGTTACCACCGGCACCTTTACAATACCCTTGATGAAAAAGACCGGTTACTCCAAAGAGTTTGCCGGTGCCGTCGAGGCCACCGCTTCGGTGGGGGGACAGATACTGCCGCCGGTCATGGGGGCAGCGGCCTTCATAATGGCAGAGATGATTGGCATAAGCTACGGCAGGATTATTGTTTACGCAGCCATTCCGGCAGTACTGTACTACGTGGGAATAATAATCCAGGTCCATTTAAGGGCGCTTAAAAAGGACCTGCACGGTATACCAAAGGAGGAACTGCCAAGGGCGAGGGATATTATGAGGGAGAAGGGACACCTGCTGCTCCCTATTGCCTTCCTTTTGTATATGCTTTTATTCAGCGGCAGGACGGTTATTTATTCGGCCTTCCTGACAATAGTCGCCACCATAATTGTAAGCATGTTTAAGAAGAATACCAGGATGACCCTTGGGGACCTTATGGACGCCTTTGCCGCCGGTGCCAGGGGTACCGTTTCGGTGGCCATGGCCTGTGCCATCGTAGGCATAATAATAGCGGTAACCAGCATCACCGGCTTTGGACTGAACATGGCAAATGCGATAATACTGCTCGGGGGTACCAGCATAATAGCAACCCTTGTGCTTACAATGGTAACCTGCATGATTCTGGGCATGGGTCTTCCCAGCATACCGTCCTATCTTATAACCGCCACAATTGCCGCGCCGGCA